>NZ_JBIWCN010000004.1:0-461748 GCF_044761525.1 Streptomyces sp. NPDC097595 | reverse complement strand
GGCCCTCCCCTCGGGGGGGGGCGGGGGCGCACAAGCGGGGGGGGGGGGGGGCGGGTCGGGGGGGGGGGGGGGGGGGGGGGGGGGGGCGGGCCCCCCCCCCCCCCCCCTCTCCCGTGTGCGCGTACGGTCAGACCGCGAGCGTGCCCTCGCACAGCTGCTTCCACATCAGCCGCCGGCGCGGCTTGCCGCTCGACGTGACCGCAAGGCCGCTGCGGCGGACGTGGACGAGCAGCAGCTCCGCGTCGGGCAGCGACTCCGTGACGACCTCCCGGGCGGCCTCGTCCCACTCCGGCTTCGCGCCCTCCATGACCACGGCGGCCGTCGCGACGCCGTCGCGGAAGCCCAGCAGCACGGCCGCCCGGCGCTCGGTGACGCCCAGCTCGTGCAGCCGGCCCTCCAGGCTCTCCGCGAAGACCATCTTGCCGTTCATCTTGATGCCGTCACCGAGCCGGCCGAGCACGAAGAGCTGCCCGTCCCGGAGGAACCCGGCATCGCCCGAGCGCAGCACGCCCGACGCCAGACTCGTCCCGGACGCCGAACCCGCCTCGCCCACATAGCTGTTGCCGGTCACCGACGTCCCGCCGACGACGATCTCGCCCACGGTGCCGTCGGGCACGGGCCGGTCGTCCTCGTCCAGCACGGAGACCGTGACGCCCTCCATCGGGCGCCCGCAGCCCACGATCCGGGCCGTGCCGGGCCGCCCGTCCTCGCCGTCCGGCGCCGAGGCCGTCCAGCCCTCGTCCGGGGCCAGACCGGTCACCCCGAGGGTGGCCTCCGCGCCTCCGTACGCCGGGGTGAAGACGCCGCGCCGGAAGCCGTACGGGCCGAGCAGCGCCTCGACCGCCTCCAGGGCGTCCGGGTCGATGCGCTCGGCGCCCAGGCTGACCGACCGCAGGGCGCTGAAGTCCATGCCCTCCAGGGCGGCCGGGCGGACCCGGCGCAGGATGTACGCCAGGCCGAAGTTGGGCATCGCGGTCAGGCCGATCCGGTTCTCGCTGATGCAGCGCAGATAGCGGACCGGGTCGCGCAGGAAGTGCTCGGGCTGCATCAGCCAGCCGTCGGACCCGGTGACCACCATGTTGATCAGGCAGCCGGTCAGGCCGAAGTCGTGGTGCACGGGCATCCAGCTGATGCCGGCGTCCTCGGGCCGCCACCCCAGTCGGCGCCGCGTCGCGGTGACGTTGGCGCGCAGCGCGTCGGACGCGACCCGCACTCCGCGCGAGAAGCCGCTCGACCCGGAGGTGAACTGGATCAGCGCGTGGTCCGGCAGCGGGTACGGGGCGGAGGCCGGCTCCACGTCGCGTACCAGCTCGTCGAAAAGCACCGGCTGGCGGATGCCGAGACCGGCGCACGTCTTGCCGACCGCCTCGAAGGAGTCCTCGTCGCAGATGGTGAGGGCCGGGGCCGCCGTGCGGAAGAGGTGGTCGACGTGGCGCTGGTAGTCCTCGCTGCGCTGGAACGCGAACGGCGGCGCGATCGAGGACGGTGTAGCCCCGGCCGCGAGCGCGCCGAAGAGGCTGGCCGCGAAGCCGGGGCTGGAGCGCTGCACCACGACCACCACGTCGTTGCGGCGCACCCCGAGCGCGCGGAGCGCGGCGGCCGTGGTGAGGGTCAGCCGGGCGAGCGACCGGTAGGAGTGGAAGTCCCAGCTGTCACGGGGTCCGGCGAAGTAGAGCCCGCGTTCGGCCGGCGCGTCGGTCAGCCATTCCAGCAGGGCGCGGTCGGGATAGCTCTCGGGACGGGTCAAAGCAGTGGTCCTCTCAGCCTCTGCGGGCATTGCTGCGCATCATGCCGAGCGGCGGCGGGTCCCTTCCAGGCAAGAATCCGGTAACTCGTCCCGGTCGCCGACCGGCAGCCGGCGACACCGGTTGCCGGTCGCTTTCCTGGTGACCGCACGTGCGTTCGGCGAGCATCGATGCCACGGCGCCGGCCCGTCGACACCCTGCCGTCCCCGCCCCGAACGCCCCGGGGCGGCCGCGCCCGCCGTCGCCCCGGCGCCCCACGACCGCCGGACGTCCCGCCCTGCGGACCGCGCCGAACACCCCGCGATCCGGCCCAGGGCACCAGACCGAGGCGCGCTGGAACGCGCCGGGAAGGTGGTCGTCGTCCGATGACTCCGCTCGTCACCGAAGGCACCCCGTTTCCGCTGACCGCCGCCCAGCGCGGGGTCTGGTTCGCCCACCGGCTCGCCTCACCCACCTCGACGTTCAACCTGGCCGACTACCTGGAGATCCGGGGCCCGGTGGACGCCGGCATCCTGCGGCGCGCGGTCCGCCGCGCCGAGGTCGAGAGCGGCACCTTCGACGTGGCCTTCGGCGAGGGCCCGCAAGGCCCCTACCAGACGGCCGTCGCGCAGGCCGGCGAACTGCTGCGGGAGATCGACCTCTCCGGCCGCCCCGACCCGCACGCCGAGGCGCTGCGCTGGATGGCCGAGGACCGGCACACCGCCCTGGACCTCGTCCGCGACCCGCTCTTCAACGAGGTGCTGCTGAAGCTCGGGGACGCGCACTTCATCTGGTACAAGCGCTGCCACCACATCCTCATCGACGGCTTCGGCAGCGTCCTCTTCACGCGCCGGGTCGCCGAGTTGTACGCCGCCGAGGCGGCCGGTGAGGAGCCCGCGGGCGCCCCGCTGAACACCCTCGCCGAGCTGGTCGCCGAGGAGGCCGCCTACCGCGCCTCCGACCGCTTCGACCGCGACCGCGCCTACTGGCTCGACCGGTTCGCGGTGCAGCCGGAGACCGCCACCCTGTCCGACCGCACGGTCCCGGGCCGGGCCGGAGAGGTGCTGCCGACCCGCACCGCCGAGCTGCCCGAATCCGCGCTGGCCGCGCTCCGCACCGCCGGACGCGAGGCCCGGACCACCTGGACGGTCCCGGTGCTCGCCGCGGTCGCCGCGTATCTGCACGGCATGACCGGGCAGCGCGACCTCACCATCGGCGTCCCGGTCACGGCCCGGCGCACCGACATCGCGCGCAACAACCCCGGGATGATGGCCAACCAGCTCCCGCTGCGGCTCACCATCGACCCGGCCACCACCCGCTCCCAGCTGCTGCGCCAGGTCGCGTCGGGGCTCGCCGAGCTCCTGGAGCACCAGAACTACCCGTACGACGACCTGCGGCGCGAACTGAAGCTCGTCGGCAGCGGCGGCCACCTCTTCGGGGTGCAGGTCAACATCCTGCCCACCAGCAGCGACCTCCTCTTCGACGGCCACCCCACCTACGCCCGCACCCTCCAGGGCGGCCCGGTCCCCGACCTCAACATCAGCGTCCGCCCCCAGAGCGCCGGGCAGGGCGCCGCCATCGACTTCGAGGCCCCCGCCGACCGCTACACCGAGGACGAACTCGCCGCCCACCAGGACCGCTTCCTGCGCTACCTCACCGCGCTGGCCACCGCCCCCGCCGACCTCCCGATCGGCCGCGTCCCGCTCCTCGGCCCCGCCGAGCACGAACGCGTCCTCGTGGAGTGGAACGACACCGGCCGGCCGGACGCCGGGGCCACCTTCCCCGAGCTGTTCGAGCGGCAGGTCCGGGCCACCCCGCACGCCGACGCCGTACGGGCCGGGGAGACCACGCTCTCGTACGAGCGGCTCAACGCCCGCGCCAACCGGCTGGCCCGCCTCCTCGCCCGCAAGGGCGCCGGGCCCGACACCCGGGTCGCCGTCGCCATGGACCGCTCACCGGACGCCGTCGTCGCCGTCCTGGCGGTCCTGAAGGCGGGCGCCGCGCATCTGCCGGTCGACGTGTCGTACCCGGCCGAGCGCATCGCGTACATGCTGGACGACGCCCGCCCCGCCCTGATGCTCACCACCCGCGCCGCCGCGGCCCGGCTGGACGGCCTGGCGGACCTCCCCGAGCAGCTGTTCCTGGACGAGCTGTTCGTCGGCGAACTCTTCCTGGACGAACTCGTCCTGGACGAGGCGTCCCTGGCGCCGCACGCCGACGACAGCGACCTCACCGACGCGGACCGCACCGCGCCCCTGCGCCCCGGCCACACCGCGTACGTGATCTACACCTCCGGGTCCACCGGGCGCCCCAAGGGCGTCCTGGTCCCGCACACCGGGATCGCCGCCCTCGCGTCCTCCCAGGCCGACCGGCTCGCGCTGCGGCCCGGCGAGCGCGTCCTGATGTTCGCCTCGCCCAGCTTCGACGCCTCCGTCTGGGAGCTGTGCACCGCGCTCCTCACCGGCGGCTGCGCGGTCGTCGCCCCCGCCGAACGCCTCCAGCCGGGCCCCGCCCTGGCCGCCCTGATCGCCGAGACCGGCGTCAGCTGCCTGCTGCTCGCCCCCTCCGCCCTGTCCGTGATGGCCGAGGGCTCGATCCCGCCCGGCGTCACCCTGGTCGTCGGCGCCGAGGCGTGCCCGCCCGACCTCGTGGAGCGCTGGTCCCCCGCGCGCCGCATGGTCAACGCCTACGGGCCCACCGAGTCCACCGTCATCACCACCATGAGCGACCCGCTCGCCGGGCGCACCGTGCCCCGGATGGGCCGCCCCGTGCACCGCACCCGGGTGCGCGTCCTGGACGAGGCGCTGCGCCCCGTCCCGGCGGGCGTGGCCGGCGAGGTCTACATAGCGGGCTCCGGCCTGGCGCGCGGCTACCTGAGCCGCCCCGGCCTGTCCGCCGGGCGGTTCGTCGCCGACCCGTACGGCGAGCCCGGCGCCCGCATGTACCGCTCCGGCGACCTCGCGCGCTGGACCCCCGACGGCGAGCTGGAATACCTGGGGCGCGGCGACGACCAGGTCAAGGTGCGCGGCTTCCGCATCGAGCCCGGTGAGATCGAGGCGGTCCTCGCGGCCGACCCGGCCGTCGGGCACGCCACGGTCGTCGTCCGCGAGGACGCCCCCGGCGTGCGCCGCCTCGTCGCCTACGTGGTGCCGAGCCCCGGCGCGGTGCCCGAGCCCGCCGCGCTGCGCGAGCTGGCCGCCGCCGGGCTGCCCGAATACATGGTGCCCGCCGCCGTCGTGGTGCTCGACGCGCTGCCGCTCACCCCCAGCGGCAAGCTGGACCGGAACGCCCTGCCCGCGCCGGAGTTCACCGGCGCCGCCGAGAGCCGCCCCCCGCGCGACGACCGCGAGCGCCTGCTGTGCGAGCTGATCGGCGAACTCCTCGGCGCCACCGCCGTGGGCATCGACGACAACTTCTTCGACCTGGGCGGCGACTCGATCGTGGCCGTCCAGTTCGTCACCCGCGCCGCCCGCGCCGGGATCGGCCTCACCCCGCAGGACGTCTTCGCGCACCGGACGGTCGCCGCCATGGCCGCCCACGCGGCGGGCGCCGAAGCCCCCGGCGACGAACCGGCCGGGGCCCCGCGGCTCCTCGAACCCGTAGGCCCCGAGGACGCCGCCGCCCTGCGCGCCCGCTGGGCCGGGCGGAACGCGGAGGCGCTGCTCCCGCTCGCCCCGCTCCAGGAGGGCATGCTCTTCCACGCCTTCTACTCCGGCGCCGCCCTCCGCGACGGCGACGCGGACGCCGGCCCCGACCCGTACAACGTGCAGAAGGTCTTCGGGCTCGCCGGGCCGCTCGACACCGAGGCGCTGCGCCGCGCCTGCCGGGGCGTGCTCGACCGGCACCCCGCGCTGCGCGCCGGCTTCGACCGCGCCGGGTCCGGGGTGCCCGTGCAGGTGATCTGCGGCGGCCTCGAACCGGACTGGGCGTTCCACGACCTCGCGGACCTGGCCGAGCCGGAGCGCGCCGCCGCGCTGAGCGGGCTGCTGGCCTCGGACAAGGCCCGCCGCTTCCCGATGGACGCGCCGCCGCTGATCCGCTTCGGCCTCGTGCGCACCGCCCCGGACGAGCACCTGCTCGTGATCACGAACCATCACATCCTGTACGACGGATGGTCGTTGCCGCTGGTGCTGCGGGACCTGTTCCTGCTGTACGCGGACGGCGGCGCCGGGTCCGCGCTGCCGCCCGCCGTCCCGGTCTCCGACCACCTCGCGTGGCTCGGCGCCCAGGACCGTACGGCCTCCGAGGACGCCTGGCGCACCGCGCTCGCGGGCCTGGACGAGCCGACCCTCGTCGCCCCCGGCGCCCAGGCCGCCACCGGCACCCCGGCCCTCGCCGTCACCGAGCTGGGCGAGGAGCTGACCCGGGCGGTGGGCGCGGCCGCCCGCACCCGGTCCCTGACCACCAGCACCGTCGTCCAGGGCGCCTGGGCGCTGCTCCTCGCGCTGCTGACCGGCCGCGACGACGTCGTGTTCGGCACCACCGTGTCCGGCCGGCCGCCGCTGCTCCCGGGCGTCGAGGAGATGGTCGGGATGCTGATGAACACCGTCCCGGTCCGGGTGCGCGTCGACCCCGCGCAGCCGTTCGCCGGGCTCCTCGCCACCGTGCAGGCGGAGCAGGCCGCGCTCACCGGGCACCACCACCTCGGCCTGCCCGCGCTCCAGCGGCTGACCGGGATGCCCGAACTCTTCGACACCAGCACGGTCTTCGAGAACGCCCCGGTGGACCGCGCGTCCATCGGCCGGGCCGTTCCGGGGCTGCGGATCAGCGTCGAGGAGTCCGACGCCACCGGCGCCACGCACTACCCGCTCAGCCTGATCGCCGCCCCCGGCGACCGGATGCGGCTGGAACTCACCTACCGGGCAGACCTCTACACCGCGGCCGAGGCGGACGCCGTCCTCAGCCGGCTCCGGCTCGCCCTCGCGGCGTTCGCGGCCGACCCGGACCGGCCGGTCGCCGGGATCTCGCTGCTCACCGCCGAGGAGGCGGCCGGGGCGCTCGCGGCGGGCGAGGGCCCGGTCCGCGCCTTCCCGGACGCCACCCTGCCCGAGCTGTTCGCGGCCCAGGCCGCCCGCACCCCGGACGCGGTCGCCGTCGTCTGCGGCGCCGAGACCGTCACGTACGCCGGACTCGACGCACGGGCCGGCCGCCTCGCCGCCGCGCTCGTCGCCAAGGGGGCCGGGCCCGGCCGGGTCGTCGGGGTGAGCCTGCCGCGCTCGGCGGAGCTGATCGTCGCCCTGCACGCCGTCCACCGCGCCGGGGCCGCCTACCTGCCGATCGACCCGGAGTACCCGGCGGAGCGCGTCCGCAACATGATCGGCGACGCCGACCCGGTCCTCGTCATCGACCCGGCGAACTACGCGGCGCTGACCTCGGGCGCCCCGGCCGCCGACGGCCCGGCCCCGGACCGCCCGCTGCCGCTGCACCCGGCCTACGTCATCCACACCTCCGGCTCCACCGGCCGCCCCAAGGGCATCGTCGTGGCGCACGCCGGGGCCGCCAACTACCTGCACTGGATGCAGGACGCCTTCCCGCTCGGCCCCGGCGACCGGGTCCTCCAGCGCACCTCGATGAGCTTCGACCCTTCGGTGTGGGAGATCTTCTGGCCGCTGATCACCGGCGCCGCCGTCGTGATCGCCGAACCGGACGGCCACACCCGGCCCGGCTACCTGCCCGACCTCATCCGCCGCGAGAAGGTCACCGTCGCCCAGTTCGTCCCGTCCACCCTGGAGGTCTTCGTCCAGGAGCCGGGCGCGGACCGGTGCGACGGGCTGCGGCGGGTGTTCTGCGGCGGCGAGGCCATGACCTCCGGCCTGGTGGAACGGTTCCGCGCCGTGAGCGGGGCCGCCCTGCACAACCTGTACGGGCCGACCGAGGTCTCCGTCTACTCCACGAGCCACCTGGCCGTGGCCGGCGCCGAACCCGCCGCCGTGCCCGTCGGCCGCCCCGCGTCCAACCTGCGGGTGTACGTGCTCGACGCCCGGCTGCGGCCGGTGCCCCCGGGGGTGAGCGGCGAGATCTGCATCGCCGGGCCCGGCGTCACCCTCGGCTACGCGGGCCGGCCCGGCCTCACCGCGGAACGCTTCGTCGCCGACCCGTACGGCGCGCCCGGCACCCGCATGTACCGAACCGGCGACCTCGGCCGCCGCCGGGCCGACGGGGAGCTGGAGTACCTGGGCCGCGCCGACCACCAGACGAAGATCCGGGGCCACCGAATCGAGCTCGGCGAGATCGAGACCGTGCTCACCGCCGACTCCTCGGTGTCCCGCGCCGCCGTCATCGTCCGGGAGGACCGGGCGGGGGCCCCGCGCATCGCCGCGTACGCCGTCCCCGCCGCGGGGCCGCTCGACGCGGACGCGCTCCGGGAACACCTCGCCGCCTCGCTGCCCGGCTACATGGTGCCGTCCGTCCTGATAGAGGTCGCCGCCCTGCCGCTGACCCCGAACGGAAAGCTGGACCGCAAGGCCCTGCCCGTACCGGAGTTCTCGGCGGCCCCCGCCGGACGCGAACCGCGCGACGCCCGCGAAACGCTGCTCTGCGCCCTGTACGCCGAAGTGCTCGGCCTGGAACACGTCTCCATCGACGACGACTTCTTCGGCCTCGGCGGCGACTCGATCATGTCGATCCGGCTGGCCGGCCGCGCCCGCACCGAAGGGCTCGACCTCACCCCGCGCGACGTGTTCACGCACAAGACCGTCGCCGCGCTCGCCCCCCACGCCAAGGACGTCGCGGCGGGCGAGGCCGACTGGACGCCCGCCCAGCAGCCCCTCGTCCCGCTCGACCTGGACGAGCTCGAAGAGCTCGAAGCCCAATGGGAGAACTCGAAGTGAAGCAGACCTCGCTGGAAGCGGTCCTGCCGCTGTCCCCCTTGCAGGAGGGCATGCTCTTCCACGCTCTCTACGACACCGAGGGCGTCGACTTCTACAACATGCAGACCCCCCTGGAGCTGGCCGGGGTGCTGGACGCGCAGGCCATGAAGCGCGCCTGCGGGCAGCTCCTGGAACGCCACTCCGGTCTGCGCGCGGGCTTCCTGCAACGCCGCTCGGGACAGGCCGTCCAGGCCGTGGCCCGCGCCGTCGAGGTGCCCTGGGAGGAGAGCGACCTCAGCGGCTTCGGCGAGTCCGAGCAGCGGGCCCGGCTCACCCGGCTCCTCGCCGCCGACCGCGAACGCCGCTTCGACCTGGCCCGGCCCCCGCTCGTCCGCTTCACCCTCGTCCGCCTCGGGGCCGAACGCCACGTCCTGGTCATCACCCACCACCACATCCTGGTCGACGGCTGGTCGCTGCCCATCGTGCTGCGCGACGTCTTCCGCCTCTACCGGCGCGCCCGGGGCGACGGCGGCCTGCCCGACCTGGAGACGGTCGTCCCGTTCAGCGACTACCTGGGCTGGCTCGACGCCCAGGACCGGGCCGAGGCGGAACGCGCCTGGGCCGACGCGCTGGACGGCCTGGACGAACCGACGCTGGTCGCCCCGGCCGCCGCCACCGGCACCCCGGGCCGCCAGCAGCGCGTCATCGCGGACCTGCCGGCCGAGCTGACCGCCGCGCTCACCACGGCCGGGCGGCAGCGCGGGCTCACCCTCAACACCGTGGTCCAGGGCGCCTGGGCGCTGCTCCTCTCCTCGCTCACCGGGCGCGACGACATCGTGTTCGGGGCCACCGTCGCGGGCCGCCCGCCGCAGATCCCGGGCGTCGACCACATGGTCGGCCTGCTCATCAACACCGTGCCGGCCCGCCTGCGCATCGACCCGGACGAGCCGCTGTCCGCGATGCTGGCCCGGCTCCAGGACCAGCAGGCCCGGCTCGGCGGCTACCACTACCTGGGCCTCGCCGACATCCACCGCACCACCGGGCACACCGAACTCTTCGACACCACCGTCGCGTTCGAGAGCTTCCCGATCGACCCGCTCGCCGCGTCCAAGGCGATCCCCGGCATGGTCATCGCCATCGTGGAGGCCACCGGCCACGAGGCCCACGAGGGCACCCACTACCCGCTCAGCCTCGCCGTCTACCCGGGCGACGAACTGCGCCTCGAACTCAACCACCGCCAGGACCTCTTCGACACCGAGGCGGCGACCGCCCTCCTCGGCCGGCTGCGGCTGCTCCTCGAAGGCTTCGTCTCCGCCCCGGACACCCCGGCCGGCCGCGTCGACCTCCTCACCGAGGAGGAGCGCCGCCGCACCCTCTACACCTGGAACGACACGGCCCGCGAGGTCCCCGACGCCACCCTCCCCGACGTCTTCGAGGCGCAGGTGCGGGCCACCCCCGGCGCGACCGCCCTCGTCGGCGGCGGACAGGCCCTCACCTTCGGCGCCCTCAACGCCCGCGCCAACCGGCTCGCCCGGCTCCTCGCCGCCCGGGGCGCCGGCCCCGACACCCTCGTCGCGCTCGCGCTGCCCCGCACCGCCGACACCGTGGTGGCGATCCTCGCCGTGCTCAAGGCCGGCGCCGCCTACCTGCCGATCGACCCGGAGTACCCGGCCGCCCGGATCACCGCGCTGCTCGCCGACACCGCGCCGGTCCTCCTGGTGACCACCGACGCCGTCGCGGCCGGGCTGCCGGACGGCGGCCCGGACCGGCTCTCCCTGGACGACCTCGCGGACCGGCTCGACGGGGGTGCCGGGGCGCCCTCCGACGCCGACCTCACGGACGCCGACCGCACCGCCCCGCTGCTGCCCGCGCACCTCGCGTACACCATCTCGACCTCGGGCTCCACCGGCACACCCAAGGCCGTCGCGGTCGAGCACCGGGCCCTGGTCAACATGTTCCACAGCCACCGGGACCGCTTCTTCACGCCCGAGTCCGAGGCGGCCGGCGGCCGGCAGATGCGGGTCGCGCTCACCAACGCGCTGGTCTTCGACGCGTCCTGGAGCCAGCTCCTGTGGATGACCGGCGGCCACGAACTGCACCTGGTGGACGACGAGACCCGCAAGGACCCGCACGCGCTGACCGCGTACGTCACCGAGCGCCGCGTCGACGTCCTCGACACCACGCCCAGCTTCGCCCGCTCCCTCCTCGCGGCCGGACTCCTCGGCACCGGACCCCTAGGTGACGGGGGCCACCGCCCGACCACGCTCGCGCTCGGCGGCGAGGCCGTCGGCGACGACCTGTGGGACGAACTGCGCGTCACCGAGGGCCTGAACGGCTACAACCTGTACGGCCCCGCCGAGTGCACCGTCGACGCGATGCTCTGCCGCACCGGCGACAGCGACCGCCCCGCCATCGGCCGCCCCGCCCACAACACCCGCGTCTACCTCCTGGACGCCCGGCTGCGCCCGGTCCCCGCCGGTACGGACGGCGAGCTGTACATCGCCGGAGCCGGGCTCGCCCGCGGCTACCTCGGCCGCGCCGGGCTCTCCGCCGAACGCTTCGTCGCCGACCCCTTCGGCGCGCCCGGCGCCCGCATGTACCGCACCGGCGACCTCGGCCGGTGGCTGCCCGACGGCACGATGGTGTTCGCCGGGCGCGCCGACGACCAGGTCAAGATCCGCGGCTTCCGCGTCGAGCCCGGCGAGATCGAGGCGGTCTGCGCCGCCGACCCGGCCGTGGCACGGGCGGCCGTCGTGGCCCGCGAGGACCGGCCGGGCGTCAAGCGCCTCGTCGCCTACGTGGTGCCCGCCGACGCGTCCGCCGACCTCGCCGGGCTGCCCGGCCGGCTCGCCGGGGTGCTGCCCGCGCACATGGTGCCCGCGGCCGTCGTCACGCTGCCCGAGCTGCCGCTCACGATCAACGGCAAGCTGGACCGCCGCGCCCTGCCCGTACCGGAGTTCGCGGGAGCGGCCGGCGGCCGGGCGCCGAAGGACGACCGGGAACGGCTGGTGTGCGAGTTGTTCGCCGAGGTGCTGCACGTCGAACGCGTCGGCGCCGACGACAGCTTCTTCGACCTGGGCGGCGACTCCATCCTCTCCCTGCAGCTGGTCTCCCGGCTGCGCAAGGCGGGCCTCGTGCTCACCCCGAGGGACGTCTTCACCCACCGCACCGTCGCCGCGCTGGCCACCGCCGCCACCGCGACCGCCGACGCCGAGCCCTCCTTCGTACCGCCGGAGGGACCGCTCGTCACCCTCGGCACCGACGAACAGGCCGAGCTGGACCGGGACTTCCCCGGACACCTGGACGTCCTGCCGCTGACCCCGCTCCAGCAGGGCATGCACTTCCACGCCCTGCTCGCCGAGGACGGCGTCGACGTCTACAACACCCAGCGCCCCCTGCAGCTCGCCGGAGAGCTGGCCCCTGGCGTGCTGCGGACCGCCTGCGAGGCGCTGCTCGCCCGGCATGACAACCTGCGCGCCGCGTTCGTCCGCCCGGCCGGCGGGTCCGCCGTCCAGGTGGTGCCCGCGGCCGCCCCCCTGCCGTGGACGGACATCGACCTCACCGGGCTCGACGAGGAGACCCAGCGCGACCGGGTCGCGGCCCTGCTCGCCGAGGACCGGGTCCGCCGCTTCGACCTGGCCGAACCGCCGCTGGTGCGGGTCACCCTGGTCAAGCTCGCCGACGACCGCCACCTCTTCCTGTTGACGCACCATCACATCCTGCTCGACGGCTGGTCGCTGCCCCTGATGTTCCGCGACCTCTTCGAGCTGTACGCGAACGGCGGCGCCTCCGCGTCCCTGCCGGCCGTCACCCCGTACCGCCACCACCTCGGCTGGCTCGCCTCCCTGGACGGTACGGGCGAGCGGCTGTGGAAGGACGCGCTGGCCGGGCTCGACGGGCCGACCCTGGTCGCCCCCGGCGCCGACGCGGCCGCCGCCGTCGTCCCGGACCTCGTCGCGCACCGCCTCGGTGCCGACGAGACCCGTGCGCTCACCGCCGCCGCCCGCGCCCACGGGCTGACCCTCAACACCGTCCTCCAGTACGCCTGGGCCGTCGCCCTCGGCCGCCTCACCGGCCGCCGCGACGTCGTCTTCGGCGCCACCGTCGCCGGACGCGCCCCGCAGCTGCCCGGCTCCGAGTCCGTCGTCGGCATGCTGATGAACACCATCACGGTCCGGGTGCGCTGGGAGCCCGGCCAGACCCTGGCCGGCGTCCTCGCCCGGCTCCAGGACGAGCAGGCCGCCCTCGGCGAGGCGCACCACGTCTCCCTGGCTGCCGTGCAGCAGAGCGCCGGACACGGCGAACTCTTCGACACCGTCCTCGGGTTCGAGAACACCCCGGTCGACCGCGCCGCCGTCCAGGAGCAGGTGCCCGGCCTCCGGATCTCCGTGGACGACACCGCCGCCCCCGGCGCCACCCACTACCCGCTCAGCCTGGTCGTGGTCCCCGGCGAGCGCCTGAGCCTCGAACTGAACTACCGGGGCGACCTGTTCACGCACGACGAGGCGGACCGGCTGCTCGCCGTGGTGGGCCGAGTCCTGGACGCCCTCGTCGCCACCCCGGACCTGCCGACGGGCCGCATCGGCCTGCTCTCCGCACCCGAGCTCGACCGCCTGGTCGCCGAGCCCAACCGGGGCGCCGACGCCCGGGCCGCCACCCCGGCCACCTTCCCCGAGCTGTTCGCCCGGCAGGTCTCCGCCCGCCCGGACGCACCGGCCGTCACCGGACCCGGCGGCACCCTCTCGTACGCCGGACTCGACGCCCGCGCCAACCGCCTGGCCCGCGTCCTCGCCGCCCACGGCGCAGGGCCCGAACGCCTGGTCGTCGTCGCCATGCCGCGCTCGACGGACTCCGTGGTGTCGATCGTCGCCGCGCTCAAGGCGGGCGCCGCCTACCTGCCGCTCGACGTCGGCTACCCGGCGGACCGGATCGCCTTCATGCTCCGCGACGCCGCCCCGCACCTCGTCCTCACGACCCGCGAGGCCGCCGAGGGCCTGCCCGCCGAGGAGGACGGCCCCACCCGGCTGTACGTGGACGAGCTGACGGTCCCCGAAGGCACCTCCGACGCAGACCTCACCGACGCCGACCGGACGGGCCCGCTGCGCCCGGCGTCCGCCGCGTACGTCATCTACACCTCGGGCTCCACCGGCACCCCGAAGGGCGTCCTCGTCACCCACGCCGGGCTCGCCTCGATGATGGCCGCCCAGGCCGACGGGCTCGACGCCAAGCCGCTGGGCAGGGTCCTGCTCTACGCCTCGCCCAGCTTCGACGCCTCCGTGTGGGAGCTGTGCACCGCGCTGCTCACCGGTTCCTGCGCCGTCGTCGCACCGGCCGGCGAACTCCTGCCCGGACAGCCGCTCGTGGACACCGTCGCCCGGTACGGGGTGAACTGCCTGCTGCTGCCGCCGTCCTCGCTGGCCGTGGTCCCCGAGGGCGGGCTGCCCGAGGGTGTCACGCTCGTCGTCGGCGGCGAGGCATGCGCCCCCGACCTGGTGGCCCGCTGGTCCGCCGGACGCCGCATGGTCAACGCGTACGGGCCGACCGAGTCCACCGTCATGGCCACCATGAGCGCCCCCCTGGCCGGGCGCACCGCCCCGCCCATGGGCCGCCCGGTCGCCGGCAGCCGCGTCTACGTGCTGGACGAGACGCTGCGCCCGGTCCCGCCCGGAGTCCCCGGCGAACTGCACATCGCCGGTGCCGGGCTCGCCCGCGGCTACCTCGGCCGGACCGCGCTCACCGCGCAGCGCTTCGTCGCCGACCCGTACGGCGCCCCCGGCACCCGGATGTACCGCACCGGCGACCTCGCCCGGTGGACCGCCGACGGGCAGCTGGAATACCTGGGCCGCAGTGACGAGCAGGTCAAGGTCCGCGGCTTCCGCATCGAGCCCGGCGAGGTCGAGGCCGCGCTCACCGCCGACGCCTCCGTGGACCGGTCCGTGGTCGTCGCCCGCGAGGACGCCCCCGGCATCCGGCGCCTCGTCGGCTACGTCGTCGCCGCGCCGGGCCAGCAGGTCAGCCCGGCCGCCCTGCGGGAGCGGGTCGGCGCGGTGCTGCCGGACTACATGGTCCCGGCCGCCGTGGTCGAGCTGGACGCCTGGCCGGTCACCCCGAGCGGCAAGCTCGACCGGAACGCCCTGCCCGCCCCGGACTTCAGCGCCGCCGCGGCCGGGCGCGCCCCGCGCGGCGAGGCGGAGGAGCTGTTCTGCGCGCTCTTCCAGGACGTGCTCCAGGTGGACCGGGCGGGTGCCGACAGCAGCTTCTTCGACCTGGGCGGCGACTCCATCACCTCCATCCAGCTCGTCACCCGGGCGCGCAAGGCCGGGTACGAGATCGCCCCGCGCGATGTGTTCGCCGGCCGCACCGTGGCCGGACTGGCCGCGCTGGCCAAGCGGCTCGGCTCGGAGGCCCGGCAGCCCGCCGCGGCGCCCGAGGAGCCCCTGGTCGCCCTGGACCAGGACGAGCTGGACGAGTTCACCGCGGAGTGGGACGACGACTCCGCCTGAGACCTCCCCGGCGCGCCCGCGCGCCGGGGACCACGCCCCACGACGACCCGGCAGGGACCCTGCTCGGCCGGGTCCGAGGGCGGCACCACCCGCGGCCGAGGGGGCCGCAACAGGACCGGACCCGACCGGCCCCGGCCGGCCAGAGAGAGGACACGACGATGGCGAATCCGTTCGACGCCGAAGAGGGGACCTTCATGGTCCTGGTCAACGACGAGGGGCAGCACTCGCTGTGGCCGTCCTTCGCCGAGGTCCCGGCCGGCTGGGCGACCGCGCTGGAGGAGTCCGACCGGGCGGCGGCGCTCGCGTACATCGAGGCCAACTGGACCGACATGCGGCCCAAGAGCCTGGTCGCCGCCACCGAGGGGAGCACCCGATGACCGTCCTGGAGAGCGTCACCGCGTACACCCTCACCGGCCGCGAGGCCGCCGAGCTCGGGGAAGGGCTCGCCTCGCTGCGCGACAGCGCGGGCGACCCGTCGTTCCCCGACTTCTACGACCACTCCTGGCAGGCCGTCGAGGTCCTGCCGACCGGGCTGCGCGCCTTCCTGGAGGACTTCCGGCGCACCGAGCAGTCCGCCGCCTGCCTGGTCCACGGCTTCCCCGTCGATGACGAGGCCCTGGGCGCGACCCCCGCGCACTGGAGCGAGGCGATCACCGTCAAGAACGCCCTCGACCAGGAACTCGCCCTCGCCCTCTGCGGAATGGTGCTCGGCGAGCCCTTCGCCTGGGCCACCCTCCAGCAGGGCCGGCTCGTCCAGAACGTCCTGCCGATCGCGGGCGACGAGGAGAACCAGAGCGGCTACGGCAGCGAATCACTCCTGGAGTTCCACACCGAGGACGGCTTCCACCCGCAGCGCTGCGACTACCTGATGCTGCTCGGCCTGCGCAACCACGACCGGGTGCCGACCATCGTCGCCTCGGTCCGCGACATCCGGCTCTCCGACGAGGACCGCGACATCCTCGCCTCCGAGAGCTTCCACATCCTCCCGGACACCGAGCACATCCGGCAGCTGGAGGCGTGGAACCCGCACCACCCGGCGCTCGCCGAGGCCCGCCGCATGCTGGAGCGGCCGGTGCCCAGCGCCGTCCTGCTCGGCGACCGGCTCAGCCCGTACCTGCGCATCGACCGGCCCTTCATGCGCTGCGTGGACGACGACCCCCGGGCCGTCGCCGCCCTGGACCGGCTCATGGCGGAGCTGGAGCGGGTCCAGCAGGACGTGGTCGTGGAGCAGGGCTCGCTGCTCGTCGTGGACAACTACCTGGCCGCACACGGCCGCCGCTCGTTCCGGGCCCGCTACGACGGCACCGACCGCTGGCTGAAGAAGCAGCTGGTCAGCCGCAACCTGCGGCGCGGCCTGAGCACGTCCACCACGGACAGCCACCGGGTCATCCTGTGACCGGGGGCCGTACGGTCGTCGTCTCCGGCGCGTCCAGCGGCATCGGCCGCGCGGTCGCCGCCCGCTTCGCGCTGGACGGCGACCACGTCGTCAACCTGGACGTGGCGAAGCCGGACGGCGAGTTCCCCGGCGTCCGGTGGCTCGACGTGGACGTGGCCGACTGGGACGCCGTGGGCGAGGCCGTCGCCGCCGTCCAGCAGTCCACCGGCCGCCTCGACGTGGTCATCGCCAACGCCGGGATCAGCATCCGCCACGGCGTCCTCGAACTCACGGAGGCCGAGGCGCGCAGGACCCTCGACGTCAACCTCATGGGCGTCCTGGCGCTGTGGCGGCACGCCGCCGGGCACATGGTCCGCCAGGGCCACGGCGTGCTGCTCGCCACCGCGTCCGTCAACGGCTCGCGCGGCTACCCGCTCTACGCGGACTACAACGCCTCCAAGGCCGGGGTCGCCTCGCTCTGCCAGACCTTCGCCATGGAGCTGAGCCCGCTGATCCGGACCGCGTGCGTGACCCCGGGGGCGGTGCTGACGCCGATGCAGGAGGCGGAGTACACCCCGGCCATGCTGGACGAGGTCAACGCGCGGATCCCGGCGCGGCGGCACGCCCTGCCGGAGGAGATCGCCGCCGCCTTCCACTATCTGGCGTCGGACGGGGCCCGGTTCATCACCGGGCAGGAACTCGTCGTGGACGGCGGCGAGACCGCCGGTGCCACGACGGCTTTCTTCCCCGGCCACACCGGATAGCCACGCGCCGGGGCCGCCGGACCCTCACGTCCGGCGGCCCCGGCCCCCCACGACCACGACCGCAGAAATGGAACGATCATGACCGAGCGCCCCGTGTTCGACCCGGCGCACCTCGACACGGCCGACCTGTCCGATCCCCGGCTGCACGCCACGTACGACCTGCGCGAGCTGTGGAGCCACCTGCGGACCGAGTCCCCGGTGCACTGGCACCCGCCGGCCGGACAGGCCGACGGCTTCTGGGTCCTGACCCGTTACGAGGACGTCGCCGCCGTCTACAAGGACAGCCGCACCTTCACCTCCGAGCGCGGCAACGTGCTCGACACCCTCCTCCACGGCGGGGACTCCGCCGCCGGCCGGATGCTCGCCGTCACCGACGGCCGCCCGCACTCCGCGCTCCGGGGCGTGCTCAGCAAGCCCTTCTCGCCGCGCTCCTTGGACGTCGTCGTGGAGAGTGTGCGGCGCTCCACCCGCGAGCTGATCCGGCAGGCCGTGGAGCGCGGCAGCTGCGACTTCGCGACCGACGTCGCCGCGCACATCCCGCTCGCCGCGATCTGCGACCTGCTGGGCGTACCGCCGAAGGACCGGGGCCTGATCATCGAGCTGACGTCCTCGGCGCTCTCCTCCACCGACGGCGCCCCCACCCAGGAGGGCACCTGGTCCTCCCGCAACGATCTGCTGCTCTACTTCTCCGAACTGGCCCAGTCGCGGCGCGAGAAGCCGTACGACGACGTGGTCAGCCTGCTCGTCAGCAAGGAGGTCGACGGGCGCCCGCTGACCCACGAGGAGATCATCTTCAACTGCTACAGCATCATCATGGGCGGCCACGAGACCACCCGGCTCGCCATGATCGGCGGCTTCCGCGCCCTGGTCGACCACCCGGAGCAGTGGCGGGCGCTGTGCGCGGACGACGTCCCGGTGGACCGGGCCGTCGAGGAGATCCTGCGCTGGACCACGCCCGCCCTGCACAGTGGCCGTACCGCCACCCAGGACACCTTCCTCGGCGGTCAGTTCATCGAGGAGGGTGACGTCGTCACCGTCTGGAACGCCTCCGCCAACTTCGACGAGACGGTCTTCCCGGACCCCCACCGCTTCGACCTGGCCCGCACCCCGAACAAGCACCTGAGCTTCGCCCACGGGGCGCACTTCTGCATCGGCGCCTACCTGGCCAGGGCCGAACTCTCCGCCGTGGTCGAGGGATTGCGCGAGTACGCCTCCGAGCTGGCGGTCACCGGCGAGGAGAGCCGGGTCTACTCCAACTTCCTCAACGGCCTCGCGAGCCTGCCCGTGACCCTGACCCCTCAGCCCGCCGCCCTGACCTCCGCCTGAACCGCCGCACCGGAACCCGGCCCCGTACCGCCGTCCGGTACCGGGGCCGCTACGGCGAGGCCCACCCGCAGCATCCCGCGCCCGGCCGCCCAGGCCCCCCGCAGCAGCTCCGGGAACGGCGGCCCGCCCGGCACCGGGCCGCCCGGCACCCGCGCGGTGAAGGTGCCGTCCGCCGACAGCGACACCTCCGCGTCCAGGAACCCCAGCGGCAGCCCGGTCAGCGGATGCCACGCCTTGTACACGGCCTCCTTCACGCAGAAAACCAGCCGGTCCCACGCCACCGGCGCCCCCGCGCGCCCCAGCTCCGCGACGGCCTCGCGCTCCCCGGCTCCGAGCACCCGCCGGTCCACCCCGTGCGGCAGCGGCGCGTCCGGCTCCGCGTCGATCCCGACCGCCCGGAACGCCCCGGCGGGCGCGACGGCGGCGGCCCGGTAGCCCACGCAGTGCGTCAGGCTGCCCACCAGGCCCTCCGGCCACGCCGGTCCGTCGCGCCCCTGCCGCACCAGCGGCGCGGGTTCCCTGCCCAACCGCCGCATGGCCTCGCGGGCGCAGCCCCGTACGGTCGTGAACTCGCGCCGCCGCTCCTCGACCACGCCCGCGATCAGCGCCTCCTCCGCCGGAAAAAGGCGGATCCCGGCCGCGTCCCCCGTGTCACCGAAGGACTCGACCAGGATCACCCCGGCGGGCAGCAGCCCGGCGATCGTCACTCCGAGGTCCGGGGACCGGCGGCCGGTGCGGCCGACTCCCGTACCGGCAGGGTGGAGTCCTTCGCCCGCAGGCCCAGGAAGTACTGCTGGACGAGCAGCGTCACACCCATGCCCAGCCACAGCGCGTTCACGTTGATCGGCTCACCGGTCGTCATGTGCGCGATGGCGCCCACCACGAGCCGCGCCGCGATCGTCGCCAGCCACAGCCACATGGTGGTCATGCCGCCCTTGCGGATCACCTTGCCCGCGGTGTCCCGCCACATCGGCATCGACCGGGCGCGCAGCGCGCCGAACACGACGGAGATGGCGAGCGCGAGCACCAGGAAGCCGATCCCGCCCTTCGTCGCCTCGCTCGGACCCGGCGGCACACAGCCCCGCGCCACGAGCAGCGCGCACCAGAAGTACATCCGGGGCGTCACCTCACGCGCGGTGAACTGGGTGACCAGCACCCCCACCGTGATCCCCACGACGAGGACGGTGTTGAACACCACGGCGAAGTCGCCGCTCCCGTCGACATGGACCGCCGCGAGCTGCGCGGTGGGGGCGGCGGAGCCGAGGGCGAGCAGGCTGAGCATGGGCGTTCCCTTGGGGTTGGGGGGATGGGTACGGGTTACGCGGTGCGCGCGAGGGCGTCCGTCAGCGCGGCCACCATCGCGGCGGGGTCGGCGTGGGGGTAGTGGTGACCGCCGGGCAGCAGCGTGAGCGAGAAGCCGGCGCCGGCGCAGTGCCGCCACTCGGGCAGCCCGTCGGCGCGCGTCACCTCGTCGTCGGCGCCGCCGAACACGTGCAGCGGGCCGGGCAGCGGGTCCGGTCCGGCGAGCAGGTAGCTCTCCGCGAACCGGAGGTCGACGCGCATGGTGTGCATGATCTGGGCCAGGAACTCCGGGTAGGCGAGGAGCTCTTCGGGCAGTCCGCCGTTGCGGAGCAGCCAGTCGAGCAGCCCCTCGTCGGACGCCTGGGACATGGTCGCGGGCGGCGGGGTGTGCGGGGCCCGGAAGCCGGAGACGAGGGTGGCGACCGGGGCGGGCAGCCCCCGCGCCGCGATCCGGCGGCTCAGCTCGTAGACCAGGGCCCCGCCGAAGCTGTGCCCGAACAGGGCGTACGGCATGGTGAATTCGGGCTCAAGCCCGGCCAGCAGCCGCTCGGCGAGCTCGTCGAAGCCGTCCGGCATCGGCTCGTCCTGCCGCGTGCCCCGGCCCGGCAGCTCGACCGGGGCCAGCTCGAAGCCCGGCGGGATGTGCCGCCGCCACCCCGCGAACGCCCCGGCGCCGGCGCCCGCCTGCGGTACGCAGATCAGCCGGGTGTGCGCGGTGCCCACAGCGAGCCGGCCGGAGACCCAGCGTTCGTCCTGCGGCCGTGCCGTCACACTCATGCGGTCCACCTCTGCTGTCCGTCACGGTCGGACAGCATTGTGGCAGCGGCCCCGGTGCCCTCTCCAGGCAACGGTTCCGGCATGCGGAGTTGCCGCGCCCTTGCCGGAGTTGTTGCCTGGATTCCCGGTGATCACTGCCCGGAACATGAACCCGGCGCATCCGTACCGGTGTCCGGCACGGCACCCGAACGTGGAGAAGTCCCATGACTGACAGCAGCACCGTGATCGACTCCGGCTCGGTGGAGGAGCTGGTGAGCAGGCTCGTGCTGCTCGTCGCCCCCCAGAAGAACGAGCACAGCGAGCCCGAGCAGCGCCTCATCTCCGACCTGGGCTACCACTCGCTGGCCCTGGCCGAACTCGCCTTCACCCTGGAGGACCTGTTCGGACTCGAACCGCTCCCGCCGGAGAAGGCGATGTCGCTGGAGAGCGTCGGCGACGTCACCGGGCTCATCGCCGCCGAACTCGACGGCGGCGCCGGACACCTGCCCAACGACGACGACATCCAGCTGATCTTCGCCCGCTACGGCGTCGAGTGGGCACCGCAGGCCGCGTAAGGCCTCCCGCCACCCCCAGAACGGCCGCATGCCGTGCTGTCCCCCGCACACGGCATGCGGCTTCGCCCGGGATCAGCGCCCGTTCAACTCCCCGTACCCCGCAACCTCACGCGGGCTCCGCGCACCCGGGCCCACGTAACGCGCCGACGGGCGCACCAGGCGGCCCGTGCGCTTCTGCTCCAGGATGTGCGCCGACCAGCCCGCCGTGCGCGCACACGTGAACATCGACGTGAACATGGGCGCCGGCACCTCGGCGAAGTCCAGCATGATCGCCGCCCAGAACTCCACGTTCGTCGCGAGCACCCGGTCCGGGCGGCGCGCGTGCAGCTCTTCCAGCGCCGCCTTCTCCAGCGCCCGCGCCACCTCGAAGCGCGGCGCGCCCAACTCCTCGGCGGTGCGCCGCAGCACCCGGGCGCGCGGGTCCTCGGCGCGGTAGACGCGGTGGCCGAAGCCCATCAGCCGCTCGCCCTTGTCCAGCGCCTTCTTCACGTACGCCGTGGCGTCCCCGGTCCGCTCGATCTCCTCGATCATGCCGAGGACCCGGGACGGGGCGCCGCCGTGCAGCGGGCCCGACATGGCGCCCACCGCGCCGGACAGCGCGGCCGCCACGTCCGCCCCGGTCGACGCGATGACCCTCGCAGTGAACGTGGAGGCGTTCATGCCGTGCTCGGCGGCGGACGTCCAGTACGCGTCGACGGCCTTCACATGGCGCGGGTCCGGCTCGCCCCGCCAGCGGATCATGAACCGCTCCACGACGGACTCCGCCTTGTCGATCTCCCGCTGCGGGACCATCGGCAGGCCCTGTCCGCGCGCCGACTGCGCCACGTACGACAGCGCCATCACGGCGGCCCGCGCCAGGTTCTCGCGGGCGGTCTCCGCGTCGATGTCGAGCAGCGGTTTCAGCCCCCAGACCGGGGCGAGCATCGCCAGCGCGGACTGCACGTCGACCCGGACGTCCCCGGAGTGCACGGGGAGCGGAAACGGTTCGGCGGGCGGCAGGCCGGGCTCGAACGCCCCGTCCACCAGCAGCCCCCACACATGGCCGAAGGAGACATGGCCGACGAGATCCTCGATATCGACGCCCCGGTACCGGAGCGAACCGCCCTCCTTGTCGGGTTCGGCGATTTCCGTCTCGAACGCGACGACTCCTTCGAGTCCGGGTACGAAGTCGGACATCAGGCGGCTCCCTCGGTTCGACGGTTGCGCCGGGCGGACCTCCGGCCCGTCCGGCCCTGCGGCAGGATGGCACCGTGCCCACCCCAGACTCCTCAGACTCCTCCTTCGATTCCACCACCGATCCGGCCGCGATGCGCGAGCAATACCGATCCGAGACCTTCACCGAGGACTCGCTCGCGCCCGATCCGATGGACCAGTTCGCGCGCTGGTTCCGCCAAGTCGCCGCCGGCGGCATGCTCCACGAGCCGAACGCCATGGTGGTCTCCACGGCGACCCCCGAGGGCCGCCCCTCCTCCCGCACGGTGCTGCTGAAGATGTACGACGCGCGCGGCTTCGTCTTCTTCACCAATTACGGCTCCCGCAAGGGCCGCGAGCTGACGGCCAACCCGTACGTCTCGCTGCTCTTCCCCTGGCACCCGCTGGCCCGCCAGGTCATCGTCACCGGCACGGCGGCCCGCGTCCCCCGCGAGGAGACCGTCGCCTACTTCCGCACCCGCCCGCACGGCTCCCAGCTCGGCGCCTGGGCGAGCGAGCAGTCCACGGTGATCGACAGCCGCGAGGAGCTGACCGCCCGCTACGAGGAGTTGTCGGCCCGCTACCCGGAGGGCGAGAAGGTCCCGGCGCCCCCGCACTGGGGCGGCTTCCGCGTGGTCCCCGAGACGATCGAGTTCTGGCAGGGCCACGAGAACCGGCTGCACGACCGGCTGCGTTACGTCCGCGAGGGCGGCGGGAAGGGCACGTGGCGCGTCGAGCGGCTGTGCCCGTAAATCGCCCCCGACATGCGGAAACCCGCAGGCTCTGGTCCCTCCTTGCGGAGGAGCCGGCCGGATCTACCGGCGAGCCTGCGGGTCGGTGACTGCTTGGGTTTCGGCAGACAGTCCGCCGAGGTGCACGATGTGCGACGACGGGCTGTCAGCCCGCAGCCACCTCACGAATCCGATAAGACTGCACTTTTCGGATCACCTCCTTTCGACGTGTACGGACAGCTTAGGAACCCCTCCGGGCCCGCACAACCGAATTAACGGGGGACCGATTTCCGGGAAGTCGCTGTGCCCTGGGTCACGTTCGAGTTCAATGGTCTGACGTGCGGCTATGGCGGACACGTCTCGCAGGGGGTCCGGGATGAGCGCTTCCATGAGCAGGGGGACGGCCGGTGCCATTCCCGGGGCGGAGTTGCTGGCGGCGCTCCTCGACGGCATGGACGCGGCGCTCTGCGCGTTCGACGCGGACGGCACCGTCACCCACTGGAACCGCGAGGCCGAGCGCGTCCTCGGCTGGTCCGCCGACGAGGCCGTGGGGCGGCCCGGGCTGACCGGCTGGGCGGTGCGCCGGGCCGACGCGGACGAGGTGCAGGGGCGGCTGATGGCGGTCATGGACGCGCCGGGGCGCCAGGTCCACGAGTTCGCGCTGCTGCGCAAGGACGGCGGCCGGGTCCTCGTGCGCACCCAGTCCGCCGGGGTCCGGGGTGCGGACGGGAAGCCGGCCGGGGTGTACTGCGCGTTCAGCGAGGTGCACGCCCAGATCGACCTGGAACGGGCCATCGCGCTCAGCGAGGCCCTGTTCGAGGACGCCTCCTGGGGCGTCGTCCTGGTCGACGTGGACCTGCGCCCCACCGTCGTCAACGCCCACGCCGCGCGCGCTCTGGGCGGCGGCCGTACGACGATGCTGGGCCGGCCCCTCGGCGAGCTGATCGCGCAAGGGGTCGAGGAGCTGGAGGGCGCCCTTCAGCACGTCCTCGCCGAGGGGGCGCCGGACGCGCCGCCCGCCGAGCTGTGGGTGACGCTGCGCGGCGGTGAGGGCACCCGCCGCCGCTGCTGGCGCAGCGGCTTCCTGCGGCTCGCCTCCCCGCTCACCGAGGAGCCCGTGCCGCTGGGCGCCGGCTGGGTCTTCCAGGACGTCACGGACGCCCGGCTCGCCGCCCAGGAGGCGGACCGGCTGCGCTTCCGCTCCAACCAGCTGCACCGCGCATCCCGGTCCGCCGCGGAGTGCGAGGACCCGATGGAGGCCGCGATGGCGTCGCTCGACTTCGCGCTGGCCGGGTTCGCCGACCACGCGCTGGTCGACCTGGTGGCGGGGGAGCGGCTGGTCCGGGCCGCGGCCACCCCGGCGGACGCCCCCGGCCCCTGCCTCCCGGTGGCTGGCGGCGGCATCCCGTTGCGGTACGCGCCGGGCCACCCGGCCCTCCAGGCGGTGGACCGCACGGGCTCGGTGCGTACGTCGGCGGGAGCGGGCCGTACGGACGGCGAGTGGGCCCGGCAGCGGCAGTGGCCCCCGGACGCGGTCCACGCCCTCTCCACGGTCCTGCGCAGCCGCGGCCGCACCTTGGGCGTGGTGACGTTCCTCCGCTCCGCGCACCGCACCGCGTTCGAACGCCCGGACGCGATGTACGCGGAAAGCGTGGCGGCCCGGGTGGCCGCGTCGGTGGACCTGCACCAGCTGGGCGGCCCGGCCGCCCCGTAATCCCTAATGCCGGTAAAAAATCCGGTCCGCGTACTGCGACATCACGCGCCCGTTCCACTCATGCCCGCCGTCCACGTTCCCCGACCGCAGCAACGGCGGCTCGATCCCGCGCTCCAGCAACCGCTCCGCCGCCGCGGCCATCATTCCCTGCATGATCGCGCTGGTGACCACCGTGGACGCCGGCGCGAACGGCGCCTCGATGCCGTCCACCTCCAGCTCCGCGTCGCCGATCGCGATCTTGCTGTCGAGGACGATGTCGCAGTGGTCCCGCAGGAAGCCGCCCGAGCTGTGCCGGGACCGGGTCTCCTCCGCGTACGCGACCGAGGTGACGCCGATGACCTTCAGGCCCAGCGCACGGGCGTTGAGCGCCATCTCGACGGGCAGCGCGTTGCGCCCGGAGAGCGAGATGATCACGAGGACGTCGCCGGACTTCGCAGGGCTGGAGTCGAGCACCGCGCCCGCGAGGCCGTCCACCCGTTCCAGGGCGGAGCCCAGCGTCGCGGGCATGACGTCCACGCCGAGGGCCCCGGGGACGACCATGAGGTTCATCAGGGCGAGCCCGCCCGCCCGGTAGACGACGTCCTGCGCGGCGAGCGAGGAGTGCCCGGCGCCGAAGGCGAAGAGCCGGCCGCCCGCCTCGACGGTGTCGGCGATGGCGGCACCGGCGGCCGCGATGTTCCCGGCCTCCTCGTCCCGCACCCTCCCCAGCAGGCCGATCGCCGCATCGAAGAACTGACCGGCCAGCTTGCTTTCGCTCATCGGGGAGGACCTTTCCGGCGGGGTGGGATGTCCATGGGGCGTCCGTAACGCCGATCACGTTGCGGTCTGGACCAGTGACCTGTCAATACCGCGAGGCCCCGGTGACGACGGCACGGCACGGTTACCGGCGCGATGCGTCAGAATTGGGGTCAGGGCCAGCGCACGATTGCATCGAGGGGCACGAATGTCCGGACTGATCGACACCACGGAGATGTATCTCCGCACCATCCTCGAACTCGAAGAGGAAGGCGTGGTCCCCATGCGCGCCCGGATCGCGGAACGGCTGGACCAGAGCGGTCCGACCGTGAGCCAGACCGTGGCGCGCATGGAGCGCGACGGCCTGGTGCAGGTCGCGGGCGACCGGCACCTGGAGCTGACGGAGGAGGGCCGCCGCCTGGCGACCCGCGTCATGCGCAAGCACCGGCTGGCCGAGTGCCTGCTGGTCGACGTGATCGGCCTGGAGTGGGAGCAGGTCCACGCCGAGGCGTGTCGGTGGGAACACGTGATGAGCGAGGCGGTCGAGCGCCGGGTGCTGGAGCTGCTGCGCCACCCGACGGAGTCGCCGTACGGGAATCCGATCCCGGGCCTCGAAGAGCTGGGCGAGAAGGCCGAGGCCGACCCGTTCCTCGACGAGGGCATGGTCAGCCTGTCCGACCTCGACCCGGGCAGCGACGGCAAGACGGTGGTGGTCCGCCGGATCGGGGAGCCGATCCAGACGGACGCCCAGCTGATGTACACGCTGCGGCGGGCGGGCGTGCAGCCCGGCGCCGTGGTCAGCGTGACGCAGTCGCCCGGCGGGGTGCTGGTCGGCAGCAGCGGCGAGGCGGCGGAGCTGGACTCCGAGATCGCCTCGCACGTCTTCGTGGCGAAGAGGTAGACCGAAGAGGGAGACCCGCCTTCCGGGAAACCGGGCACCGGCAGCCACCGGTGCCCGGTTTCTCTTTTTCCGTCCGGTTCTCTTTTTCCGTCCGGAACCGCAGCGTTCCGGCGCGGACCGTGCCAGGCTGTGGCGGAGGGGTGGCTGAGCGTGTCGGTCGCCGCCCCGCCGCCGGGAGGGGAGCTGCGATGCACCCGTCGTACGCAGACAAGCGGATGGCCCCGGCGCCGCGAGGCGCCGGGGCCTGTCCCTCCCTGTTCCCGACCTGGAGCCCCGAGCTCCCGAGGTCGGTCCCGCGAGCCCTCATCCCCGAGTGGCCCGCCTCCCGCAGAAGATCTCCCCGCAGCCGCCGCCGTCAATCCTGGGAAGCAGTCACTCGAACGAGCGGTGTTGGACGGCAGATCCCGGTTTTCGAATAAAGGTTCGATAGTCTGGCCGACATGACCACCCGGTGACCCAGCCGGTGACCCACCCGGTGTCTCAGGGAGAGAAGGGGGTGCCAGAAGCTATGGCGCGGCGCATCGAAGTGACCGGATCGGACGGCGTACGCCTCGCGGCCTGGGAGTTCGCCGACCCGCCCCGCGCGGGCGCGGACGGCGCCCCCGCCGTCTTACTGCTGCACGGCCTGATGGGCCGGGCCTCGCACTGGGCCTCCACCGCCGGCTGGCTCGCCGAGCGGCACCGCCCGGTCGGCCTCGACCAGCGCGGCCACGGCGACAGCGGGAAGCCGGCGGACGGCCCCTACACCCGCGACGCCTACGTGGCGGACGCCGAGGCGGTGATCGAACAGCTGGGGCTCGCCCCCGTCACCCTCGTCGGCCACTCCATGGGAGCGCTCACCGCCTGGCAGCTCGCCGCCAAGCGCCCCGACCTGGTCCGCGCGCTCGTCGTCTGCGACATGCGCGCCTCGGCGCTCGGCGCGGCCTCGCAGCGCGAGTGGGAGGACTGGTTCGGGAGCTGGCCGCTCCCCTTCGCCTCGCCCGACGCCGTGCGGCGGTGGTTCGGCGAGGAGGACCCCTGGGCGGAGGGCCCCAGCCCGTCCCGGGGCGCGTTCTACGCGGAGGTGATGGCCGAGCGGGACAGCGGCTGGTGGCCCGTGTTCTCCCGGCGCCAGATGCTGGAGTCCCGCGCCACCTGGGTGTTCGACGCGCACTGGGAGGAGCTGGCCCAGGTCAGATGCCCGACGCTGGTGCTGCGCGGCCTGGACGGCGAGCTCGGCCGGGCTGAGGCCCAGGAGATGGTCCGGGTCCTGCCGCGCGGTCAGTACGCCGAGGTGGCCGACGCCGGCCACCTCGTGCACTTCGACCAGCCGGAGGGCTGGCGCGCCGCGGTCGAACCTTTCCTCGAACAGCTCTCCGAGGACGCGCGGGACGACCGCGAGCCCGTATCCCCGTAAGCCGTCCCCGTAAGCCCGCAGGCTGTCAGCCCTTGCTGACCGCCGTCAGGATCTCCGGCAGCCGCATGGCCATGCGCGGGGCCGCGAGCCGCAGACCGCCCCAGGCGATCAGTGCCCCGTACACCGCCCCGACCGGGAGCAGCAGCCACAGCAGGTCCGTGCGGTCCGTGACGTGCAGGGTGATCGTCAGGGCGATCACCGGGGCGCTCAGCAGGGCCGCCGAGACCATGCCGCCGAGGATGGAGATCCAGGCGATCCCGGCCTGCCCCGGCGCCACGTTCTTGAACGCCCCCTCCTGCGGAATCGAGTACGGGAAGCTCACCGAGGCCACCGAGCCCGTCGCCAGCATCGCGCCCAGCAGCGCGAACGACAGGCCGATCACCCCCGGCAGCAGCTTCCAGTCGCCGAGCAGCGCCGCCGTCACCACCGCCACGAGCACGGTGTACGGAAGGGTGAACAGCAGCAGCGCCAGCGCCCGGGCGCGCAGTTCGAGGTACGCGTCCCGGGGCGAGGAGATCGTCTGCGCGACCATCCAGAACGCGGAGGTGTCCTGCCCGAACTGGTTGTACATCTGCATGCCGAGCATCCCGGCGGCGAAGCAGGCGAAGTACACCGTGCCCTGGCCCTGGAGGGCGTTGATCAGCGGGACGATCAGCCCGATCGCCAGCGCGGTCACCCAGGCGGCCTTGGTCTTCGGGTCCCGTGCCACATACCGCAGGGACCGCTGGATCGCCGTGCCGGTGCGGTCCTCGGGGAGCAGCGCCCACAGGCCCGCGCCGATCCGCCCGGACTTCTCGCGGTCCGGGCCGGCGGCGGCGGTCGTGGAACCGTCCGGCGCGGTCATCAGCTTCGTCAGGCTGCGCTGCCACAGCCACAGCAGCACCACCAGGGCGGCCGCCGCGATCAGCAGCTGGACGACGGCCCGCCCGTACGCCCCCTGGGCGGCGGAGTCCACGGAGCCGACGGCCGAGGCGGGCGGCAGCCAGCGCACCACGTCCGCCGCCGGGTCGAGCGGGGCGAGCCCACCGCTCCGGCCCAGGCGCTGGGCGCCGAAGTTGACGACCTGGATGCCCACCGCGATCAGCAGGCCGCTGAGGACGGCCAGGTCCCGGCCCTTGCGCGAGGTCAGCAGCCGGGTGTTGGCGGCGGCCACCGCACGGGCCAGGGCCACGCAGACCAGCAGGGTCAGCGGGACGGCGAGCACCGCGAAGACCACCGCGCCCGCCCCCTCGGCCAGCGCCACCACCGATCCGGCCGCCAGGCACAGTGTGAACACCGGACCGAGCCCGATCAGCGAGGAGACCAGCAGCGCGACGATCAGCGGCCGGGGCCGCAGCGGCAGCATCACCAGGCGGGTCGGGTCCAGGGTCTCGTCCCCGGCCGAGAAGAACAGCGGCATCACCGCCCAGCCGAGGGCCAGGACCCCGGCGAGGAGCACCACCAGCGAGGCCGCGTGGTCGTGGCCGCGCAGCAGGACGAGCCCCAGCAGCAGCGCGGCCGCGGCGAGCAGGGCGCCCACGACCGAGATCAGGTAGACGGTCTTGCGCCCGCTGGACTGGCGCAGCCCGTTGCGGAGCAGGGCCAGCTTGAGCCGTGCGAATACGGGGATCAGCGCCGTCGCACCCGTCGTCGCCCCGGTCCGGGGGCCGGTGCCGGCGGGGGCGTCGAGCACGCTCATCGGTCGCCGCCCAGCCAGTCCAGGGTCTCGCCGGTGTCGCGGTCGCCCGCGCCGACCAGCTCCAGGAACGCGTTCTGGAGGGAGGACGCCTCGCCGCGCACCTCGGCCAGGGGGCCCTGGGCGCGGATGGCGCCGGCCGCCATGACGGCCACCCAGTCGCACAGCGACTCGACCAGCTCCATCACATGGCTGGAGAAGACGACGGTCGCCCCGGACCGCGTATAGCGTTCCAGGACCTTGCGGATGGTCTGCGCCGAGACGGGGTCGACGCCCTCGAACGGCTCGTCCAGGAAGAGCACTTCGGGGTTGTGCAGCAGGGCGGCGGCGAGCCCGATCTTCTTGCGCATCCCGGTCGAGTAGTCGATGACCAGCTTGTGCTGGGAGCCCGCCAGGTCCAGCACGTCGAGCAGCTGGGTGGCCCTGCTGTCCACCTCGTGGCCGGGCAGCCCGCGCAACCGGCCGGTGTAGGCGAGGAGTTCACGGCCGGACAGCCGCTCGAAGAGGCGCAGGCCCTCGGGCAGGACGCCGATCCGGGACTTCACCTCGACCGGGTCGCCCCAGACGTCGCGCCCGCCGATCTCGATCCGCCCCTGGTCGGGCCGGAGCAGACCGGTGACCATCGAGAGCGTGGTGGTCTTCCCCGCCCCGTTGGGCCCCACCAGGCCGATGAACTTGCCCGCGGGCAGCTCCAGATCGATGCCGGCGACCGCGGTCTGCTCGCCGAACCGTTTCCACAGCCCCTGGACGCGCACCGCGGGCGGTGTCGCCCGCGGCAGGTCTGTTCCGTCGTGTTGCATCCGGTCCGGCATCTGCACGCCTTTCGAAGTCCCCGTACGTACGCGGGGACCACCCTACGAAAGGCGCTTCCGGCGCGCGTCGGCCTTCGCGCGCCCGCAGGCGTACGCGAGCGGCCCGATCAGCTCCTCGACCTCGGGCAGCCAGCGGTTGGCGGTCGTGGGGGACCGGGCCCACTGCACCGCGCCGACCCCGCCGACCCGGGTCGGGGGCGCGACGACGTAACCGCCGTCGCCGATGCCGCGCAGGCCGATCGACGCGGCGTTCCACCCGGCCCGGCGGACCAGGTCGTCCGCCTTCGCCGCGGCACCGGGCAGCACGAAGAACTGCATGCGGCGGTCCGGGGTGCGGGTGACCGGGCCGAGCGGCAGGCTCATCCGCTCCATCCGGGCGAGCGCCAGGAAGCCCGCCGACTCCGGCACGTCGACGGCGTCGAACGCGCGCCCGGTGGGCAGCAGCACCGCCGCCCCGGGCCGCTGGGTCCACATCCGGCGGGCCGCCGCGCCGCTGCCGGTGGCGCCGTCCGCCCAGTCCTCCCCGGTGGGGTGGGCGCCGGGCGCGGCGCACGCCTCCTCGCCGCACGAGCACCGCCGACCGCCGCCGGACGGCTCCAGCCAGGTGCCCGGGCACACGTCCCAGTGCCTCTCCTCCGTGTACCGCACGGCGGCGTCGAGCAGCTGCTCCACGCGCTGCCGGGGGACCTGTGCGGCTTCCATGACTCCGATGGGCTCTTCCACGTCCAGCTCAACTACGGGCTTCACGAAGAGTTACGGCCGCCCGGTGCGCGGTTCCGCATACGGGGCGCACGGATGCACGGGCGGGGGCGCGTGGGAGAGGCACGGGCCCTGGGCGGGTAGCTGGTTACGGGACGTCCGGCCGGTGTCGTCCCGTGCGGTCCGGCGCGGCATTTTAGTGACCGGCCGTGACGAATGAGGTAAGTCGCGCGGAAAGTGACCAACACGATGAATCGGCGCATTTCTCAGTCATATGTCGGGCAGTGATCCCGCCACCTATCACTGCGGCCTCAGGGGGATACACATGGCAGCCAGGCCACTCGTCGCACGTCAGCCGAACGAACGGCTTCAGGCGCTCATCCAGGAAGCCGGATGCTCCAACGCGGGCCTGGCCCGCCGGGTCAACATGGTCGGCGCCGAACGCGGCCTCGACCTCCGCTACGACAAGACCTCCGTCGCCCGCTGGCTGCGCGGCCAGCAGCCACGCGGCCGGGCGCCGGGCACCATCGCCGAGGCGCTGGGCCGCAAGCTGGGCCGCACGGTCACGATCGACGAGATCGGCATGGCCAACGGCAAGAACCTCGCCTCGGGCGTCGGCCTCCAGTTCGCGCCGACGGTGATCGGGGCGATCGAGCAGGTCTGCGAGCTGTGGCGCAGCGACGTCGGCCGGCGCGACTTCCTCACCGGCTCGGCGGTCGCCTCGTCCGCGCTCGTCGAGCCCAGCCGCGACTGGCTGATCACCGGCGCCGACCCGCAGGTCGCCCGGGTCTCCGGGTCCCGGGTCGGGATGGCGGACGTGGAGGCGGTGCGGGCGACGACGGCCGCGCTGGTCGACCTCGACCACCGCTTCGGCAGCGGCCATGTCCGCCCGGTCCTCGTGCACTACCTCAACAGCGTGGTCTCCGGGCTCCTTTCGGGGGCGTACCGCGAATCGACGGGCCGTCAGCTCTTCGCGGCGGTCTCCCGGCTCACCGAACTCGCCGGCTACATGGCCATCGACACCGGTCAGCCGGGCCTGGCCCAGCGCTACTACATCCAAGCGCTGCGCCTCGCGCAGGCGGCGGGCGACCGGGCCTACGGCGGCTATGTGCTGGCCGCGTCGATGAGCCACCTCGCCGCCCAGCTCGGCAACCCGCGCGAGATCGCCCAGCTGGCGCGGGCCGCGCAGGAGGGGGCGCGCGGCCGGGTCACCCCGCGCGCGGAGGCGATGTTCTACGCGGCGGAGGCGCGCGGCCACGCGCTGCTCGGCGACGCCCGCACCTGCCTGGAGATCGCGGGCCGGGCCGAGGCCGCCCTGGAGCGGGCCGATCCGGACAGCGGGGACGACCCGGACTGGATCGCCCACTTCGACCACGCCTACCTCGCGGACGAACTCGCCCACTGCCACCGGGACCTGGGGCAGGCGGAGGCCGCCGCGCGCCGGGCGAAGGAGTCCCTGGACGGCCACCCGGAGTCCCGGGCCCGGCGCCGCGGCATCGGCCTCGCGCTGCTGGCCACGGCCCAGGTGCAGCTGCGGGAGGTCGAGCAGGCGTGCCACACGGGGACCCGGGCGATGGAGCTGCTCGGCACGGTGCGCTCGACCCGGGGCGCGGAGTATCTGGAGGACCTCCAGCAGCGCCTGCTGCCGTACGGGGACGAGCCCGCGGTACGGGAGTTCGGGGCGCGCCTCGAACTCCAGGCGGCCTGATCCGAACGAAAGGCTTTAACTGCGTCTCAAGAGGTCGCGGTGTTACACCGTGTGTCACGGGCGTGCTGCGGACCGCGGGCACTTGGCATACCGCGGCTGCCACCCGATAGCGTGGGCCGACGATTCCATAGTTGACACGCACGTAGGAGTCCCGGTGACACAGAGCGGACAGGGCGACGAGCAGCAGCACCCTGCTGTACGACCCGCGCACGAGGGTGTCGTGCTGCCCTCGGACGGCGGAGAGCCCTGGACGCCGGGCAGAGCGGCGGACCAGGCGACCCCGGCCGGCGGACAGCCGTGGGGCCAGGCGTGGGGCCCGCAGAACGGCGGCGGGCAGGACGCGTACGGGCAGCAGCCGCAGCAGTCGTACCCGCAGCAGCAGGACCCGTACGGGCAGCAGCAGGGCGGGCCGCAGCAGGGCGGGTACGGACAGGACGCGTACGGCCAGGCCGCGCCTCTGCCGCCCGCGCAGCATCAGCAGCCCCAGCCGTACGCGCAGCCGCTGCCGCCCGAGGCCGGGCGCGGGGCGGCTCCTGGCGGGGACGCCGACGCCACGCAGTACATCGCGCCGATACCCGGCGGCCCGGTCCCCGGCGGGCTGCCGCCGGAGAACCCCGCGGAGTCCACGCAGTTCCTGGGCCGCGCCGCGCAGGCCCCCCAGGGCGGCGGGGACGCCGAGGCGACGCAGTACATCCCGCCGGTGCCCGGCGGCGCCCCTTACGGCATCCGGCCCGGGACGCCCGGCGAGCGGCAGCCTCCCGCCGAGTTCGACAACCTCTTCCGCAGCGACGCACCCGAGGGCGCGACGCAGCAGATGCCCCGGTTCGACCCGGCCCAGCAGCAGCCCCCGTACCAGCAGCGCCCGCAGCAGCCGTACCAGGCGGGCCCGCCGCCGCAGCAGGGCTTCCAGCAGCCGCCCCCGTACAGCGGTCCGCAGGACGGGCCGGGGTTCGACGAGGGCGACGGCGGGCGGCGCAAGAAGTCCGGCGCGGTGCCGCTGATCGCGGCCGTCGTCGTCGGCTGCGCGGTCATCGGGCTCGGCGCAGGCGCGCTGATGAGCGGCGGCGACGACGACAAGGACAACAAGCAGCCGGTGGCGTCCGCGAGTTCACCGGCCGCCGGTGGACCGTCCAAGGAGAAGGAGCAGCCCGCGGCCGACCCGGCGAAGCCGCAGGCCGAGGAGTTGGACAAGCTCCTCGCGGACAGCAACAACAGCCGCGCCGCGGTGATCGGGGCGGTCGAGAAGACCAAGACCTGCACCGACCTGGACAAGGCCGTCGCCGACCTCAAGGGCGCCGCCAAGCAGCGCCGCGACCTGGTCACCCGGCTCCAGGCGCTCTCCGTCGACAAGCTGCCGGACCACGAGCGGCTCACCTCCGAGCTCACCAAGGCGTGGCAGGCGTCCGCGTCCGCCGACGACCATTACGCGGCCTGGGCGGCACAGGCCAAGAGCAAGAAGGTCTGCAAGCACGGGCACGCCAAGACCACCTCGCACACCCAGCAGGCGACCGTGAAGAGCGGCGAGGCCAGCACCGCGAAGCGGCAGGCGGCCGCGCTGTGGAACAAGATCGCCGAGAAGTACGGCCTGACGAAGCGCGAGGCGACCGCGCTCTGATCCCCCGGACCCGCCGGACCGGCGCGCCCGCGCCGGTTCAGCGGGTCGCGCTGGCCTCGGCCATGGTCTCCGTGACGTCCACGAAGTCCTTGCGCGCCGCGACAAGACGCCCGTCGCGCACCACCTGGAACGTCACCTTGCTGTTGACGACGCGCGGGTAGGACCGGGAGCCGATCATGTCCTCGTAGCGCCAGCGCAGCGGGGGCGTGAGGCCCCCGGTGTCGGCGCGGACGCCCTGGCCGAGGGCCCGGGTGAGCTTCGCCGCGGTAATCCCGGACTCGTGCATCGACTCGATGACCGACTTCAGCGCGGTATACGCGATCCAGGTGGTCTGCACGCCCGTGTCGTCCGGGTCGATCCGGTTGTCGCCGAAGGCGTACGTGCTGATCACCTTCCGCATCGGGTTCCACCTGGCGTCGCCCGGGGGCGGGTACCAGCCGGTGACGTACGCCCCCTCGAACGGGCTGTCCCGGCCGCCGGTGCGGTCGATGAGCTGCTGGTCCACGCTGCCGAGCACGGAGGCCACGCGCACGGCGGCGCCCTCCGGTTCCAGCCGCCGGAACGAGTCGAAGAAGGTCTCCGTGCGGTCGCCCAGCACGGACGTCACGCACCCGCCGGTCGTGCCCGCGCCGGACAGGGCGTGTTCCGCTTCCGCGTCGTACGAGGTGGCGTCCTCGGCGGCCGGTATGTCGAGCGGCACGGGCCGCCCGGCCTCCTTGAGACCGGTGCGCAGCAGCCACGCCTGGCTGTCGCCGGACAGCGTGTCCGGGCGCACCAGCGAGACCCGCTCGCAGTCGTGCGACAGCTGCTCGGCGGTCCCGGCGAGCAGCGCGGACTGGCCCCCGGTCACCGGGTAGGACGCATAGCTGCGGAACTCCTCCTCGGAGGCGCCGTAACCGCCGATGTACGGGATCCCGGCGACCTCCAGCGGGGCCATGTAAGCCCGCCCGTGCCGGCTGTACGAGCCGACGACCGCGATCGCCTTCTCCTCGACGGCCTTGCGGGCGCAGGCCCCCGCGCCGGTCCAGGCGTCCTGTTCGTCACAGGTGATGACGCGCAGCTCGTGCCCGTCGATCCCGCCCCGGGCGTTGATCCAGCGCCCGTACGCCTTCGCCATGGCGGTCATCCCGGCCATGTGCTCGGCGTCCGGGGCCGAGGCGCCGCTCGGTGCCCAGGTCATGACGGTGACGGGCTCCCTGGAGTCCCCCGAACCCCCAGGGAGCGCGCCGCAGCCGGACAGCAGCAGGGCCCCGGCCGTCACCGCACCGGTGAGCAATCCGTAGGGGCGGGTGGGAAGGGGGCGTCGCCGTCCGGTCATGGACCGAGACCTTTCCCCGCCCCGGGTAACGCCGTGGTGTGCCGTCGTCAACGGCGGGTGACGTCACCGTGAACGCCAGGGGCCGGTCAAGGGCACCGAAAAGGGAACGTACGATCGACAATCGTGCAGCAAGGTTCCGAGAACTCTTCCCGTCGCGGCCGTCGCTCCTCCACCATGGGCGGCATGCCGCTCAACGACCTTCCGTGGTGGCGCTGGCGCAGCAACGTGCGCTCGGCGCTGCACATGCTCTCCGACCCCGTCTTCCACCGCGAGTGCTGGCTGGCCGGCCGGGAGGGATACGGCGACGTCACCGACGCCGTGTACCGCCTGGTCGAGGACACCTGGCTCGACAACTGGTCCGCCGAGAAGTACGTCGGCACGATCTTCCGGGACGCCACCGAGGCCGCCCTCGTGGACGCCGCCGTGCTCCGGGTGCTGCGCATCCTGCACCAGGTCGGAGCGGACGCCCACGTCTCCGTCTACCTGGAGCACCCCGGCTGGCCGGAGGCCGTCGCGGCCGCCCGCGAGGCGCATGTGCTGCTCGCCTCCAACGACGGCGAGGACCCCGACACCCCGCCGCGCTCCCTGGACGTCCTCCGCATTCTGACCAGGTCCGCCTGACGTCGCGAGGTTGTGGCACGCTACGGGGATGACCGCGCCGCAGCCTGCCCCCGACCAGTACGTCCTCACGCTGTCCTGCCCCGACAAACAGGGCATCGTGCACGCCGTGTCGAGCTACCTCTTCATGACCGGCTGCAATATCGAGGACAGCCAGCAGTTCGGGGACCACGACACCGGTCTGTTCTTCATGCGCGTCCACTTCTCGGCGGGCACCCCGGTCACCGTCGACAAGCTGCGGGCCAGCTTCGCCGCGATCGGTGACTCCTTCGCCATGGACTGGCAGATCCACCGCGCGTCGGAGCGCATGCGGATCGTGCTCATGGTCAGCAGGTTCGGCCACTGCCTCAACGACCTGCTCTTCCGGTCCCGGATCGGCGCCCTGCCGGTCGAGATCGCCGCCGTGGTCTCCAACCACGCGGACTTCGCCGAGCTCGTCGCCTCGTACGACGTGCCCTTCCGGCACATCCCGGTGACCCGCGACAACAAGGCGCAGGCCGAGGCGGAGCTGCTGGACCTGGTCCGCGAGGAGAACGTCGAGCTGGTCGTCCTGGCCCGCTACATGCAGGTCCTCTCGGACGACCTGTGCAAGCAGCTCAGCGGCCGGATCATCAACATCCACCACTCCTTCCTGCCGAGCTTCAAGGGCGCCAAGCCGTACCACCAGGCGCACGCGCGCGGCGTGAAGCTCATCGGCGCCACCGCCCACTACGTCACCGCCGACCTGGACGAGGGCCCGATCATCGAGCAGGAGGTCGAGCGCGTCGGCCACGGCGTCACCCCCGACCAGCTCGTCGCCATCGGCCGGGACGTGGAGTGCCAGGCGCTGGCCCGCGCGGTGAAGTGGCACGCGGAACGCCGCATCCTGCTCAACGGCCGCCGCACGGTCGTCTTCGACTGAGCGGCGCGCTCACAGCCGGCTGAGCGAGGCGGCCGCGAACAGTACGTCGCTGATCGCCTCGCGGTCCCCGCGCTGCCCGGCCGCCGCCTCCACGGGCGGCACGTGTCCCGCGACCAGCCGGCAGAACTCCACGCCCTCCAGCGCGACCTGCGCCACCACGTGGTCGGCGGACCCGCGCGCGGCGGGGGAGTCCAGCGCGATGTACCAGTCGCCGCCGCCCGAGCCCTCGATCTCCAGGTGCAGCGAGCGCCCCGGCGCCCCGGCCGACACCAGCTGCCTCGCCGGTCCCGCGAGCCCCGCCCGGCGGCGTACCGCCAGCGCACCCGGCAGCATCCGGACCGCCAGGTCGATCATCCGGTGCAGATGCCCGGCGGACGGCGGCTCGTACGGGTAGTCCACCGCCTTCGCGATGTCCCGCGCGTGCACCCAGCACTCGAAGGCCCGGTCGAGCATCGCGTCCTGCAACGGCAGCGCGAAGCCCCCGTACGGCACGGACAGCTCCGAGGCGCCGCGCCGCGCGAACGACACGGTCCTGATCAGCGTGTGGCTCTGCTCGCGCCACGGCTCACGCACCGCCCGGGTGGGCGGGCGCCGGGCCGACGACCAGTACGCCTCGGTGCGCGCGGTCGGTGTGAGCGGGGCGTCGGGGAGCGGGTCGTCCAGACCGAGCGCGGCGCCCACCAGGGCGTCCACGCTCATCAGGTGCCCGATCACCCCGGCGACCGTGGTCCGGCGGCCCGCCTGCCGCTCGTCCTCGAACCACTTCAGCCGCACCGGGGCGTGCCACTCGGCGGCGTCGATGTCCCGCAGCAGCGCGTCGAGCCGCGCCGTCTCGGCGTCGTACGGCGCGGCCCAGTCCGGCACCGGGATCTTCGCGGGGCGCCGGGCCAGGCAGCTGTCCAGCACCCGGGCCCGCAGCAGCGGATCGAGATCCAGGCTCCGGTCGGTGTGCAGCAGCCCCACCGCGTCCCGCAGCCGCAGCGCCTCCTCGGCACAGGGCGCGCACCCGGTCAGGTGCGCCTCCACGGCCTCGGTCTCCTCGGCGGAGCACGCGGCGAGCGCCCAGGCGCCCAGGAGGGCCTGGAGCACGCGGTGCGGGAGGACCGGCGGGGGCTCCGGTTCCGGTTCCGGTCGTACGGGCGCCGGCGGCACGGGCCCCAGGTCGCCGTAGTCGTCAGCGGCGGGCCTGGGGCCCGGTATGCGCCGGGCCCCGCGCACCTCGTCGCGGCCCTCCTCGTCCCGGTCGCCGCCCGCGCCGCCGCTCACAGCGCCCTGCCGTATCCGGGCGGCGGGGCGCCCTCCACCGGCCGGGTCCGGGCGGTGGACAGCAGCTGGAGCCCGAGCCGCAGCCGGCGCCGCGCCTCGTCCTCCGTGACGCCGAGGTCCGCCGCCGTCTGCCGGTAGTCGCGGCGCTGTACGTAGGCCAGCTCCAGAGCGGCCCGCAGCGGCGCCGGCATGGAGGCGACGATGTAGTCGGCCCGGGCGGCGGAGGTGGCCCGGCGGACCCGCTCGTCGAGGGCGGCCGGGTCCTCGGGGCCGTAGGGATCGTCGGGGTCCTCGCCGTCCGCCGCGCCGCGCAGCCGCCGCACGGACTCGCGGTGCGTGAGGAAGGCCAGCCAGGCCCGCATGGAGCCCTGCTTCGGGTCGTACATGTCCGGGTTCTCCCAGACGTAGCCGAAGACCTCGCGGGTGACCACGTCGGCGGCGTCCTCGTCGTCCAGCATCCGGTTGGCCTGGCTGTGGACGAGGGCGGCGAACCGGTCGTACATCTCGCCGAGGGCGGCGGCCTCGCCGCGCGACAGCCGCTGCTGCATCCTGCGGTCCCAGCGGGGTGGTGCGTTTTCGGCCATCTGCCCCCCTGCCCTCCGCCGTCGGACCTGTACGTCCCCGTCCCACTCGTCCTGTCCGAATGTAGTCCCCGCCTCCGGAGAAGCACGCCCCTTTACGACAAGTACGTCCTGGGAACACGCCCTCTTTGCGAGACGCGTGTTTCGCGAGGGACGTGCGGGGGCAGCCGCCAGGGAGGAACGCAAACTTCCGGATCTCCGGGCTGCCCCGGAATCCCCGGAACGAGAGGCCCAGTCGCGTGACCCTGAAAGTCTCTGAGACCGAGCGGGGCGGATGGACCGTGCTGCACATAGGCGGCGAACTGGACCTGCTGACTTCGGCCACCGTCCGCCAGTCCGTCCACGAGGTGGTGGCCGTGGGCCGCCACGACGTGGTGCTGGACCTGTCCGGTGTCCAGTTCTGCGATTCCAGCGGGGTCGGGGTGCTCATCGCCCTGCGCCGCCTGATGCGGTCCTGCGGCGGCCGGCTGCGCCTGATCCTGCCCGCCCGGGGCGCGGAGGAGGGCTCCCACGTCAACCGCGTGCTCGCCGCCCTCGGCGTGCGGCGCTTGTTCGATGTCTTCCCGGACTGGGACGCGGCGGTGGACGAGGAGGCCGAGCCGCTGACGGCCTGAAACGGCCGTCGCCGCACCGGCTCGTGCGGAGCTGTCACGGAGCTGAGCCCCGTAAGTGACACGTGACGCCTGAAGGCGTCGTACGCTCCCCGCATGGACAGCGCAGAGTATGAGCGCAAGATCGCCTTCCGCTTCGCCGCCTTCGACCAGGACGGCAACGGATACATCGATCGCGCGGATTTCAACGCCGCCGCGGCCCGTCTGCTGACCGAGTTCGGTACGACGGCCCGCTGCGACAAGGGCCAGGCGCTCTACAGCGGCGCCGAGGCGTTCTGGCAGGGCATGGCGGGCATCGCCGACGTGGACGGGGACCAGCGCGTCACCCGTGAGGAGTTCATCGGCGGCGCGGTGAAGCGGCTGCGCGACAACCCGGAGCGGTTCGCGGAGATCGCCCGCCCGTTCCTGCGCGCGGCGCTCGCGGTGGCGGCGGGGCCGTCCGGCGACGGCCGGGCGCCGGTGCCGGCCGTGGAGCGGGCCCTGCGGGTCCTCGGTGCCAGCCCGGACGCGGCGGCGTTCGCCGCGCAGAGCCTGGACACGGACCGGGACGGCGGGGTCGTCGAGGAGGACGCGGTGGCCGCGCTGGCGACGTACGTGACGGTCATCGAACCGGACTAGCGGATGGCGCCCGGGGGCACCGCGCCCCTGGGCGTGACGCAGCGCGACCGTCGGTCACCGATACCGGCTTGTGTCCTTTGCGTGATTCGTCACGGCGTGGAGTCGGCGCCCGCCTCGGGTACCCTCCGTGGGATGCGAGTGGTTCTGGAACCTGTCAGTCCGGACGCGGCCTGTGCGGCGCGTCGGGTCCGGGTGAGGTGCTGTTCGACTCTCCGCAATGTGCGTCGCACAGTATGCACTACGCGTACTCCTTCGCGCTGGAATATGCCCGAAGCGCTTGTTGCGGTGACTGTACGTCAACCATGCTGTCGTGCAAGGGAATCACGTTCCGTGACCCTTTGGAGGCGCGAGGCGATGTGTCCGCCGGTTCGGATGGTGTGAGCGGTGCAGGTGCTTCAGGTTCAGTTGGAGGTCGGGCCCGACCCCGCGGAGGTCGGACGGGCCCGCAGATGGGCGCGCTCACGGCTCGCCGGTTCCGGCGTCAGAGACGACGAGCCGCTGGCCGAGACCCTCATCCTGCTCATCTCGGAGCTGGTCACCAACGCGGTCGTGCACACCGGCTGTCCGGCCGTGCTGCGCATGCTCTTCGGCCCGGCGGGCGCCCCGGGCGGCGCCGGGACCGTGCGCGTGGAGGTGGCCGACGCCAGCTGCCGCCCCCCGCAGCAGCGGCACGCGCGGGGTGAGGACACCGGCGGCCGGGGCCTGGAGCTGGTCGACGGCCTCGCCGACCGCTGGGGCTGGCAGCCGGAGGGCGCGGGCAAGCGGATCTGGTGCGAGGTGGACCGCGGCGTCCCGCTGATCCAGGGCCGGCTCCAGCCCGGCGCCCACGGCGCCGAGCCCAGCCACGCGGTCTAGGGCCGGACGGGCCCTAGGCGCTCCGCCCCGCCGCCGAGCGGAACGTGCGGCGGTACACCGTCGGCGAGACGCCCAGCGCCGCCTGGAGGTGCTGCCGCAGCGAGGTGGACGTGCCGAAGCCGGCGTCCCGGGCGACCTGGTCGATGGACAGGTCCGTGGACTCCAGGAGCCGGCGCGCCAGCTCCACGCGCTGCTGGGTGAGCCACTGCACGGGGCTGACGCCGACCTCCTCGCGGAACCGCCGGGTGAACGTCCGTACGCTCATCGACTCCTGCCGGGCCATGTCCCGCAGCAGGATCGGCCGCTCCAGCCGGGCCAGCGCCCAGGCCCGCGCGGTCGTCGTCGTGGCGTACTGGGTGTCCGGCACGGGCCGCTGGATGTACTGCGCCTGGCCCCCGTCCCGGTGCGGCGGCACGACCGTGCGCCGGGCGACGTCGTTGGCGACGGCGGTCCCGTGGTCGCGCCGCACCATGTGCAGGCAGAGGTCGATCCCGGCGGCCACCCCGGCGGACGTCAGCACGTCCCCGTCGTCGACGAACAGGACGTCCGGGTCGACCCGGACGCGGGGGAAGAGCCGCTGGAAGTGGTCGGCGGAGGCCCAATGCGTGGTGGCGGGGCGCCCGTCCAAATAGCCGGCGGCGGCCAGGACATAGCTGCCGGTGCAGATGGACACCATCCGGGTGCCCGGCCGGATGTGCGCGAACGCGGCGGCCAGCTCGTCGGTCAGCCGGCCCTCGTCGTAGACGGGCCCCAGCTCGTAACTGGCCGGGACGACGACCGTGTCCGCCGTGGCGAGCGCCTCGGGCCCGTGTCCGACCATGATCGAGAAGTCCGAGTCGGTGTGGACCGGCCCCGGCGGCCGGACCGAGCAGGTCACCACGTCGTACAGCTTCACCTCCCGGTCCTGCGGCTCCGGGGGGCGGGCCAGCCCGAAAATCCTCTGGGGGATGCCCAGTTCGAAGGGGAGCAGCCCGTCGAGGGCGAGGACGACGACCCGGTGCGGCACAGCGGACTCCCTTCGGCCGGCCGGGGCCCGCGAAAAGCCCCTAGCTGGTATAGACCATAAGCTGATACATGTCATCGGTGTGAAGGAAAATTCAGCAGAATCCGTGCGCATTCCCGCCACGGACCCCCAGGCCGCCCTCGGTGGCCCGTCCCCTCTCCCGCCCCTGCCGCCCCTGTTCGAGGAGTCCGGCAGGCAGCTCTGGAACCGTAACTTCAGGCTGTTCTTCGTCGCCCGCACCGCCGCGCTGTTCGGCGACGGCATGATCCCCGTCGCCCTCACCGCCGGGCTCCTCGGCGCCGGCCGCCCGGCCTCCTCGGTCGGTTACGCGCTGGCCTGCTGGATGGGCCCGCTCGCCGTGTTCGTCCTCTTCGGCGGCGTCCTCGCGGACCGGTTCACGCCGCGCCGCATGATGATCATCGCCGACGTGCTCCGGCTCGTCGGCGCCTCCGTGCTCGCCGTGACCTTCGCGACCGGCAACCCGCCGCTCTGGGCGGTGTACGCGCTGAGCTCGGTCGCCGGTGTCGGCGCGGCCCTCTTCCAGCCGGGCGTCGCGTCCACCGTGCCGCGCGTCGCCACGGACGTGCAGCGCGCCAACGCCGTGCTGCGCGTCTCCGAGGCGCTGATGACCATGGCGGGCCCCGCCTTCGCGGGCGTCCTGGTCGGCCTGGCGAGCGCGGGCGCGGTGTACGCGGCCAACGCCTCGACCTTCCTGGTCTCCGGGGTGTGCCTCTTCCTGCTCCGGCTGGCCCCGGCCCCCTCGGACGGGGCGCCGCGCGGCTCGTTCCTCGCCGAACTCGTCGACGGCTGGCGCGAGTTCACCGCGCGCAGCTGGCTCTGGGGCGTGATCGCGGTCTGGACGGTGTACGGCTTCGCCGTGCTCGGCCCGATGCTCCCGCTCACCGCCGTCCGGGTCACCGAGGCGCACGGCTCGGGGACGTACGGCGCGATGATGGCGGTGAACGGCGCGGGCAGCGTCGTCGGCGGTCTGCTCGCGCTGCGGCTGCGCCCGCGCCGCCCCCTCGCGGCGGGCGCGGTCGCGCTCACCGGCGTCTGCGCGAACCTCGTCGTGCTGGGCCTCGGGCTCTCCGTACCGGCCCTGGGCGCGGGCCAGTTCGTGGCGGGCGCGGCCTCCGCGTTCTGGCTGGTGATGTGGTCGACCACCGTCCAGACCCACGTACCGCCCGAATCCCTGAACCGGCTGCACGCGTACGACGTCGCCGGCTCGCTGCTCATGGTGGCGGCGGGCCGCGCCCTGGCGGGCCCGCTCGCGGACCGACTGGGGGCGCCGGAGGTGCTGTTCGCGGGTGCGGTGGTCAACATCGGGGCGGTGGGCGTACTCCTCGCGGCCCGCCCGATCCGCCGCCTGGAACGGATCGGCTGACCCCTGAGGGCTACTTGTTGCGCGCCCGTTCCTCCGACTGCTGCATCTCGATGACCCGCAGGACGTGTGCGCTGGTCTGGCGGCGCACGCTTCCGGCGACGAGCAGCCCCGTACCGACCACCGAGAGCGGGGCCGAAATGCCCAGCAGTGTCAGCTGCTTGGGCATGGTGGTGTCCAGCTCGCACCTGAAGGCGGCGCGGTAGCAGTACAGCGTGTTCTCGGTGTCCCAGATCAGGAAGCCGACCCAGACCCACAGGACGCAGGCGATGAGCAGGAGCAGGGCGCCCCAGCCCTGCATCAGCTGGGACCCGTGGTTGAAGTGTTGGCGTTCGGCCCACTGCATGAAGTTCCCCCGGGGACATGGACGGTGTGGTGTGCGCCAGATCGTACGCGTATGCGGATGGGTCCCGGAGTGGTGGCCCGATTCTTGCGAAGCGTGGCCCTCGGGCCACTCGTGGGTATCGGGCCCGCGACCGGATGCTGGGCGGGTGAATCCGACAACCGAGAGCGTCGCTCCCGTCGCCCCCGCTCCGAACGCCCCCGGGAAGCCCGGTCGGTGGCGTATCCACCGCGCCTGGATCGTCGCCGCCGTCACTTTCGTGACGATCATCGGCGGGGCCGCCTTCAACTCCCTGCCCGGTCTGCTCTTCGATCCGCTCCAGGACGAGTTCGGCTGGTCGCGCGGGCAGATCGGGCTCGCCGTCTCCATCGACATGACGCTGTACGGGCTCACCGCGCCGTTCGCCGCCGCGCTGATGGACCGGTTCGGCATCCGCCGGGTGGTGGCCGTGGCGCTGAGCATGGTCGCGGCCGGGGCGCTGGCCAGCGTGTGGATGACGGCCGCCTGGCAGCTGATGCTCTACTGGGGCCTCCTCGTGGGGCTCGGCACGGGTTCGATGGCGCTGGCGTTCTCCGCGACGGTCACCAACCGCTGGTTCACCGCCCGGCGCGGCCTGGTGACCGGTGTCCTGACCGCTGCCGGGGCCTCGGGCCAGCTGGTCTTCCTCCCCCTCTGCGCGTGGATCGTCGACCGGCACGGCTGGCGTCCGGCCTCGGTGACCGTGGCGCTGGCGGCCCTGGTCGTCGTCCCGTTCGTGTGGCTCCTGATGCGCGACCACCCGGCCGACGTGGGGCTCGCCCCGTACGGCGGGGAGTACACCGACAAGCCGGTGCCCGTGCGCGGGGCGGCGGGCCGGGCCGTCCGGGTGCTGTTCGACGCGGCGCGCACGGGGCCGTTCTGGCTGCTGGCCGGGTCCTTCGCGATCTGCGGCGCCTCCACCAACGGCCTGATCCGTACGCACTTCGTGCCCTCGGCACACGACCACGACATGCAGATCACCACCGCCGCGTCGCTCCTCGCGGTCATCGGGATCTTCGACATCGTCGGCACGATCTTCTCCGGCTGGCTCACCGACCGCTTCGACGCGCGCCGCCTGCTCGCGGTGTACTACGGGCTGCGCGGCATCTCGCTGCTGTTCCTGCCGCTCCTGATGCACCCCACGGTGGAGCCGCCGATGGTCTTCTTCATCGTCTTCTACGGCCTGGACTGGGTCGCCACGGTCCCGCCGACCCTGGCCCTGTGCCGGGAGCAGTACGGCGACGACAGCGCGATCGTCTTCGGCTGGGTGCTGGCGTCGCACCAGGTCGGCGCGGCGCTGGTCGCCTTCCTCGGCGGGGTGGCGCGTGACTACTTCGGTACGTACGACGTGGTCTGGTACGCGGCGGGGGCGTTGTGCGCGGTGGCGACGCTGATGGTGCTGGTGATTCGGCGGGGGGCGGCGGAGGTGCGGTTGGTGGCGTAGGGCCAGAATGCGTGCGGGAGGGGGATCGCATGCCCAAGAACACTGGGTGGGACACGCAGAGACCGTGGGGGAACTGGCGACCGCCCGACGTGCCGGTCGGGCCGCGGCCCGTGTGGTCGGAGCGACTGATCGTGGCGGGGGCGGCGGCGCTGTACGTGGGCCTGATGCTCGCCTTCGAGGTGTACTCCTTCGCGGAAGCCACCTTCGAGTCGTGGGCACGGCCGGAGGGGATCGGGGGAGGCCTGCTCGCGCTGCCGTTCTCCATGTGCTGCGGTGTCCCGGTCGCCCTGTGGCTGAACCTGGCGGTCGTGCTGCCCGTGGTCTGGACGGCCCGCCGGGTGAGCGGCCGGCTGCACGGGCGGGACGCCTGGTGGTGGGTGCCGGCGATGGCCGTGGTTCCGGCCGGCCTGATCACGATCGCCGTCGCGGTCACTCTGCACCCCGGGCCCGACGCCTTGGCCCTGACCTGGACGGCGGGAGAAGCGCTGATCGCCGGGCCCGCCCTCCTGGCACGGGAGGCCGGGCTGCACGGGAAGCGGCTCCATCCGCGCATTTTCGGCTACGGGGCGGTGGCGGTGGCCGTCGTGTTCGGCATCGGCATCACGGCGTTCCGGATCGGGCTGCTCACCGAGTACCGCCCGCCGGAGGTCAACGCGGCCCTGCTGGCAGGTACCTGGGCCGACGGGCACGGCGGCACCTTGAGCCTGAACGCCGACGGCACGGCCCACGCCGAGGGCCTGACGGACCACGAATCCGCGTATGAGGACAACGCGGACGCCGACCGCGCGAAGTACCGCTGCACGGGGCCGGGCACCTGGGTGTACGAACCCGGGGACGCCACGACCTGGGACCAGCGCCTGAACGTGAGCATCGAACGCTGCGGCTTCGACGACTTCAACGAGTACGTCGACTCCGGCTGGCTGATCAGCGGCACGCGGGAGCACCCGAAGCTGGTCCGCCTGTACGGCGATCTGGACGCCCCGGGGGTGTACACCCTCACCCGCTGACCCGCCGCGCCCGCCCCCCACTTTGGTCAGGGGGCACGCCTGCCGTTGGCCTCGGGTGCGCGCTCGGCCGCGCTCCTACGGTCGGGGCCCATGAGACGTAACGGACGAGACACCGCAAGAAGCACCCCGAGCGCACGGCCCTGGCTCGCGGGCGCCGTCCTCGGGGCGGGAGGGGCCGTCGTCATGGGCCTCGCGCCCGGCGGGCTGGGGACGGAACGGGCCGTGGCGGTGACGGACGGGGTCTCGGCGGACGCCTACCGGGCGGTGGCCGACGCGCTGGAGGGCGCGCCCTCCTGGGCCGGGTCCTTGCTGGAAGCCGTGTGCGACGGGACGCTCGTGGCGCTCGGGCTGCTGCTCGCCTGGGTCTGCTGGAGCGCCGTGCGCCGGGCGGATCACCGCACCGTCGCCGGAGCGGTGCTCACCGGCGTGGGCACCGTACTCGCGTACGCGGCCAGCGAGGCCCTGAAACTCGTCGTGGACGAGGAGCGCCCCTGCCGGGTCCTGGTCCACAACGCCGTCGCCGAGTGCCCGGCGCCCGGGGACTGGTCCTTCCCCAGCAACCACGCCACCCTCGCCGCCGGCCTCGCGGTGGGCGTGGCGCTCCTGCGGCCGGGGCCGGCCGCCCTCGCGCTGCCCGTGGCGGGGGTGGCGGCGGTGTCCCGGGTGCTCGTGGGCGCGCACTACCCGCACGACGTGCTGGCCGGGGCGGTCCTCGGCGGCGCGGTGGTCGCGGCGCTGCTCCTCGCGTTGGGGGCGTCGGCCGGGGCGGCGGTGTCAGCGCTCCTCGGCCGGTCCGGTGAGCGGGACGATGCCGGCCTCGTGGGCGACGACCGCCGCCGCGGCCCGGTTCTCCACGCCGAGCCGGGCCAGGATCGAGCTGACGTGCGCCTTGACCGTGCCCTCGACCAGGTGGAGTTGGCGGGCGATCCGGCGGTTGGACAGCCCGCTGCCCAGGAGGACCAGCACGGTGCGTTCCCGGGCGGTGAGCGCGCCGATCCGTTCCCGGGCGGCGGTGCGGCGGCCGGCCAGGGCGCCGGCGCCGGTCGCCGAGAGGTGGGCGACGACCCGGGCCGCGACCTTCGGTGAGAGGTAGGCGGCGCCGTCCGCGACCGCGCGGACCCCGGCGATCAGCTCCTCGGGTGCGCCGGACTTGATCAGGAATCCGGCGGCGCCGCCACCGAGGGCCCGCAGGATGTAGTCGTCCTCGCCGAACGTCGTCAGCATCACGACGCCCGTCCCCGGCACGGTGCGACGGATCTCGGCGGCCGCCTCGATGCCGTCCGTCCCGGGCATCCGGATGTCGAGCACGGCCACGTCCGGGCGGTGGAGCCGCACCTGCTCCACCGCCTCGTGTCCGTCGGGCGCCTCCGCGACGACCTCGATGCCCGGGTCGGTGGCGAGGACGGCCCGCACGCCCGCCCGGATCATCGGTTCGTCGTCGGCGACGAGGACGCGGATCATGGGTTCTTCCTCCGTCGTGCTCACTCCGGGCCCGGGGTGAGCGCTTCCTTGGACATCAGCCTGCCGTCCCGGAAGCACAGCCGGTAGGCGTCCCCGGAGCGGTCGTCGAAGCGGTCCGCCGTCATCGCGTAGTACGCGCAGCCGACGCCCGGACCCTGCGGCTCCCCGGCCACCGGCCGCTGGGTCGTCTCGCGCGCGGGCAGCACGCGCTCGACCGACGCCCGGTCCTGGCCCACCCGGAGCCGGGCGAAGTCGCCGGGGTCCAGGACGGACTGCCGGGCGGAGTGGACGTCCCAGCCCAGGAGGGCGGCGCTCAGCACGGCCCACGCGGCCAGGGGCAGCACGACGGCGAGGGCCAGCGCCCGCCGGGCACGCCCCCGCGCGTGCCGGTGCTCAGGGGGAAGCGCCCCGGGTGCCTGCTGGGACGCGGTGGCGGCCGGGAGTCGGGTGGGCGGGGTGTGCGGCAGACGCGCCGTCACCGCGAAGCCCTCCCCGTGCGGGCCGTGTGTGAACGTGCCGCCCGCCAGGCGCACCCGTTCGTCCAGGCCGGGCAGGCCCCGCCCGGTGCCGGGGCAGCCCTGTCGCCCCGCCGGTGCGGGGCCGTTCCCGACCCGGACCGTCGTCGTCCCGGGCCCGTGGGTCAGCCGGACGTCCACCCGGGCGCCGGGGGCGTGCTTGGCGGCGTTGGTCAGGGCCTCCTGGACCACGCGGTGGGCGGCCCGCGCCGCCTGCGGCGGCATCGCGGCCGCGTCCCCCTCCGCGTGCAGGGTCACCGGGAGGCCGGTGGCGGCGGCATCCGCGACCAGTCGGCGGATGCCGGTGCCGGGCGGGCCCGGCGGCTCCTCGACCGCCCGGGCGCCGTCCTCGCGGAGCAGGCCGATGACCTCGCCGAGCCGTTCGATCGAGGCCGCTGCCCGGGCCCGGATCTCCCCGGCCGCCTCCCGGTGCGCCCCGTCGAGGCCCGGGGCCAGCTTGAGGGCGCCCGCCGACAGGGCGATGAGGCTCAGGTCGTGGCCGATGAGGTCGTGCATGTCCTGGGCGATCCGGGCCCGTTCACGTGCCCGGGCCTGCTCCGCGACGAGCCGCTGCTCCCGCTCCAGCCGCTCCGCCCGCTCCCAGCCCGCCCGTACGAGCTCCTGGTACTGCCACCAGAACCGTCCCGCGCACCACGGCAGCATCGCGGCCACCGCGACGACCGCGACGAACCGCCCCGCCATCAGCACCCAGGACGGCACGAGGGCGACCGCCACGACCCCGCCCGCGACGACCGCGACGAGCGCGAGCAGGGTCGGCCCGGTCCTGCCCGGCTCCCGCCCCGCCAGGAACGCGGTCACGGCGGCGGGCAGCGCCCACCACGGGCTGACGGTGCTCAGGGCGACGCACACCGCCGCCGCCACGGTCAGCAGGTTCCCCGCCGGGGCCGCCCGCCGGACCGCGCCGCCGGTCATCGCTCTCTTCATCCCGCGACCGTACGCACCCCGGAGCGGCGGCGGCACTGCCGAAAGTCATGCACCGGAGAGGCCCTCAACGCCCCTTGCGGGCCACCCGCTTCGCGATCCTCTCCGCGTCCCTGGCCAGTTCGCGGAGCATGCCGCTGATGGGGTTGGTGAAGCCGGTGAAGTAGAGGCCGGGGGCCTGCTTGGGGGTGCGGGGGCCGTGGACGACCGGGCGGCCCCGGTCGTCCAGGACGCCGAGGTGGCCGACCAGGGGTTCGAGGGCGCGGTGGTAGCCGGTGGCTGCGATCACGACCTCCGGGGTGGCCCGGGTGCCGTCCGCGAGGACCACCGCGTCCTTGTCGAACGCCTCGACGGCCGCCACGGGTTCGACCCGGCCGCGCTTCACCGCGTCGATCAGGCCGACGTCCTGGACCGGGATCGCGCCCTCCTTGACGCGGGAGTACAGACCCGTGTCGGGGCGGGGCAGCCCGTGTTCCGAGAGGTCCGGCACGGCGGCGCGGGCCATCAGGCGGCCCGCCCGGTCCACCAGGGCGACGGGCAGCCGGCGGACCAGGATGCCGGTCGCCTGCGCGGGCCAGCCCGCCGTGGAGCGGCGCACGATGTGCGGGACGGTGCGCACCGCGAGCCGTACGCGCGAGGCGCCGCCCTCCACGAGGTCGACGGCGATCTCCGCGCCCGTGTTGCCGACGCCGACGACCAGGACGTCCTTGCCCGCGTACGGGGCCGGGGAGCGGTAGTCCGAGGCGTGCAGCAGGTCCCCGCTGAAGGTCTCGCGGCCGGGCCAGTCCGGCAGGCGCGGGGTGTGGTTGAAGCCGGTGGCCACCACGACGGCCCGCCCGGTCAGTTCGCGGCCCCCGCTCGCGCTCAGCCGCCAGCCGGTGCCGTCCGCCGCGCGGTCGACGCGGGAGACCTCGACGCCGGTGATCACTTCCAGCTCGTGGTGTTCGGCGTACTTCTCCAGGTACCGCACGACGTTGTCCCGGGCGACCCAGCGGCCGAACTTCCTCGGCATCGGGAGCCCGGGCAGCGCGGACCAGCGGCGGGTGGTGTGCAGGTGCAGCCGGTCGTAGTGGCCCCGCCAGGAGGCGCCGACGCTCCCGGACTTCTCCAGGACGACCGCCCGGACGCCCCGCGCGCGCAGGGCGGCCGCCGCGGCCAGTCCGCCCGGGCCGCCGCCTATGACGTAGACGGGGCGGTCCTCGGTGAGGTCGGTGGGGGCCGGGGAGGTGCTACCGGCGGTAGGTGCGCTGTCGGACATGCATCGGAGCGTAATCGCGTGACTCCTTGATGGGTCTCGGTCAAGACCGGAATCGATTGCGAATTGATCACGCTCGAACGCGGGTGCGGGGCTCGGTACCCGCGCGTCGGCCGGATCGCCCCCGGTGGCACGCTGGGGGTGCCCGATCCGTACGGCCGTGAGGGAACGATCCGTTGAACACCGGCAGCTACTACGAGCGCATCGACGCCCACCGCTACAAGCCGACCGCCCATGCGAGCGGCGCGTGGAGCACGGACGAGGTGCACTTCAGCCCGTTCGGCGGGCTCCTTGTCCACGCCGTCGAACGGCACCTCGCGGAGCGGCCCGGCGAGCGGCTGCTGCTGTCCCGGATCAGCTTCGACATCCTCGGGCGGCTCGCGCTGGACGAGTGCGAGATCCGCGTCGAGACCGTCCGCCCCGGCCGCACCATCGAGCTGGTGGAGGCCGTCGCCCTCATCGCGGGCCGCCCGGTCGTACGGGCCAGGGCCTGGTCGCTCGCCCCCGTCGACACGACCGAGGTCGCCGACGGCGAGGACGACCGGCTCACCCCGCCCGAGGCGCTCGCCCCCTGGCCGATGGCCGACCTCTGGCCCGGCGGCTACATCGCGTCGCTCGACGTACGCCCGCTCGCCCCGCCGTTGCCCGGCCGCACGACCGCTTGGATCTCCACGCCGCTCGACCTGGTCGCGGGCGAGAGCGCCGGGCCGCTGGCCTCGTACGTGGCGCTCGTGGACACCGCCAACGGCATCGCCGTACGCGAGCAGCCGACCGAGTGGATGTTCCCCAACGTGGACCTGACGATCCATCTGCACCGCCAGCCCGAGGGCCGCTGGACCGGCCTGGACACCACGGTCGTCTTCGGCCCCACCGGCCAGGGCCTCACCAGCACGGTCCTGCACGACGTCAAGGGCCCCATCGGCCGGGCGGAGCAGATTCTCACGGTCCGCCCGCTCTGACCGGCCTCAGCGCTTCCTGCGGCGTTCGCGCAGGCCCGGGCGGCGGATGCGGACGCCGCCCACGCCGCAGGAGCCGGTGATCCTCAACAGCGGTGCGCCCGGCTCTTGTTCGTTCTTGATCTTGGACCTCAGACCCCCGAGCGCCAGGTCCAGCGCGTCGGTGTCCACGCCCCAGCCGTCCGGCACCACGATCCGGACCCCGCCCATCTGCGCGTCCACGTCCAACTCGACCACGGGCACCCGGCACTCGGCTTCGCTGAAGTCGAGGAGGGCGCCGCCGAGGCCGCCCGACACGACGATGCGCGCGGGGACCTTCCAGCCGCCGGTCCGCTGGACCTTGTGCATGCCGCCCCGCACCGTCAGCGGCTCGCCCGCATCGAGTACGGCCGGGCCGCCCAAGTCCTCGGTGATCGGAGCGAGTTCACCGTACGTCTTGGCCGTGAACGCCAGGTTGAGCCGTTCGTCCAGCTCGTCCAGGTCGATCCGGCCCTCCGCCGCGGCCTCCCGCAGCTGCTCCACCACCGCCTCGCGGTCGGCGTCGGATGCGCGCATACGGGCGGCGGAACGGGCGGGCTCGGCAGTCATGCACCTGATGATAGGAGACGGGTCGTCCGGGCTATCCGCGCCGCCTCGTACGCTCCAGCCACGGGCCGAACTCGCTCTCCAGGACCAGCCGTCCGAGCTTCCGGTACTCCGCGAGCACCGCCCCGACCAGCTGTTCCGTGTCCAGCGGGCGGCTCGACTCCGCCGCCTGGTACGCGGCCGTGACCGCGCACGCCCGGATCGAGCCGCCGGTCAGCTCGAACCTGTCCGCGCACGTCGACAGGTCGAGGTCCGGGGCGCGGGGGATCTCCGTACCGAGGCAGCGTTCCCACAGGGCGAGGCGCTGCTGCGCGTCCGGTACGGGGAAGTCGGCGACCACGTCGATGCGGCGGGTGAACGCCTCGTCCAGGTTGGCCCGCAGATTGGTCGTGAGTACGGCGATGCCGTCGAAGGACTCGACGCGCTGGAGCAGGTACGCCGACTCGACGTTCGCGTGCCGGTCCTGGGCGTCCTTGACCTGCGAGCGCTTCCCGAAGACGGCGTCCGCCTCGTCGAACAGCAGCACCGCGTTGACCTCGGACGCCTCCACGAAGATCCGTTCCAGGTTCTTCTCGGTCTCCCCGACGTACTTGTCGACCACGGACGACAGGTCGACCACGTACAGCTCCATGCCCAGGTCCGCCGCGACGACCTCGGCCGACATGGTCTTGCCCGTCCCGGACTCGCCGGCGAACAGCGCGACGATGCCCCGCCCCCGGCCGCCGCCCGGCCGCATCCGCCACCGCCCGAGGACCTGGTCGCGGTGGCGGGCGCGCAGGGCCAGGTCGGAGAGCTGGCGGCGGGTCGCCGGGGGCAGCACGAGGTCGTCCCAGCCGACCGTGGGCTCGATGCGCCGGGCGAGCCGGGCGAGCCCGGCCCCGTTCTGCGCCCGGACGGCGGTCCGCAGGTCGGCGGCGCCCACCGGGCGGCCCTCCTGCGCGGCCAGCCGGACGGCCACGTCGGCGGCCCGGCGGATCTGGCCGGAGTCCAGCCGGTACGCCCGGGTGGCGTCCGCGAGCAGGGCGTCCGCCTCCTCCGTCCCGGCGGCGAGCCCGGCGGCGGCGGCCCCGGCCACGGTGAGCGCGCCGTGCCAGCGCCGTACCGCGTCCGCCGGGTCCGGCGGCGGGACCGCGACCGTCACCGGGCTCTCCCCGGCCCACAACGGGTCCCAGTGCTTGCGCCCGTACACGAGCAACGGCGAGCCGCCGCCGACCGCCGCGCACAGCGCACCGAGGAGCGCGGCGCCCTTGGGCTGCTCCGGCGCCAGCGTCTCCAGCGGGCCGAGGACGAGCCCGCCGCCGCTCAGCCGGGCCTCGGTCGCCAGCATCCTGACCGCCTGCAGGGGCTCCGGCGCCGCCGTCAGGGCCGCCGGGTCCACGACGAGCGGTCGCAGCCCGGACGCGGTGAGCGCGGCGACGGCGAGGCGGGCCGGGTCGCCGCCCCGGTCCAGCAGATGCGTGAACCCGCTCCCGGCGCCGGCCGCCGCCGCGACGCGCCGGGCGACCGGGCCGCCGTCCGGCTCGTCGTCCGGGTCCGCGACCCGGACCAGGCCGTGCAGCCGGGCGTCCACCTCGTCGTCGCCGAGGAGGTGCGCGGTGATCCGGTCCGGGACGCGCAGCACCCGGGAGAGCAGGGGCCGTTCGGGCTCCAGCACCTCCACGAGACCGGCCGCGACGAGCGGCGCGGACGGCGCGAACCGGAACCGGCCGGGGCCCGCGCCGGGCAGCCCGCACAGTTCCAGGGCGAGGCCGATCGTGGCGCGGCGCCGGGTCAGGTCGTCGTTGAGATACCCGTACAGCCGCTCGAACCGTGCGTCGATGTCCGGCGCCATGGCGACGAGCAGCAGCTCCACATCGGGCCCGGTCAGCCCGAACCGTTCGGCCAGCTCCGCGATCCGCCCGTTCTCGGGCTGCGCGGCGGGACCGAGGTCCGGTACGGGGAGGAACGCGTCGCGCGAGTCCAGGACCCGCTCGACACCGGCGGGCGTGAGGTACTGGCCGCGCAGGGGATCGTCCGGTGCGGGGTCCCCCTCGTGCCGCAGCGCGACGGCGACCCGCACCCGCCGCTCGACGTGCCCGAGCCGTTCCCACAGCTCGGCGAGGGCGGTGTCGGAGGCGGAGAGCCGCTGAGCGGTGGTCACCGGGCGACCCCGCCCCCGCGCTTCCGCCGACCCGGCGGCAGTCGGCGTTCCCGTTCCGCCGCGAAGCCCGCGCCGGACGCGGCCGTGGCGCCGTCCTCGTACCGCAGGCGGCGGCCCGGGTCCGTCGGCTCGCCGTCCACGGCGGCGGACGTGCGTACGAGCAGGCCCTCCGTGACCGGCGGCCCGGCCGGCTCCACCTCGCCGGAGAGCGGGGCCCAGACGCGTACGTCGATCGCGGCCTTCAGTTCGCCGCCCAGCGCGGACCAGACGTCCACCGTGGACGGGCGGTCGCCCGAGCCGGCCGAAGCGGCCTCCATCTCGACCGTGAGGGCGAGGTCGGCGAGGCTGCCCGTGAGCATCCTCGCGGGCAGTGCGCGGGTGCGGATCAGGCAGCGCAACACCTCGGAGAGCAGGCGGTGTTCGTCCTGGGGGCGATTGGTCCACGCCGTCACCAGGTACGTCAGCTCGAACCAGCGCGGGGGCGTGCGGCGGCCGGTGACCAGGCCCTCGGCGTCGTACTCCTCGGACGTGCCGCTGCGGCGGCGCGTCGCGTCCTCGCGGATGCCGTACAGGAAGACGCTCACCGTGGGCGCGTTGCGGCGGGCGGACCAGTCCTTCGTCGGGGCGTCGAAGACCAGGTCCACGCCGCTGTCCTCAAGGCCCGCGTCCACCAGCAGCAGCCGCAGCGCCTCGTCCACTTCGTGGATCACCGGCGACCCATCTCGTCCGGCGGCACCAGGTTGCCCGTCACCACGAGGAAGTCCGTCTTCACCGGCGAGAAGCCGGGGCCTGACGCGGTGATCGTGCGCGGCCCGGTCCGGTCCTTGACCAGGATCAGGAGCTGGGCGATGAACGTGCCGTCCCGGCCCGGCAGGGTGGGCGCGGCGGCGGCCGTGATCCCGGGCTTCCAGGCCAGCTTCACCGGCACCCCGGGCGGGAAGTCCTTGCCGCGCACCGAGGTGACGAACCCGGGCTTGCCGATCTCCGGCACCGAGATGATCCGGGGCTGGAGGATGCGCAGCGAGATCCGCGAGACGTTGTCGCCCCGGTCCGCGTCGGTGCCGGTGGTCGTCAGCGTGCCGGTGATCCGGGTGCGCAGGGCGTGGTCGGGGGCGAGCACGACCCGCAGCACCGAGGAGGCGCCCGGCGCCAGGTCGGGGACCTCGCAGACCTCGCCGGTGCAGCCGGGCGGCAGCGTGGCCACGGGGATGCCGGAGGGCAGCCCGAGCCGCAGCCGGAGGCCGGTGGCCAGGGCGTTCTCCCCGTTGCGGACGGTGTACGTGACCACGACCCGGCCGCCGACATAGCCGGGGCTGGGCTGCGCGCGGACGACGACGCCGGGACCGGCCTCGGGCGCGGGCGGCAGGGGCGGTTGCGCGGGCGGCTGTGCGGCCGGCGGCGGCAGCTTGGGCGGTGTGGCCGGTCCGGAGGGCGGCGGGCTGGGCAGGTCCGGGAGGGTGCGGACGCGTACGGTCGTGCCGGTGGCGTTGTCCGTGGGGTTGGGGTCGACCACCGACCCGTTGACCGACCAGCCCAGCTGCCAGGGCCCGTTGGTGACGCCGATGAGCCGCACGGTGACCGGCACCTCGTCGCCGGGCGCCAGCACGCCGAGGTCGCAGGCCGGGGACGTGGTGGCGCAGGGGCCCGTGGGCGTGGTCATGCCGTCCAGCCGGACGCCCGGCGGGAGGTCGGCGACCAGCGTGGTGCCAGGGGACGAGGCGGGTCCGTTGTTGGTGACGGTGACCGTGACGGTCACCGAGGAGCCGGTCTCCACGGTGGGTGCGGTGGGCGGCGCGGTGACGGCCAGGTCCACCTTCTGCTGGAACGCGGGCTCCTTCTGGCGCCCGGGCAGCTCCGCGGTGAGCGGGGTCAGGGTGCCGGTGGCCAGGTCGAGTTCGGAGAGCTGCTCCGGGGAGCTGGGCGCCCGGTCCCGGCGGTGGCTGAGGACCAGCCGGGAGGCGTCCGGCGACCAGGCCACGTCACGCGGCTGGTACGGGCCGGTCGTCTCGACGTCCGGGATCGGCGCTGCGCACGCGGTGGGGTCGTCGCTCCGGCCGGTCGGCAGGACGACCCGGCAGTCCGTCCCGTCCGGCGCGACGACGACGACGCTGGCGCGCTGGTTGATCTGGTCCGCGCGGTCCTTGCGGTTGAAGGCGACAGACCTGCCGTCCGGCGAGAACGCGGGGCTGTCGTCGATGACCTTGCACTCGCCGGGGCAGCCGCCGATGCGGCTGAGGTCCTGCTGCTGCCCCAGCGCCTTCAGCGGCGCGGTCCAGACGTGCTTGATGCCGCCGAGGCCCCGGATGACCTCGGCCCGGGTGAACGCCAGCAGGGTGCCGTCCGAGGACCAGGTGGGCTGCGCGTCGGCGCCGGTGACCTCGCCCTCGGGCGGGACCACTTCACCGGTGATGCGCCCGGAGGCCACGTCCGCGACGAGGACCCGGCTGCTCCAGGAGCCGTCCGTGCCGGGCGTGGACCGGGTGAAGGCGAGCCGGGTGCCGTCCGGCGAGAACGAGGGGTCGGTGTCGCGGTCCCGGGGGCCGCGCCCGTCCAGCTTCATGGCCGACGGGCGCGTCCCGTCGGTGTTGGCGAGCCAGATCCGCTGGACCCGCTGCCCGTCGATGGTCTCGAACCGGGTCACGGCGATGCGCCGCCCGTCGGGCGTGTACGTCTGCCGCTCGGTCCAGGCGTCGTAGCCGGGGCGCGGGTGGAACAGCGGGTCGTCGGCGGGGTCGTCGCTGGTGTTGGTCTTCGCCTCGGGGTCCTCGCGCAGGACGTCGATCCGCAGGTCGCGCGGGTCGGAGCCGTCCTGCCGCATGTCCTGGAGCGTGACGAGGTCGCCGTCCTCGGTGGTCCTGCGGGTGACGACCACGGACCAGGAGTCGGGGGAGCCGAGCGCCGCCGGGGGCCCGACCTCGCGGTCCTCGTCGAGCACCATGTGCGGGGTGGGGTCGCCGAGGGACACGATCCGGTAGACGTGGTCGTAGACGGAGCAGCCGCAGTCCGTGTTGGGGCTGAGGAAGAGCAGGCCCTCGCCGTCCGGCAGCCAGGCCGAGGAGCGGGAGCCCCAGTCGTTGCCGAGAGCGGTCAGCACGGGCCGCGCGGTCCCGGGCCCGTCGGTGACCCGCAGCCGGTGCCCGGTGTCCGTGTCGGAGGCCGGCTCGACGTGCAGCGTGTACGAGACGCGGGACCCGTGGACGCCGTCGTTCACCGGGTTCCACTCCGGCTCGTCCGCGTCGCCCTCCGCGCTGTTGCTGAGGCAGGTCACCGGGCCGCCGTCCAGGTCGCGGGCGTAGACCTGGGTGCCCGGCTCGGGCCCGCCGTCGCTCGCGTACGCGATGCGCTTGCCGTTCGGGGAGAGCGTCGGGGACGTCTCCTCGGCGGGGGTGTCCGTCAGCTGCCGGGGCTTCCCGGGCGCGTCGACGGCCACCGACCACAGGTCCCGGCGGCCGCCGTTGCCGGGCGAGTCGAAGACCACGGTCTTCCCGTCGCGGGAGAGTTCGGGGTGCGCGGCGTCCATGCCGCGGGTCAGGCGCAGTACGCCGCCGTCCGCGCGGCGCAGGTAGACCTGGGGGCGCGTCTCGTCCCGGAGGCTGGTGAAGACGAGCGCGTCGCCCCGCCCGTACGCGTCCTGGTCGTAGTGGGCCGGGACGCGGCCCCCGAACAGATCCGCGGTGTCGTTCTCGGACGTGACCCGGCCGAGGCTGCGGTGCCCCGTACCGGCGAAGGCGATCCGCCCGGTGTCGGCCACCGCCTTCGACGCGGCGGCGGCCGGCTGGGCGCCCTGCGGGGCGGACACGGACCCCGCCACCAGCAACGGCGTCAGCAGCAACACGGCACCGCCGAGCCGGCGCAGCCGGGCTCCCCTTGCCGGGCCAGCAGGACCGCCCACGGTCCACCTCACAGTCTGGGTCGATGGCTCTCCACGATGAGCATGCGGTCCGAACGGGCTCCCGGACAGGGCCCGGAGTCCCGGAAACGGGGAAGCCCGGCTGCCCTTTGGGGCTGCCGCGGTCCCGTCAGGTCAGCTGTGTGGTGCCATAGGTCTGGGCGACGAAGTTGAAGCGCAGCTTGAACTGGGTGTGCCAGTTGTCACCGGCCTGCGGGGACAGCGGCTGCCGCCACCACTTCATCCGGGTCTGCGGGAAGCGCTCCTGCTCGGTCGGCTGGGGATCCCCGAGGTACAGGGCGTGGGCGTTCCAGCCGAGCAGGCCCGCGCCCCGCACCCGCTCGGTCACGTCACCGGAGGACATCGCGGTCAGAGCGTCGAGGACATGGTCCACCGTCATACCCGGCGCGTTGCTCAGCGACGTGGTGATGCCGGCCGCGTGAGCCAGGCTCTCGATGAGCTCGATGTGCGGCTGCTGGTCCTCGGCGATCCGGATCACCAGGGTGAAGCCGTGCCCCGCGTACTCGATGCGGAACACCGACTGCAGGCCCTCCGACCATGCCTCCCGGATCGAGTCCGTCAGGGTGTGCACCGCCGCCTGGAACTCCTGGATGTCGGCGGCCCGCTCCGGGTTGGGCCCCTGCCGGGGCGGGTTCACGGCGGGGTCGGTCAGCACCGGGAAGAGGTCGTGTGCGGTGGGGAAGCACGCCGCGTACTCGATCGGGTCCTTGAGGTTGCTGTCCAGGATCTCGGGTGCAATGTCGTGCGCGCCCATCGGGTCGTACGCGGGATCGAGCAGGGCGTTGATCACGTTCTCGCTCGTCGTGCCGATCCTGGCGGCCAGTTCACCGATCTGCGCCCCGTACTGGCCGAGGCCCGCGGCGATGTTCCGGCCCATGGTCTGCTCCGGCGCCCGCTGGACGACGCCGTCCCCGGCCGTGTGGGCGTGCTCCTGCTCGTGCGCGTGGCCCTCGTGCGCGGCCGCGGCCGCGCCCCGCATCACCCGGTGCGCGTTCGCCTCGGCGTCCCGTTCGAAGCGGTCGGACGGGTCGGAGATCCGCAGCCCGGAGCCGTTGTCGCTGCCGGAGACGGGCCCCTGTCGCTGCTGGATGACGTGGGTCAGCTCATGGGCCAGCGTGTGCTTGTCGGCGCCGCCCTCGCCGATGACGACGTGGTGGCCGCTGGTGTAGGCGCGGGCCCCGACCCCGGCGGCGGACGCGCGGGCCGCCGCGTCGTCGTGGACGCGTACGTCCGAGAAGTCCGCGCCGAGCCGGGACTCCATCTCCGCGCGCAGCGAAGCCCCCAGGGGCCTGCCGCTGCCGTTCAGCACGTCGTGGACGGCCGAGCGCTGGACGGCGGGCTGCGCGGGCTGCTCCGGGGGCTCCTCCCGCGCCTGCCGCAGCAGGTGCAGGGCGGCCGCGTTGCCCAGGGTGCGCTGGACTTCGAGGAGTTCGGCCCGTTCGGCGGGTGACTGGCCGCGTGAAGGGGCGGACCGGGTCTCGGCGGTCCGGTCGGTACGGTGCTCACGCTGGGACAACGGTCTGCCTTTCCACGAAACGGTCTGCCTTTCCACGAACGGTCACCGCCACCAGACCGGTCCGGCGCGGTCCGGGGCAAGGGGCACCGGGGCAGGCCCCGGGACGCGCGCGTCGGCCGGACGGCCGCGCGCGGGCACCGAGGGGGCAACGAGCGCTGCCCTCCCGGTACCCGACGAAGTGTCAGATGAGCCCGTGCCGCATCGCGTACCCCACCGCGTGCGCCCGGTTGCGCAGGTTGAGCCGGGTCGCGACCTCGTGCAGCACGTTCTTGACGGTGCGTTCGGAGTACGAGGTCTTCTGCGCGATCTCCGCCGTGCCGTACCCCTCCGACACCAGCCGGATCATCTCCGCCTCCCGTGTCGTGAGCGTGGACAGCGAGAGGCCCCTCGGGTCCAGGACCGAGCGGTGCAGGCTGCTGACGTGGTCGATGAGCTTGCCGAGGAGGTCCCCGGGAAGGACCCCCTCGCCCTTCGCGATGGCCGTCACCAGATGGACCAGCCGGTCCTGGTCGGCCTCCCCGCGCCGCAGCACGGCGGCCACCCCGTACTCGATGAGCGTCTGGAGGGCGCCCGCCTCGAAATAGCCGACGACCAGGCCGGTCCGGGTCGCCGTATTGCGCTGGAGGCGGTGCAGGAGCTGGACGGCGGGCTCGTTCACCATGTCCACCACCACCAGGGAGACCTGGGCCCGGTCCGCCTCCTCGTCCGGGATCAGCTCGATCTCCGGGCGCCGGCGCAGCTGTTGCACCACCCCGGTCCGGAGGATCAGGTCCTCCGCGTACACCGCCACCGAGACCCGGCCGGACGCCGGGGCGGGTATGCCGGGCGCGGGCTGCTCGGGCGGGGCGAGGGCGCGCGGGTGCGCCGCCCCCGTCGCCGCCCCCCTCGCCGCCCCCGTCGTCGTCATGTCTGTCGTGATCGTGGTCATGTGCTCGTCCTTCTGGGCCGCTTCCGCCGAATTCCGTTACGTCCGGTGTCACACGCGAACGTCCGGGAGGCGCAGGGCGACCTGGCCCGGGGATGCGGTGCGGGCACCCGGCGCGGGTGTGCCCCCGGGGCACCGCCCCTGCCCGCACATTGCCCTCGCGCCCCTGCTGCCGGGGACGCGGTGCGGCCTAACGTCGCAGGGTGACCACATCTGCCGAACTCGCAATGCCCACGGTGACGGTGACGCCCGGCGCCGAAGCGACGACCACGCTCACCGTGCGCAACGACGGCGACATCGTCGAGGCGTACACCCTGGACGTGGTCGGCGACTGTGCGGCGTGGACCACGGTGGAACCGGCCCGGGTCTCCCTCTACCCCGGCACCTCCGAGACCGTCACGGTGCGCTTCGCGCCGCCCCGGTCCCACGAGGTCCGCGCCGGTGAGAAGCCCCTGGGCGTACGGGTGCTGCCCGCCGAGCACCCCGAGTCGGTGGCCGTACCCGAGATGACGGTGGTGGTCGAGCCGTTCCACGAGCTGCGCGCCCGCCTCGAACCGGGGCGCCGCCGGGGCTGGCTGGGGGCCCGCTTCCGTACCGTCGTACAGAACCTCGGGAACGCTCCCACGGAGGTGTCCCTCGCGGGCCGGCAGCAGGGCGAGGAACTGCGCCTCGCGTTCACGCCGGAGCGCCGGAAGCTGGAGCCCGGCGAGTCCGCCGAGGCGGGCCTCAAGGTCCGGGCCCGGAAGCTGATCTGGTTCGGTGCGCCGGCCGCCTGGCCGTTCGAGGTGGTGGCCGGGGAGCCGGAGGACGCCGGGGCCGAGGGCCCCCGGCAGGGCGGACCGGAGCCGCTTCAGGGCGAGTTCGCCCAGATCCCGGTGTTCCCGAAGTGGCTGCTGATCCTGCTCGCGGCGATACTCGCGCTGCTGCTCGCCTGGTTCGCGCTGGTGCGCCCGGCCGTCCGCTCCACCGCCAAGGAGGCGGGCGCCAAGGCCGCGCAGGAGGAGAACCGGCAGCCCCGGCAGGGCGGTTCGGCCTCGGGGGGCGGGCAGCAGGACCCCCAGGGCAAGGGGGAGGGCACGGGAGGCGCCGACGGGTCCGGCGGTGCGACGGGCGGCTCCGGCTCGACCGGTGGCACCGGCGGCTCGGGCGGCTCCGGCAACGGCGACGGCCAGCAGAGCTCCGCGACCATTGATGTGCAGACCGCCGCCGGGGGCCGGAAGACCGGCACCTATGTGGTCCCGGAAGGCAAGACTTTCGGGGTCACGGACATCGTCGTGGCCAATTTCCAGGGCGACGAGGGGCTGCTGACCATCTCCTTCGGGCAGCGGAAGATCACCACCATTGCCCTGGAGACGTTCAGGAACCAGGACTATCACTGGGTCACCCCCATTCAGATACCGGAGAAGGCGGCGGTCACCGTTTCTGTGACCTGCGCGAAGCCTGGGACTCCGGCCACCGGTAAGCAGGCTTCCGGGTGTCACCAAGTGCTCAATGTCAGCGGTGAGCTGACCGATGTCCCGCGAGACGAACGATAGCGCCGGGTCCCCTTCCGTTTATTCCGGACGTGTGAACAGACGGGATTCCCACCTGCGGGGATGCGCCACCCGGTGTTCATCCGGATGTGTCCCTCCACACACCCGGACACGCCCGGAACGACTGGACGCGTAAATGCGCGGAGTGCGGGCAGCAGGTGAATCGGGGTGATTCACGGGTGATTCCCGGGCATTTCCGGAAGTGGCGAATGGACTGGACCACTTCCGTCCCGACCGGGCGGAGTGGATCGGGCCGCCTCGGGTTGCCCCGGACGACCGTGGAAATCCAGCCGAATCCCCTCCGGGGTCCGGGTAGTTTCTGGCTGAAATTAATCGCCGGCGAGGGGTCGTGGCCGGGCGGGCCCGGAAAGGCAGTGGCCCTGCCCCCGGGCCAGGACTTTGGGGCCTACTGTCCGTGCGTACGTGCTGGCAAGACTGGGCGGGCGAACGTCTGACCAGCCGAAGGAGCGAGCATGCCGTCGTACCTCACCCCAGGTGTATACGTGGAGGAGGTGCAGTCCGGAGCACGGCCCATCGAGGGTGTCGGCACCGCGGTCGCCGCCTTCGTCGGCTTCGCGGAGACCGGCCCCTTCCACCGGCCGACGCTGGTGACCAGCTGGGACCAGTACGTTTCGGCGTTCGGCACCTTCACCCCGGACACGTATCTGACGCTCGCCGTCCACGGGTTCTTCAGCAACGGCGGCGGCGCCGCGTACATCGTGCGCATCGGCGGGCCCGCCGAGGACGCCCCGCAGGGCGACGCTCCCGCGACGGCCCCCTCCGTGGCCGTCGGCGGCTTCCTGGTCTCGGCCCGGCCGGGCGCCGGTGACGGGATCTCCATCGAGGTCGCCGACGCCGAGGGCGAGAACCCGCCGGAGGACCGCTTCCGCCTGCTGGTCCGTCAGGGCGGCAAGGTCGTGGAGACCTTCGACACCTCCGTACGCAAGAACGTCAAGGGCTACCTGGTCACCCAGGCCCGTCAGTCGAAGCTCATCGAGGTCACCGAGCAGCCCGGCACGGCGCAGTCCCGCCCGGAGAAGCAGAGCCTGACCCTCGCGCCCGCCACCCCGGACGCGGCCACCACCGGCCGGACCGGCCCCACCGAGTACGTGGGCGACGCGTCGGCGCGTACCGGCATCGCGGCCCTTGAGGCGATCGACGAGATCACCATGGTCGCCGTCCCCGACCTGATGAGCGCCCACCAGCGCGGCGACATCGACGACGAGGGCGTCCGCGCCGTGCAGCTCGCCCTCATCGCCCACTGCGAGCAGATGGGCGACCGGGTCGCCCTCCTGGACACCCCGCCCGGCATGAACGCCCAGCGCGTCCGCACCTGGCGCAACGACGACGCCGGCTACGACTCGCGGTACGCGACCGTGTACTACCCCTGGCTCAAGGTCCTCGACCCGGCCACCGGCCGCCAGACCCTGATGCCCCCGAGCGGCCACGTCGCCGGCGTCTGGGCCCGCAGCGACGGCGAACGCGGAGTGCACAAGGCGCCCGCCAACGAGGTCATCCGGGGCGCGCTCGACCTCGAACTCCGGCTGAGCCGGGGCGAGCAGGACCTCCTCAACCCGATCGGCGTCAACTGCGTGCGCGCGTTCCCCGGCCGGGGCATCCGGATCTGGGGCGCCCGCACCCTCTCCTCCGACCCGGCCTGGCGCTACCTCAACGTCCGCCGGCTCTTCAACTACCTGGAGGAGTCCATCCTCCTGGGCACCCAGTGGGTCGTCTTCGAGCCCAACGACGACCGCCTCTGGTCGAGCATCCGGCGCAACGTCACCGCGTTCCTCTCCGAGGAGTGGCGCCGGGGCGCGCTCTTCGGCCGTACGGCGGAGGAGGCGTTCTACGTCAAATGCGACCGGGACAACAACCCGCAGTCGTCCATCGACCTCGGCCAGGTCATCTGCGAGATCGGCGTCGCGCCGGTGAAGCCGGCGGAGTTCGTCGTCTTCCGCCTCTCCCAGTTCTCGGACAGCACGAGCCTCGTGGACGAGTGACGGCAGTCCCTCTCCCGCAGTAACTCAGCAGACGACGACAGCGAACGGAACAGGTGACAGACAGTCATGGCAGAGGGCGACGCTCTTTCCACCCACGTCTTCGGCGTGCAGCTCGGCGGCTATCTCGTGGAGTCCATCCAGGAGATCAGCGGCCTCACCGTCGAGGAGGAGGTGGTGGAGGTCCGGCAGGTGACCTCCACCGGCAAGCAGATCATCCGCAAGCAGCCCGGCGCGCGGCAGGCCGGCGAGGTGACGATCACCCGGGGACTCGACAAGAGCAGCGAGTTCACCAAGTGGATCAAGGAGACGCTGAACAACGGCGCCGTCGACACCGCGCGGCAGAACCTCACCATCGAGATCAAGGACTCGAAGGGTGACACCGTCCGCCGCATCCAGCTGATGCAGGGCTGGGCCAGCCGCTGGGAGGGCCCCTCGCTGAAGGCCGGCGAGTCCAGCGCGGCGACCGAGACGGTGACCATCACCTTCGAGGAGATCGTGGTCGAATGAGGCGCAGGACCGTTTCCGGCGGGGACCTCGACCAGGTCCTGGACACCCTCGCCGCCGCGACGCCGGCGCCCGCGCCGGCCGAGGCACCCGCACCCGCCCCGGCCCCGGCCGCCGCTCGCCGTCCGGACGAGTTCGACTTCGAGCTGCCGCGCGGTTACGTGGACGACGAGGGCCGGACCCACCGGACCGGGACCATGCGGCTCGCCACCGCCCGCGACGAGCTGCGTCCGCAGATCGACCTCCGGGTCAAGGAGAACCCCGCGTACCTGAGCGTGGTGCTCCTCAGCCAGGTCATCACCCGCCTCGGCACGATCACCGATGTGCACGCCGGGGTGGTCGAGCGGATGTACGCGACCGACGTGGCGTTCCTCCAGGACTTCTACCGCCGCATCAACAGCGAGGGCCACACCCACGCGGCGGTCACCTGCCCGCTGTGCCAGGGCTCGTTCGAGGTGGACCTGTCGGGTGAGCGCCTGGGGGAATCGTGACGTACGCGCCTTCCCGGCTGCGGGAGGAGATCGCGTACATCGCCTACCACTTCCACTGGCAGCGCGAGGAGATCCTCGACCTCACGCATGGTGAGCGGCAGGAATGGGTGAGGGAGATAGCGCGGATCAACACCCGCGTGAACGAGAGCGGGTGAGGGCGTGGAGTTGAGGGGCTGGTTCCGGCGTGGGCCCGCGAGCGGGCCGGAGTCCGGGGAGGCGGCGGCCGCTCCGGACCCGGGAGCGGCCGACGCCTCCCCGCGTCCCGGTGGTCCCGGTGCGGACTGGGACGGCGGGTGGCGCCGGGTCGCGCCGCCGACGGTGACCGTCGCCCGGTCCTCGATCGGCGTCAGCGACGGCCTCCGCTTCCGGTCCCGCCTCGCGTCCTGGCAGAACGTGTCCTACAGCGACGGCGAGCTCGGCCACGCGGTGCTGCCGTCCGCCCCGGTGGGGCTCGTCCACGGGGTGACCCGGACGCCGGGCACGCCGCGCAGTGCGCCCTCGGGGACGCCGCTGGTGTTGCGCGCCGTGGACCCGGACGCCGGTGGTACGGCCCCGAGCCCGGCTGCGCCCGTGGCGCCCGTGGCGCCTTCGGCTCCGGAGGCCCGGGGTGCGCGTGCGTCCCGGCGCGTGGTCCGCGCCGTGCCCGGATCGGCGTCCGGGGGCGGTGGGACGCCCGCGCCCCCGCAGGCGCCCTCCACACCGGTACGCGCCCGCCGCACCGGCCCCCCGCTGATCGTCGCCCGGCGCCCGGCGACACCCCCGCGCACGGTGTCGGCTGTCGCCTCCACGGCGGTGCGTCGTGGGCTTGGCGAGCCCTTGGTGCCGGGGGTGCCCGAGGCGGCCCGGTCCGCCGGTCCTGCGGTACGTCCTGGGCTGGGCGAGCCCGTGGGCGAACCGCCGTCCGTGGACGCCCCTTCGGGCGGGCCCGCGGGTCCCGACCTGCCGGTGGTTCAGCGGCGGGCGGACCCGTCCGCGTCCGCCGGTACCTCAGTACGCCCGACCCTGGACGGGCAGCCGCCCGTGGCGGCACCGGGCGGGCCCGGCACCCCGGGGCAGCCCGAGCCGGGTGGCCAGGCGGGGCCCGCGCTGCCGGTGGTGCGGCGGCAGGTGGACGGGTCCGCGCCGGCGGTCGGCCCGTCCGTGCGCCCGACGCCGGGCGGTCAGCCCGCTCCGGGTGCCCAGGTGGGGCCGGAACTGCCAGTGATCCAGCGCCAGGTGGACGCGCCCGTCCCCCCGGGGCAGCCCGCGCCGGGTGCCCAGGCGGGGCCCGCGCTGCCGGTGGTGCGGCGGCAGGTGGACGCGTCCGCGCCGGCGGTCGGCCCGTCCGTGCGCCCGACGCCGGGCGGTCAGCCCTCGCGGGGTGCCCAGGTGGGGCCGGAACTGCCCGTGATCCAGCGCCAGATGGACGCGCCCGGCACCCCGGGGCAGTCCGCGCCGGGTGCTCACGCGGGGCCCGCCCTGCCGGTGGTCCAGCGCCAGTCGGACACGTCCGCGTCGGCTGGACCGGCTGCCGGTCCCTCCGTGCGCCCGACGCTGCCCGGGGCTGTCCCTGCCGGAGAGGCGGGTGCCCCCGGTCTGCCGGTGGTCGAGCGGCTGACGGACCCGTCGGCCACCCCGGACGGACCCGGCCTGCCGGTGGTCCAGCGCCAGTCGGACGCGTCCGCGTCCACCGGTCCGTCCGTGCGCCCGACGCTGGGCGGGCAGCCGTCCGTGGCGGGTCCGGCCGCGCCTGCCGTACGCCCCACCCCGGACGGGCAGCCGAGCGCAACCGTTCCCGCCCTGCCGGTGGTTCAGCGCCAGGTGGACACGTCCACCGGACCGGCGGCCGGTCCGTCCACGCCGGGTGGGCGGCCGCCCGTGGCCGTGCCGGCCGGAGACGCGGGTGCCCCGGCCGATCCCGCCCGGCCGGTGGTTCAGCGCCAAGCGGACACGTCCGCCACTCCGGGTGCCCGGACCGGGCTTCAGCGCCAGGCGGACACGTCCACCGGACCGGCGGCCGGTCCGTCCACGCCGGGTGGGCGGCGGCAGGCGGAAGCCCCCTCCTCCGTACGGCCGACCCTGGGCGGCCGGCCCTCCGGGGCGACCCCGGACGGGCCCACCCCGCCGGTGGTCGAGCGCCAGGCGGACGCCCCCACCCCGCCCGTCGTCCAGCGCCGGGCGGACGCGTCCGCCCCCACGCACCCGGGCGCCCCGGCCGCCCCCACCCCGCCCGTCGTCCAGCGCCGGGCGGACTCACCCGCCGCCGTGACCCCGGTGCGCCCCGCCCCCAGCGCACCCGCGCCCCCCGGGCGCACCGCGCGGCCCACCCTGGGCAAACCCCTGCGTGAACTCCCCGCAGACGCGGCTCCCTTCGCCCCGCCCGCCCGCGAAGCGGGCCCCGCGCTGCCCGTCGTCCAGCGGCAGACGGCGGACAGCGCCGGCTCCACGCACCCGGGCGCCCTTCCTGCCAGCCCCGGCCCCGGCTCCCACGCCCGAACCCGGGGCGGGCTCGGCGCGCCCCTGTCCGCCCTCCCGCCCACCGCCGGCACCGCGAGCGACGCACCGCGCCAGGCCCAGCCGAGCGCGCAGCCCAGCCCCGCCGCGCCGCCCGCGATGCCCCTGCGCACCGCCCCCGCCGCGCAACGCAGCGCCGCCCCCGCCGTACAACGCACCACCGACGCCCCCGTCCGCGTCCGACCCGTCCCCTCGCGCCGCGCCCCCCGCCCCGCCCCCGTGCAGCGCGCCCGTGCTCTGCTCACCGGGCGGACGCTCGCCGTGCGCACCGGGGCGGCCGAAGGGTTCACCGCCAAGCCGTCCGCCGGGACCACCCGGCCCGTCGTACCGGCGACCTGGCGGCGCGACACCCCCCGCGCGGAAAGCACCCCCGTCGTCCAGCGCGTCGCCGCCGCCCCTGTCGCCCCGCCGCGCCCGCACGCGCCGCTCCCGGCCCGCACCGCCCCGCCCGCCGGCCAGGAGCCCCCGCTCCCCGAGGTGGCGCAGGCCCCCCGCCCCGCCGCCGTACGGCCGACCGCCCCGCAGGGCAACGCGCAGGCCGTCCAGCGCGCCGTCGCCCAAGCGGGCCTCGCCGGCGTGCCGGTGACCGTCGTCCAGCGCAAGCCCGCCCAGAGCCCCGCGCCCGAGCGGCCCGCGCCCGAGCGGCCCGCCGAGCCCGCCCCGGACCTCGACGTCGAAGACCTCGCCCGACGCCTCATCGACCCCGTCGCCCGGCTGCTCCGGGCGGACCTGCGGCGGGGCAGGGAACGTTCCGGACGCCCGTACGACGGCCGGCGCTGAAGAGAGAAAGCAGCAGATGACGGACAACATCTTCGCGACGAGCGTGTTCTTCAAGCTCACCATCGGCGGCAGCGACCTCGGCGCGTTCCACACCTGCTCGGGTCTCGGCGCCGAGGTGGAGATCGAGCAGTACGCCGAGGGCGGGAACAACGGGTACACCTGGCAGCTGCCGGGGCGGATCACCTGGACCAACATCACGCTGACGCGCCCCGTCACCGCCGACACGCTCAAGATCGCCCGCTGGCTGAACGAGACGACGCAACGCGTAGAGCGCAAGGACGGCGAGATCGTCGCCCTGCGCCCCGACCTCAGCCGGATCGTCAGCTGGCAGGTGCAGGGCATCGTCCCGGTCCGCTGGCAGGGGCCGTCCTTCGACCCGGCCAACTCCCAGGCGGCCGTCGAGACGCTGGAGATCGCGCACGAAGGGCTGGTGCCCTCCTGATGCGCCGCCGCAGAAACGCCCCGGAAGGAGGGAACCCGTGCCCGCCGCAGCCCGCACGAGCCGTGCCCGCGCACAGCTGACCATCATGGAGCCGCCGTCCGACGTCGGCGCCAAGCCGGGCGGGACTCTCGCCCGGCTCACGCTCCAGTTCAACCCGGCGACGCTCTCGCTGCGCAAGTCCACCGAGTGGCGACGGACCCCGTCCCGCACGGCGGGCGAGTCCGCGCTGCCCGAATTCGTCGGCAGCGGGCCGCGCGCGCTGTCCCTGGACGTGTTCCTGGACGCCACCGCCACGCACGACAACTCCGTGGAGAAGGCGGTCGAGCAGCTGATGACGGCCTGCGTGCCGACGCCGAGCAGCCTGGGCCGGAAGAAGCCGTCGAGCCCCTGGGTGCGGTTCGACTGGGGGACCTCGCGGACGACGTCGTTCGACGGGGTGCTGTCCAGCCTCTCGGTCTCGTACACGCTCTTCGACGTCGACGGGAAGCCGCTGCGCGCCACCTGCTCGCTGTCCATCGAGGAGGCGAGCGTCGACCCGGCCGGGCAGAACCCGACGTCCGGCTCGCGGGAGGCCCGGCGTACGCACACGGTCGTCGCCGGGGACAGCCTGCCGCTGCTGGCCTGGCGGGAGTACGGCGATGCCACGGCCTGGCGCACGATCGCGGAGGCGAACGGCATCGACGACCCCATGCACCTGCCCCCGGGCAGCGAACTCCTGGTGCCCGCGCTGGAGGACGGCGCGGCCGAGGACGGCGTACCGGAGGCTTCCCGATGACCGGCCCCGCCCGCTCCTTCGCCGCCGACCCCATCGTGGAGGCGCCCGCCGAGCTGCCCCAGGCGTGGGCCGCCCAGCTGGTGAGCTGCGCGGTGGACGAGAACATCGGGCTGCCCGACAGCGCTGTCCTGACCTACCGCGACCCGTACCACACGCTGCTCACCGCCACCGGGATCACGATCGGCACCGAGCTGAAGATCTCCGTGGTCACCGTCCAGGAACGGGCGCGCGAGCGGCTGTTCACGGGCGAGGTGACCGCGCTGGAGCTGGACAGCGACACCACCGGATCGTTCACCGTGGTCCGCGCGTTCTCCAAGGCGCACCGGCTGCGGCGCGGCCGCAAGGTCGTCGCGTACCGGAACATGAAGGCCGCCGACATCGTCCGCAAGGTCGCCGCCGAGGCCGGGATGCGGTGCGGGAAGGTCGAGGCGGCCCCGGTGATGTACAAGCAGCTGACCCAGCCGAACATCTCGGACTGGGACTTCCTCCAGTACCTCGCGGGGGAGTGCGGAGCGCATGTCCGGGTGGACGAGAAGGGCCTGCTCCAGTTCGTGAAGCAGAAGCCCGCCTCCTCGGCGCCGGCCCCGTCCACCTCCGCCTCCAAGCACCCGATGGTCCTGGAGTACGGCCGCAACCTGCTGGCGCTGCGGGCCGTGCTGTCCGCGTCGGACGGGGCGGACAGCGTGGAGGTGCGCGGCTGGGACGTGCAGAACAAGGTCCGGGTCCTGGCCCGCGAGCAGTCGATCCGCTCCGAGACCGTGGCCCCCGGCGCCAGCCCCGCCACGCCCGCCGCCCTGTTCGGCAAGAACGCCCGGATGACCGTCGCCGACACCCCGTACCGCACCCAGGCCGAGGCCCGCGCGGTCGCCGGGGCGGTCGCCGGACGGGTCGCCTCCGGCTTCGGTGAGATCGAGGCGGTCGCGGAGGGCAACCCGAAGCTCCGCGCGGGCGAACCGGTCGCCCTCGGCAACGTCGGCCCCGACTTCGCCGGGCGCTACACCGCGACCGCCGCCCACCACACCCTGGACCCGCAGAGCGGCTACCGCACGACCGTCCTGGTCAGCACCGACCCGGACCGCTCGCTGACCGGCCTCACCGGCGGGCCGGGCGCACCCGTGCCCGGGCCCCGGATGCCGGGCCTCGCGATCGGCATCGTCACCGACATCCGTGAGGGCCGGGGCAAGGAAAGCGGCTCGGTGAAGCTCAAGTTCCCCTGGCTGGACGACCTTTACGTCACGGACTGGGTCCGGACGGTGCAGTGGGGCGGGCAGGGCGGCGGCGGGGTCTTCAGCCCCGAGGTCAACGACGAGGTGCTGGTCGGCTTCGAACAGGGCCTGATCGACGCCCCGTACGTGCTCGGCGGGCTCTACAACGGTCGCGACAAGCCGTCCCCGCACGACGTCCCGCTCGTGGACCCGACCAGCGGAAAGGTCAACCGCCGCTCCCTGGTGTCCCGTTCGGGCAACCGCGTCGAACTGCTCGACACCCCGCGCGGCCCGTCCGGTGTCCGGCTGGCCACCGGCGACGAGCAGCTGGAGGTCGTGCTGGACGAGCGGCGCGGCGAGATCGCGCTCAAGGTGTACGCGCGCGGCACCCGCCGGGTCCTCAGCTCCCTGTCGCTCGGCCGCACCGGGATCACGCTCGACGCGGGCACCGGGAACGTCCAGGTGAAGGGCGCCTCGGTGACCATCAACGGCAAGACCGGCGTCACCGTCGACGGCGGCCTGCTCGCCGTCCTGAAGGCCGCACTCGTCCGCATCAACTGACGCGTTCCACCGAGGAGATCACCAGCCATGCCCCAGGCAGCCCGTACGGGCGACCCCACCGTCCACGGGGGCGTCATCGGCACCCCGCCCCCGGGAGCGGCCGCCGTCGCCACCGTGTGGATCGGCGGCAAGCCCGCCGCCGTCACCGGAAGCCTGCACGTGTGCGTCGTGCCCCCGCACGCCCTGCTCGGCCCGGGGAACGTCATCATGCCGAACCCGGCGGCGGCCGTCGGCGGCGAGGTCCTGATCGGCGGGCTGCCCGCCGCCCGCATGGGCGACACCACGACGTGCGGCGCGAAGATCGTCATGGGCGCGCCCAACGTCCTGATCGGGGGCCCGATATGAGCGAGCACGGCTTCATCGGGCGCGGCTGGGGCTTCCCGCTGCGCGTCGGCGCCACGGGCGGCATCGGCATGGTCGAGCGCGAGCAGGAGATCGAGGAGGCCATCGGCCTGATCCTCGGCACCGCGCCCGGCGAACGCCCCATGCGGCCCGAATTCGGCTGCGGCATCCACGAGTACGTCTTCGCCCCCGGCGACGGCGCGACCGCCGGGCGGATCGCCCACGAGGTGCGTACCTCCCTGGAGCGCTGGGAGCCGCGCATCGAGGTCCGGGACGTGGTCGTCGCGTACGACACCGTCGAGGAAGGCACGCTCTACATCGACGTGCACTACACCGTCCGGTCCACCAACGACCTGCGCAACCTCGTCTTCCCCTTCTATACGATCCCCGAGGCGGGAGCCCGCTGATGTCCCTCACCCCGCCCAATCTGGACGACCGCCGCTTCCAGCAGCTCGTGGACGAGGCCAAGCGGTACGTCCAGCAGCGCTCGCCCGAGTGGACCGACCACAACGTGTCGGACCCCGGGGTCACGCTGATCGAGACGTTCGCGTACATGGTCGACCAGCTGCTCTACCGGCTGAACCGGGTGCCCGACCGCAACTACTTCGCCTTCCTGGACCTGCTCGGCGTGCAGCTGTTCCCGCCGACGGCGGCCCGCGCCGACGTCGACTTCTGGCTGTCCGCGCCGCAGCCGGACACGGTGCGCCTCCCGGCCGGTACGGAGGTGGCGACCGCGCGCGGCGAGACGGAGGAGGCGGTCGTCTTCTCGACCGGTGAGGACCTGGCGATCGTGCCGAGCTCCCTCGTCCGCCTGGTCACGGTCCCGGCGTCCGGCGAGCAGACCGACCGCACCGCGCCGCTCGCCGAGGGCCGGGACATCCCCTGCTTCCAGGCCCGGCCCGAGCCCGGCGACGCGCTCCTGTTCGGGCTGCCCACCGCCGTGCCGTGCTGCATCGTCGCCGTACGCCTGGACAGCCGGGTCGAGGGCGTCGGCGTCGACCCCCGGCAGCCGCCGCTGGTCTGGGAGGCTTGGGACGGCGCCCGCTGGGTGCCGTGCGCGACCGGCGTCGACTCCACCGGCGGGCTCAACAAGCCCGGTGAGATCACGGTGTTCGTGCCCGCCGGGCACACCGCGTCCGTCACCGCGGGCATCCGCGCGGGCTGGCTGCGCTGCCGGGTCACCGAGGCCGCCCCCGGCCAGCCCTTCTACTCCGAGTCCCCGACGATCCGCGAGGCGGAGGTCTTCACGGTCGGCGGCACGATCGGCGTGGAGCACGCGGAGACGGTGTACGACGTGCCGCTCGGGACCTCCGAGGGGGTCGCGGGCCAGACGTTCGCGGTGCCCCGGACGCCCGTCCTGCTCGACGGGGAACCGCCGCTCGTGGAGGTGTCCTCGGCGGACGGCTGGCAGACCTGGACTCCGGTCGAGCACTTCGGCGCGTCCGGTCCGGGCGACCGGCACGTCCGGATCGACGCCGTCTCGGGCCGGTTCGCCTTCCCGCCCGAGGTGCGCGAGGCGGACGGCACGATACGGGCGTACGGGGCGGTGCCCTCGAAGGGCGCCCACATCCGCCTTCCCCGCTACCGCACGGGCGGCGGCGCCGCCGGGAATGTGGCGCGCGGCGCGATCCGCGTCCTGCGCAGCTCCGTCCCGTACGTCGCCGGGGTCGACAACCGCGAGGCGGCGCGCGGCGGCGTGGACGGCGAGACCGTCGAGAACGCGAAGCTGCGCGCGCCGCAGATCCTGCGCGTCCAGGAGCGGGCCGTCACCGCCGAGGACCACGAGGCCATCGCCCGCGAGGCCGCGCCCTCGCTGCGCCGCGTCCGCTGCCTGCCCGCAGCGCCCGGCGAGGGCGGCGCGGTCCGCGTCCTGGTCGTGCCGGACGCGGTCCCGGACGAGGGCGGCCGCCTCCGCTTCGAGCAGCTGATCCCGCCGGACTCGGTGCTCGCGACGGTGGCCGGACGCCTGGACGAACGGCGGCTGGTCGGCACCCGCCTGGTGGTCGAACCCCCCGCGTACCAGGGCGTCACGGTGGTCGCCGGGCTCGTCGCGGACGACGGCGAGACGGACCGCGTCCGGACGGCCGTGCTCGACGCGCTCTTCCGCCTCATCGACCCGCTGCGGGGCGGCGCGGACGGCACGGGGTGGCCGTTCGGCAGGCCCGTGCAGTACGGGGAGGTGTTCGCCGCCCTCCAGAACGTGCCCGGCGTCCGCCTGGTCGAGGAGGTCCGCCTGTTCCCGGCGGATCCCCTGACCGGAAGGCGAGGCGGGGCGGTGGACCGCATCGACGTGGCGCCGAACGCGCTCGTCTTCTCCCACCAGCACCAGATCGCGGTGACGGCTGCGGGGGAGCGCGCATGACGAGGTCCGCCGTTACGAGGTCCGTGGTCACCGCCGGCGAGGAGCGCTCATGACCAGGGCCGCCGTCCCCGGCCTCCCCAGCCGCTACCCGATCGGCGCGCTGCTGCCCGCCCTGTACGCGGACGACGACCTGGCCCAGCGCTTCACGGCGGGCCTGGACACGGTCCTCGCCCCGGTCCTGTCCACGCTCGACAACCTCCCCGCCTACTTCGACCCGGCGCTGGCCCCGGCGGACTTCCTCCCCTGGCTCTCCTCCTGGGTGAGCGCCGGCATCGACCCGACCTGGCCGGAGGACCGCCGCCGCGCGGCCGTCGCCCGGGCCGTCGAACTCCACCGCCGCCGCGGCACCCGCCAGGGCCTGGCGGACCTCCTGCGCCTGTGCTTCGGCGTGGAGGCGGACATCCAGGACGGCGGCGGCGTGACGTGGTCGTCGGAGCCGGACTCGGAGTTGCCGCCGCGCCCCACGGGCGAACTCCTGATCCGCATCCACACGGACCACCCCTTGGACGAGACCCGAGTCCTCGCCGTGGCCCGCGCCTCCTGCCCGGCCCATCTGACCTGCCGGGTCGACATCACCGGGAGCCCCTCATGACCCGCCCCTGCCCGTCCTGCGGCGCCGCGAACGCGGACGACGAGGACTTCTGCGGAAGCTGCGGTACGTATCTGGGCTGGTCGACACGGGCCCGGCCCGGTGCGCCGGCCCCGGAGCCGCCTGCGGTACCGGATGAGCCGTCCCCGGCCCCCGAGCCGGAACCCCGACCGGCCCCCACGCCGGAGCCGCAACCGGCCCCCGAACCGGCCCCGGCCCCCGAGCCCGAACCGGAACCCGCGCCCGCCCCCGTACGACCGACGCGTCCGGCCCCACGGGAGCCGGAACCGGAACCGGAACCGGCCGAAGAACCCATCGGGGCGGTCATGCCCGGGGTGCCGGTCGTCGCCAGGCCCACCGTCAGGACCGCATCGGCGGACGAGGAACCGGATGGCGAGCCGTGTCCCTCATGCGGGACGAACAACCGCCCGGGCCGCACGTTCTGCCGGAACTGCGCCGAGCCCCTGAAGCCCCGTGCCACGGCGGCTCCGCTGCCTTGGTGGCGGACCCGGTGGCCGTTCAACCGGCGGGTGAGGGCGGGCTCGGGGAGGCTCCTGCGGGGCATGCTCATCGCGCTCGTGATCGCGGGCCTCCTGGTCGCGGGCTTCCTGCTGATCCCGGCGGGCCGCTACGTCGTGGAGGACGTACGCGACAAGCTCGGCGGCACGGGCGAGGTCTCCCCGGCCCACGTCTCCGCGAACGCGTCCGCCCCCGGGCACCCGGCCAAGGCGGCGACGGACGGCGTGACGAACTCGTACTGGGGCGCCCCGAAGACGGGCGACGCGCTGACGGCGGAGTTCGAGGACCCGTTCCGGCTGGTCGGCGTCACGGTCCACACGGGCGTCTCGACGAAGGCGGAGGTCTTCCAGAAGGGCGCCAGGCCGACCCGCGCGGACCTGACCATCACGACGAAGGACGGCAAGACCCACGAGAAGACGATGACCCTGGCCGACAAGCCGGGCGAACAGACCCTGCGCATGGGCATCAGCGACGTCGTGAAGGTCCGCTTCACCATCCGCGAGGCCGCAGGCCAGGGCAACGGCCACCCGATCGCCCTGGGCGAGATCGAGTACTTCAAGCGGACGTAGGGGTCGGCGGACACCCGGCTCAGCGGTGGTGCCGCTCCACGTAGCGCGCCGCCGCGTCCAGGAGCCAGGTGTCCCACTCCGCCCGGTCGACCGGACCGATCAGCCGGGCGCCCTCCACACAGCGGGGGTCGTCGGCGAGGGCGAGGCCGCTGACGGCCTTGACACGGACCAACTGGTCGTCCTCGCCCAGGAAACCGGCCAGGATGTCGGCGCGGACGGGCTCGCGGCCCTCGAACTCGTAGAGGCACTCGCACACGGCCGCGCGGACCCGGGCGTCGGGATCACCGGCCAGAGCGGCGAGCGTGCCCCACGCCTCGGGGTGGGTGTACGCGTACCGCGTCCTGCTCAGCAAGGACGGCACCACCATGCGTACGCGGGGGTCGGGGTGCGCGCGGTGGGCAAGCCCCACCTCCTCGGCCGCCGGGTCGTCGACGTACATCAGCCCGCGCAGCACCGCCGCGAGCACCGCCGGGTCCGTCTCCTCCACGGCCCACGGCAGGAGGACGTCCGCGGCCCGACGCTCGGCGGACTCCTCGTCGAGGACGAGAAGACCCCGTACGAGGTCCGCGGCGAGCCGTCGCCGCAGGGGAGCGGAGGCCGAACGCAGGGCCGGGACCCTGTCCCAGACCTCCGCACCGGACCGTTCGGCGAGCACCGCGACCACCTCCGTCCAGTCGGCGTGCTCCCCGTCGGCACGAGCCAGCGCACGGGCGAGCAGGACGTCGAACGGCCGGTGCAGGCCGAACACCGCCTCCAGACGGGTGAGGACGGCGCAGTGGCCGTCGTACACGCTCGTCCCGCCGAGCGTGAGCACGTCGTACGCGGTGACGCCGAAGTCGTCCGGGACCCTGCGGCGCACCACCGGGCCGGTCGCACCGGTCGTCAGGCGCAGCCCCGCTTCGGCTCCGGTCCCGCACCAGCGCCGGGCACAGGCGAGGAGCCCCGCCCGGTCCTCCTCCGAGAGCCGGTCCGCAGCATGCCTGAGCAGGGCGGCGGTCAGGCCGGCATTGCCGGATATCACGGTCCGCAGCAGCGGCGTGCTCCCGTCCGGCAACGGCCGGAGCGGATCGGCACCGCCCTCCAGGAGGGCTTCCGCCACATACCCGTCGAACGCGGCGACGGCGAGACACAGCACGGGGACGCTGTCGGCGTTCTCGGTCTCCGGGTCGGCGCCCGCACGCAGAGCGTCCCGCACCGCATGCGCCCGCCCGGCCCGCACCCGAGCGACCAGCTGGTGTTCCGACACGCCTCGCCCCCGTACTCGTCGTCCGACGTGCAGGGTAATCGGCCGCTACCCGGCCGCCCCGTACGGCGTGGACGCGAACAGGTCCATGCCCAGCGCCGCGGACAGGAAGTGGGCGACGCGTTGCCCCCGTACGCTGTTGCCCGCTTCGTCCAGGCGGGGGGAGAAGACGGCGAGCCCACCCTTGCCAGGGGTGACAGTGATGATGCCGCCGGAGACGCCGCTCTTGCCGGGCATGCCGACCTCGTACAGCCAGTCGCCGCTGCGTTCGTACAGGCCGGCCGTGGCCAGTGCGGAGAGGGTGTCGCGGCAGACTCCGGCGTCCACGACCTGCTCGCCGGTGAGGGGGCAGACGCCGCCGTTGGCGAGGGTCGCGCCCATGACCGCGAGGTCGCGGGCGGAGACGGTCAGGGAGCACTGGCGGGTGTAGAGGTCGGTGGTCTCGACGGGGTCCCGGGCGAGGGCGCCGTAGCTGTCGAGGAGGCGGGCGATCGACTCGTTGCGCTGGTTGGTGCCCGACTCGGAGGCGTACACCCGCTCGTCCAGGTGCAGTTCGCGGCCCGCGAAGCGGGAGAGGCCGCGCCGGATGAACTCCCAGCGTTCGTCGGTCGACCCGCCCGGCACCAGCGCGTTGGTGGCCAGGGCACCCGCGTTGACCATGGGGTTCATCGGGCTGCCGTGGTTCAGCTCGACCGCCAGGACCGAATTGAACGGCAGCCCCGTGCTGTTGACGCCGATCCGCTCGCGCACCGTGTCGCGCCCGAGCTCGTGGTTGACGAGCGCGAAGAGGAACGGCTTCGAGACGGACTGGATCGAGAACGGGTGCTCCGCGTCGCCCACCGAGTACACGTTGCCGCTCACGTGCGCGACGGCGATGCCGAAGAGTTCGGGGTCGACCTCGGCGAGCTCCGGGATGTAGTCCGGGACCTGTCCCTCGCGGTCCTCCTGGAACCGCCGCCGCACGCGGTCCAGCGTCGACCGGACCGCCTCGGCCGTCGGGAGCCGCCCGGTGGAGACGGCCGCCCGTGCCGTCCGGGCGTCCGGGACGTCCCCGGTGTTGTGGATCACGCCGGCCATGTCCGTACCTCCTGGTGCCGCCCGTTCCGGGCTTCTGGAACATTTCGGACAGTACACTGACGCGGGTGCGTCGAGACGAGGAACCGGACCGTCCGGACGGCGGGAGACTGGCCGAGGGTGTGGGCCCGTTCACCACCCGGCTGACCCTGCGGGGGAGCGGCGGGGCCGTGGCGGTGTGGGAGTCCCGCAGGGTGCGCAGGCGCGGGTCGCTGACGGTGCGCCGGGCGGACGGCGCCGCGCCGGTCGTCCACCGCGCCGACGCCCGGGCGCTCGCCCGGATGCGCACGCTCAACTCCGTCGCGGCGGTGACGTTTACGCTCGGCGGCCTCCTCTTCGCGGCCGGGGCAGCGCTCGCGCTCACCGGCGCGGAGGCGACAGCCGTATCGGCCACGTACTTCGGCGGCGGCCTCTTCTTCAACCTCGGGGGTTACGCGTCGTTCCTCCAGGCCGTCAACGCCCCGCGCCGCCCGCCCGGCGCGTACCGGCTGGAGACGCGGGCGTGGCGGTGGTGGAGCTACGAGCCGATGCGCATCGACTGGCTCAGCGCGTTCCTGCTCCTCACCGGCACGCTGGTCTTCGGGCTCAACCTGCTGGACTCGTTCCTCCAGGGCCTCAGCACCCAGCAGGCGGCCCGCCTGGTGTGGGCGCCGGACGTGATCGGCTGCGTGCTCTTCCTGATCTCCGGTCAGCTCGCCCTCGCCGAGGTGTGCCACGCGCCCACGGGTGTCCGTCCGCACGACCTCGGCTGGTGGATCGTCACCGTCAACATGGCGGGCTCGGCGCTGTTCATGATCGCGGCCCTGGCGGACCTGGTCACGCCCGGAGAACACGTCCCGGTGAGCCTGGCGGTCTCCAACACCGGCACCCTCGCGGGCGCCCTGTGCTTCGCCGCGACGGGGGTGCTCCAGTGGTTCGAGCACCCGTGACCCGGCGCCCCCTCAGCCCGCGACCGCCCGGAGCACCGGCTCGAAGCGGTGCTCCAAGGGCCTCGGCTCCTCGTGGGAGTAACCGAAGTACTCCGTCTCGGCCGTCCCCGTGAGCACGGCGAGCAGGAACGCCAGGCACCCCATGGCGTGCGGCTCCCACAGGGGCCCCCGCCCCTCGTTGAAGAGCACGGTCCAGTCGTCCGGCTCCACCCCGGGCCGCACCAGCCAGTACAGGAACGCCCCCGAGCCCTCCTCGAACGCCCACGGCACGACCCGGGCCCCTGGTTCCAGCAGTTCGGCGGGCTTGTCCTCGCCGATCTCCCAGAGGCTCTCCAGGATGTCGGCCCGCTCGGCCGCCTCCGCGAGGAGATCGCACATCACATGCGGCGCCCCGGGCGCGAGCAGCCACACGGTCCCGTCGAAGACCCCGGCCCCGTACGTCTCGACCAGCCATTTGTAGTCGCCGGGCAGCGCCAACCCGAGCGCCCGCTCGGCCCGCCCCCAGTCCGGCACGGCGGGCGGCTGGCCCGGCGGCGGACACAGCCGCCCCAGAGCGTCGTACGAGGAGCGGTCGGGGGAGGCCATGGGCGGCAGGCTAGCGGGCGGTGTCCGTGCGCAGGGCGATGAGCCCCGCGTCCGTCGGGCGGAAGCCGCACGCGTCGGCGTAGAAGGAGCGCAGGTGCTCCTCGAAGTCGACGTGGAGCCAATCGCAGCCCGCCGCACGGGCGCCGCGCACCGCGGCCGCCACGAGCGCGGAGCCGACACCGGCGCGACGCACGTCCGGGGCGACCATCGTGTCGAGCACGAACGCGTGCACGCCCCCGTCCCAGGCGACGTTGACGAACCCCACGAGACGGTCGGCCCGCCGGGCGCAGACCCAGCCGAGGCTGTGCCGGTGCAGCCGCGTCCGCCAGTCGGTGTCCTCCCGGGAGTGCCCGAACGCCTCCGAGTGGAGCGCGTCGACGGCGCCGTTCTCGAAGTCGCCGCGCCAGTCGTACGTGATCACCATGGGTCGCATCGTAGGCCGGCGGATCGCGCCCCCGCCGTCGTGGCGGAGGGCGCGACTGCGGGGGTCACGCAGGTACCAGGGCGAGCGGTGGGAGCGCGACGGTGACCGGGACGGTTGCCCGGCCGGTGTCGTACAGCTTGTAGGTGAAGTCGGTCGACAGCGCTCCCAGCGGCTCGGCGGAGACGTGCGGCCACAGCGTGAACTTGATCGTGTAGAGGCCGGAGATCCCCGTAGTCAGCATCTGCCGCCGGTACTTCAGCGAGTAGATCTGGCAGAACGCCGTCACGGGCGTGGTGCCCGCCGGAAGGAGGTTGTGGAGCATCCGGAACTCGGGCTGATCCATGATCCACAACTGGTCGCCTGCGGACGGGCCGCCGAAGACGATGGAGTTGTAGTCGTTGGTGACGTCGTCCTCCCGGTAGGCCCAGAAGGCGTCCCGCCAACTCATGAAGAATTCGGCGAAGTCCGTGAAACCAGGCGGCATGGCATCACCCAGACGTCTGACGATGACGCTCATTCAACTCCCTTTCCCGTGACAGCCATTCGATTCCGATACTCCTTGTGTGTGATCGAATACCCGGAGTGAATCGCTTCACGCATGGCGTGCTCGTCACCCGCTCGGTTTGCGCCACGGGCAGTCGGGCCGCCGCCACCGTGGCGGTCCACGACAGGAATCGGGATGGCTTGTTCCGGCCCTTGCCCGGCGTTTTCGCTGGTTGGTGGGATGGGTGGCGGCCCGGTGCGATCCCTTCGGGGCCGTTCACCCCGTACGAAGTCCGGGGCCGTCCAGGTCCTCCGTAGCAGGAAGGCACATGCCATGGCCGCTGAACCCATCGACACCACCGACGCGACCTTCGCCGAACAGGTCCTGAACGCAGCCGGCCCGGTGCTGGTCATGTTCTGGGCCGAGTGGAGCGGGCCCTGCAAGATGGTGCGCCCGATGATGGACAGCGTCGCGGCCGACTACGCCGGCCGCCTCGCCGTCGCCCGGCACAACATCGACCACTACCCCGCCACTGCGCCCCAGCAGAACGTGACCGGAGTACCCACCCTGATCCTCTTCAAGGGCGGCGCCGAGGACGGCCGCAAGGTCGGGGCCCTCAGCAAGGGCCAGCTGACCGAATTCCTCGACGAGCACCTCTGAACCCGTACGCTCACACCCCCGGCGCCCCCCACACCGGAAACCACCGGGACAGGTCCTGTTCCACCCGGAGGTCGTCGCCCAGCGCGGCGCGGACCTGCAATTCCAGCTGGTTGTCGCGTTTCTCGGCGCCGCCCGGGACCGGGGCGAACGGATAGAACGTGCCGCGCTTGTACAGGTACACCAGCGCCAGCGAACGGTCCTGCCCGTCCCGGAACGCGACCAGCGAGCACAGCAGCTGGGGGCCGAAGCCGCCGTCCTGGAGCAGGGTGTTGACCGCGTGCAGGTCGTTGACCAGCGCGGCGGCGTCCTCGGCCGGCTGGCGGGCCAGCAGCCAGGTGTAGCCGTACGTGTCGCGGCTGAACTCCACCGGGATGCCGCCGCGCCCCGTATCCGCGTCGAGCAGTTCGCGTACGTCCTGCCGGACGCGGGCGAAGGCCGAGCCCTCCACGCCCGCGAAGCACACCGAGCCCAGGCCCGTCGGCGTGAAGCCCGTCGCGGCCTGGAGGGTCAGCGCGGCGGACGGGACGGCGAAGAGCTGGTCGAGGTCGGGGCGGACCGGCTTGCTGCGGCCCAGGATCGTGTCGAGCAGGCCCACGGGGACTCCTTACGGACGGGCTTCACGGGGGCGCGCCTCACGGTCGGGCTCCTTCACGGACGGGACAGGTCGGCCGAGATGCGGGCCAGCTGGTCGAGGCGCTGTTCCAGCGTCGGGTGCGTCGAGAGCAGCCGGCCGATGCTCTCCTTCGAGGCGAAGGCCGGGACGAAGTAGAAGGCGTTGTACGGCTCCGCCTTCCGCAGGTCCTCCGTCGGGATCCGGGCCATCTGGCCGCTCACCTTGGTGAGGGCGGAGGCGAGGGCCGAGGGGCGGCCGGTGAGGAGGGCGGCCGTGCGGTCGGCGGTGAGCTCCCGGTAGCGGGAGAGCAGCCGGGTGAGCAGGAAGCTCAGCGCGTAGACGACCGCGCTGACCAGCGGGATGAGCAGGATCAGGATGCCGATCGGGTCGTTGCTGCGGCTGTTGCGGGCGAAGCCGCCCCAGAGCGCGACCCGGGTGATGATCCCGGCCAGGACGCCGAGGAACGAGGCGATCGTCATCACGGCCACGTCCCGGTGCGCGACATGCGACATCTCGTGCGCGAGGACGCCCTCCAACTCCTCCGGCTCCAGTCTGCGCAGCAGCCCCGTCGTGGCGCAGACGAGCGACGACTTCTGGCTGCGCCCGGTCGCGAACGCGTTCGGCACATCGCTCTCCGCGATGGCCACACGCGGTTTCGGCATATCGGCAAGGGCGCATATCCGGTCGATCGCCCCGTGCAGTTCCGGCGCCTCGGCGGGGGAGACCTCCCGGGCGCCCATGCTGAACGCGGCGATCCGGTCGCTGAACCAGAACTGGGCGACGAACATGCCGCCGGTGAGGACGAGGATGATCGGCCAGGCCCCGCGCAGCACCGCCAGGAGCACGCCGACCAGCACCACGTACAGCAGCCCGATCAGGAACATGGTGGTGACCATGCGCGTGGTCAGGCCACGGTCGGTGGCGTACCGGCTACGGGTTCCGGCCATGGGTGACCTCCACTCCTCGCCTGTCTCCATGGTGCTCCTCGGCGGCCGAAAGTGGATGCCGCTGCTCCGTTCGGCGGGTATGGCCGAACATCACCTAGGCCAGGTAGATGCCTGAGGCATCTAGTGAGGGTGATCGGCAGGACCACCTCACCCCCCTCGTTGCGAGGTCCGTCATGACAGAGACCCAGTCCGAGCGCCAGCCCGGGACCCAGTCCGAGACCACCGCCTTCCCGCAGGACCGCACCTGTCCCTACCAGCCGCCCGCGGGCTACCCGAGCGAGAGCCGTGGCCAGCGCTCGGTGTCCCGGGTCCGCCTCTTCGACGGCCGTACGGCCTGGCTGGTGACCGGGCACGCGGAGGCGCGGGCGCTGCTGACCGACCCCCGGCTGTCGTCCGACCGCACGCACCCGGACTTCCCGCTCTTCGCGCCGAGGCTCACCGCGTCCAAGCAGCGCCGCGTCGAGCTGATCGGCGTGGACGACCCGGAGCACAACGCGCAGCGCCGGATGCTGATCCCGAGCTTCACGGTGCGCCGGACGGCGGCGCTGCGGCCGCGCATCCAGGAGACCGTGGACGGGCTGCTGGACGCGATGGTGGCGCAGGGGCCGCCGGCCGAGCTGGTGGGCGCCTTCGCACTGCCGGTGCCGTCCATGGTCATCTGCGCGCTGCTCGGGGTGCCGTACGCGGACCACGAGTTCTTCGAGGACCGCTCGCGCAAGCTGCTCCGGGGACCCGGGCCACAGGACGTGGTCGCGGCCCGGGACGACCTGGACGCGTACTTCCGCGAGCTGATCGCCCGGAAGCGGCGCGATCCGGGCGACGGGCTGCTGGACGAGCTGATCGCCGAGCGGCTGGAGACCGGGCAGGTGGAGCGGGACGAGCTGGTGCGCCTGGCGCAGATCCTGCTCGTGGCCGGACACGAGACGACCGCGAACATGATCTCGCTCGGCACGTTCACGCTGCTCCGGCACCCGGACCAGCTGGCCCGGCTGACCGGCGGCGGGGCGGAGGCGGTGCCGGCCGCCGTGGAGGAGCTGCTGAGGTACCTGTCCATCGCGGACGGGCTGTCCCGGCTGGCGGTGGAGGACATCGAGATCGGCGGGGAGACGCTGCGGGCGGGGGAGGGCGTGCTCCTGTCCACCGCGGTGATCAACCGGGACGCGGCGGCCTTCGACACGCCGGACGAGCTGGATCTCGGGCGCGGGGCGCGCAACCACGTCGCCTTCGGCTTCGGCATCCACCAGTGCCTGGGCCAGAACCTGGCCCGCGCCGAACTGGAGATCGCCCTGCCCGCGCTCTTCCGCCGCCTGCCGGGCCTCCGTCTCGCGGTGGACCCGGAGGAGGTCCCGTTCAAACCGGGCGACACGGTGCAGGGCCTGCTCGAACTGCCGGTGACCTGGTGACGGAGGAGAACCCCATGCGGATCGACATCGACAAGGACGTGTGCATCGGCGCGGGCCAGTGCGCCCTGGCCGCCCCGAGGGTCTTCACCCAGGACGACGACGGCCTCAGCGAACTCCTGCCGGAGCCGGAACCGGGCCCGATGGTCGCGGAGGCGGTCCGAGCGTGCCCGGTGGGGGCGATCCGGGCGGACTGAGCCCGCCGCTCACGGCCACAGCAGCTCCCGCTCCCACGTCCCCGCCCCCGTCGTCACGTCCGCCGTCCTGCGGTACCGGAGGCGCACGTGGCGGCGCTGGGCGTCGCCCTGGAAGAACTCCGCCTCGCGCGGCTCGACCGCGTACCGCGTCCAGGCCGGCGCCTCCGCCTCCGGCTCCTCGCGGGCCCGGTCCCAGGCGGCGGCCGATGCGCGGGCGAGGTCGGCCGGCGAGTCCAGGATCTCGCTCTGCCGGCCCACCAGTGCGGCCGCGAGCGCCCCGGTCGAGCGGGCATGCAGATCGGCGGAGCTCTCCGCCGTGGGGCAGGCGGTGACGGGGCCCCGGACGCGGACCTGCCGGCCCTGCGCGGGCCAGTAGAAGCCGAGCGCGGCGTACGGCCGGGCGGCCAGCTGGCCGCCCTTCGCGCTGGTGGAGTGCGTCGCGAAGTGCCAGCCCCGCTCGTCCACGTCGTGCAGCATCAGCGTCCGCACGTCGGGCAGGCCGTCGGCGTCCACCGTGGCCAGGCTCATGGTGTGCGGCTCGGCCGCCCCCGCGGCCACGGCCTCGGCGAACCAGGCGAGGAAGAGGGCGTGCGGGGTCGGCGGCGCGCCGTCCGGGTCGAAGGCGGGGAGTTCGGTGTCCCAGACGCGCTGGGCGTGCAGCAGCCGGAGGAAGGACTGCCGGGCGGCGGGATCGAGTGCGTCGGTCATGCCTCCGACGCTACGCCGCAGCGCGGGGCACCGGCGGTCGCCGCACCCCGTCCGGATACGCCGACGGCGGACCACAGGTGTGGTCCGCCGTCGGTGAGACAGGACCTGGGGGCGCCGGGGTCACCGCGCGCGTCGCCCCAGCGGGGGTTCGTTACTTCGTCGGCTTCTTGCCCGTGATGCCGAGGTGCACCAACTGCGCCAGATTCGGCTTGAGTTCGGCCTGCTTGACGCCCCAGGCCGTGAACCCCTTCTGGTGCGAGGCGACGCCGGCCAGCATGACGACCAGGGAGCCCGCCATCGCGGCGGCGCTGATGTCCTTGTCGACCTTGCCCTTCGCCTGGAGCTCCTTCACGGACTCCGTCAGGGAGCCGGTCACGGAGTTGAGGACCTTCATGCGGATCTTGTTGAACCGCTTGTCGCCCTCCGCCGCGCCGAGATCGATCACGCGCAGGATCGCGTCGTTGCGCCGCCAGAAGTCGAGGAAGCCCTCCACGAGTTGTTCGGAGGTCTGCCAGCCCGCCTTGCCGACCCAGGAGCGCCCGGCGACCAGTTCGGTGAGCCCGGCCCCCTCCCTGGCGACGTCCTCGGCGAGTTCGAGGACGGCGCCCTCGACGTCGGGGAAGTACTGGTAGAAGGTCGCTGGTGAAGTCCCCGCCTTCCGGGCGACGTCGATGACTTTGACGTCCCGGTACGGCGAGGAGCTGAGCATCTCGCTGAGGCAGTCGAGCAGCTTCTGCCGCGTCGCCTGACCGCGTCGACCGGCCACGCGGCCGTCGACGGTGCGTACTTGTCCTGTCATGCCGTCAGCTTACCGACGGGTGATCGGAGCGCGATTCGACCGAAGCAAATGGGGAACGGCGCCCGCGCAGGCCTCTCGTTGCCCACAGTGCGATGAATGTTATTAACAGCCTGTGGATAACTTCGGTGGATAACTTTCGAACCCGTGTTCGCCCGTGCGGGCTCCGAGGCGCGCCGCACGCACCGTAAAGCTACCGTGACTGTGACGGGCGTCACCCCGACGACGGAAGGATCCGGTCCCATGGCCGCGTTCGCGCAGTCCGCACCGTGCTGGGTGGATGTGCAGCTCCCCGACCTGGAGGCGGGCAAGCGCTTCTACGGCGAGCTGTTCGGCTGGACCTTCCGCCCGGACGGCGACCGCCGCGCCGACGCCCTCGGCGACGGGAAGCTCGTCGCCGCGCTGGCCGCGAAGAAGGACGGCCGGATGCCGACCGCCTGGGGTGTCTACTTCGCCACCGACGACATCGAGGGATCGGTCGCCCGCGTCCGCGCGGCCGGCGGCCAGGTGATCACCGAACCTGTCCCGGCCGGGCGCCACGGCGTGCTCGCCCAGGCCGCCGACCCCGGCGGCGCGGTCTTCGGCCTCTGGCAGGCCGGCGAGCGCGAAGGCTTCCAGAAGCAGAACGAGCCCGGCTCCTTCTGCTGGACCGAGGTCCACACCCGGTCCAAGGACCGCGTCGACCCCTTCTACGAGGAGGTCTTCGGCTTCCGCTGCGCGGACGTGGACGACTCGCCCCTGGACGTCCCCGACACCGACGAGCACCGCGTGGACTTCCGTACGTGGTCCCCGCCCGGCACCGAACCGGGCCCTGGGACGGCGGTCGGCGGGCGGAGCGTCATCACGGCCGCGTTCCCGGCCGAGCTGCCCAGCCACTTCCTGAGCTACTTCAACGTCGCGGACTGCGACGACACCGCCCGTACCGTCCAACGCCTCGGCGGCCGGGTCACCGAACCACCGCTCGACATCCCGTACGGGCGGATGGCCGTGCTCCAGGACGACCAGGGCGCCGAGTTCGCCGTACTTCAGGAGCCTGTGTCCTGATACGGGCGGAGTGGCACAGGACACCCCGATCCGCCCCCGGGTTCGCAACCGGGGCCCCGGCCAGGAACAATCGGGGTGCGCACCGCCGGGCCGCGTCCACTGATGAGACGCTGCACACGGCGGGATTTTCGCGGGCCTCCGTCATCTGGGGTCCGTACGGGGAGGTGGCAAGTAGTGGAGCAGCTGACGCAGCACGACCCGAGGCGGATCGGCCCCTTCGAGGTGCTGGGACGGCTCGGGGCCGGCGGCATGGGGCTGGTCTATCTGGCCCGGTCCGCGTCGGGCCGCCGGGTGGCGATCAAGACCGTCCGTACGGAACTGGCCGAGGACCAGCTGTTCCGGGTGCGCTTCACGCGCGAGGTGGAGGCCGCCCGGGCCGTCAGCGGCTTCTACACGGCCGCCGTCGTGGACGCCGACCCGCGCGCCGCCGTGCCGTGGCTGGCCACGGCGTACGTGCCCGCCCCCTCGCTCGAAGAGATCGTGAACGAGTGCGGGCCCATGCCCACCCAGGCCGTCCGCTGGCTGGCGGCGGGCATCGCGGAGGCCCTCCAGTCCATCCACGGGGCGCAGCTCGTCCACCGCGACATGAAGCCGTCGAACGTGCTCGTCGTGGAGGACGGCCCCCGGGTCATCGACTTCGGCATCGCGTCCGGCGTCTCCAACACCCGGCTCACCATGACCAACGTGGCCGTCGGCACGCCCGCGTACATGTCACCGGAGCAGGCCCGGGACTCGCGGAGCGTGACGGGGGCCAGCGACATCTTCTCGCTCGGCTCGACGCTCGTCTTCGCCGCGACCGGGCACGCCCCGTACCGGGGGGCCAACCCGGTCGAGACGGTGTTCATGCTGCTGCGCGAGAGCCCCGACCTGTCGGGCCTGCCGGACGATCTGCGGCCGCTGATCGACTCCTGCATGCAGACGGACCCGGCCCTGCGGCCCAGCCCGGCCGACCTCCAGGCCCAGCTCGCCCCGCACCTCTTCGCCTCCGGCGGCGGTGACGACGACGGCGGTACGGCTTCCGCGTGGCTGCCGGCCGCCGCGACCGAGCTGATCGAGCGGCGCCGGGGCGGTGGCCGTACGCCGGCCGCCCCGCCCGCCCCGCCCGTCGCGCCGCCGCGCCCCGCCGAGACCGCGCCGCACCCGCCGCCCGGCGCGGACTGGGACGGCCCCTGGCACAGCGGTGCCCCCGCCCGCCCGACGGCCCCGCCGGTGCCCGACGCCGGGGGGCCGGTGCGGCTGACCGGCGTCCAGGTGCCGATCGGGCCCGGGCCGCGCGTCCAGGACGTCCGCGCCTCCGCCACCGGCGCCGACGCGGGCCCCGCGACCGGCTGGGTCCGCCCGCCCCACGGGGTCGACGGCACGCCCCCGCCCGCCCCCGTGCCCCCTCCGGCGCAGGCCCCCGACTCCGGGCAGTCCGGGCCCGCCCGGTGGCGGCCCTGGCGCTTCCGCATGTCCAACGACGTGTGGGGCACGCCGGTCGTCGTCGGCGACCTGCTGTACGTCACGTCCTTCGAGGTCCACGCGCTGGACACCGGCAACGGGCGGCGCCAGTTCAAGACCCGGGACGTCGCCTGGGCGATGGCCGTCGACGGCGGCCGCATCCACGCCTCGGACGGCCCCTCCCTCTACGCCCTGGACGCCACCAGCGGCGCCGAGCGGTGGCGGGTGGGCGCCGGCGCCTGGGTGTACGCGCTCAAGGCGGACCGGGGCACGGTCGTCACCGCCACCCGGGGCGGCGGTGTGCAGGCGTGGGAGGCGGCGACCGGCGAGAAGCTGTGGGACCTCACCGGTGCGCAGACGGACTTCGAGACGCCGGAGGGCGGGCCGGTCATCCACGACGGCACGGTGTACGTCTGGAAGGACGCCCGCCTCAAGGCCCTCGACGCCCGGACCGGCGTCGAGCGCTGGTCGTACCCCATCGGCGACGCGGCCTCCTGCGGCGGCGTGCCGGTCCGGGTGACGCCCGCGCCGGACGGTTACGTGTACGTCGCCGCCGGGACGCGGGTGCTCGCGGTGGACATCGCGGCCGGGCACGTCCGCTGGCACTTCGAGTGCCCGGCCGTCTTCCTGTCCCCGCCCGCCTTCGCCCCCGGCCCGGCCGTCACCGGCGGCGGGGTCTACCTCGCGGACTACCTCGGTACGGTGTACGCCCTGGACGCCGCGACCGGCAAGGACCGCTGGCGCATCGCCACGGAGGCCCGCCAGTCGGCGGAGCCGGTGCTCGTCGTCGCGGGCAACGTCCATGTGGGCAGCGGCAGCGCGCTCTACACCCTCGACGCGGTCACCGGCACCCCGAAGTGGCGGTTCGCGGCGGGCGGCGAGGTGGTGGGCGCCCCGGTCGTCGCGGACGGCCGCGTCCACTTCGGCTCGGCGGACCACGTGCTGTACACCCTCGACGCGGCGGGCGGCCAGCTCCGCTGGAAGCTCGCCACCGGCGGCGAGATCACGGGCTCGCCCGTGGTCCGGGGCGGCGTGGTGTACGCGTGCAGCAAGGACCGCTGCGTGTACGCGCTGGACGCGCTGAAGGGCACGGGGACGGGCGCCCGGGCGCGAGCGTAGGGCCTTCGCCCCGGAGACCCCGTCCGCGCACCGCCCACCAGGGCAACGGTTCCGTCCTCAATCGCCGGACGGGCTTGACTTGTCAGGCCCGACGTAGGGGTCGTCGCCCTCCGGCTCCGGCCACGGGCTCGTCTGGACCGAAGGCCCGGGCTCCCGGGTCGGCGGCCACGTGTCGGGGTCCGCGGACCCCGGCGCGTCGTATCGCGGGGCGCGGCGGCGGCCAGACATCGCCCAGGCCCCCAAAAGCATCAGCACACCCCCGCCCAGCGCCAACGCCACGCCCAAGCCCAGCCCCGAACCGTCGCCCGTGACGGCCAGGCTGTCCGTGACCTGGAAGACGCGGACCATCCACAGCACGGTGAACCCGAGCACCACCACGCCCGCGAGGGCGACGAGCGTACGGGAGCGCAGGACGACCCCCACCACCGTCACGACCGCCGCGCACAGGAACGGCAGCCACAGCGAGCCGAACAGGCCGCCGGACTGCGTACCGGTCACACCGGTACCGGTGAAGAGGTCGCCCAGCCGGTAATGCCGCCCGAGGCGGCCGTCGTACCAGTCACGGAAGGGGCTCAGCACGGCGGCCGCCGCTCCGGCGAGAGCGAGGACCGCACCGAGGACGTTGCGGATCATCTCCGTACCTCCAGAGCGCTCTCGCTCCGACGCTACGCCGCACGGGTTGCCCCCGCCACCAGACGGGAACGAGACCGTGACAGGGCCATGACCGGCCCGCCGGTCATCCGCGCCATGCTGTGCGTTACGGTTCCGTGTCGCCCGGCCACCCGGGCCGGCGGCGCACAACAGCACACAATCGGGGGCGGATTCGATGACACGGCAGCACGTCAAGCTGACGGTGGTCCTGGTCGCGGTGGTACTCGCGCTCACCGGCTTCTCAAGTGGCAGCCACGGCGGCAAGAGCAAGAGCGGAAAGAGCCGGTCCAGCAGCCACAGCAGCAGCGGCGGCGGATGCTCCAACTCCAAGAAGAGCAACGGTACGTACCACGACACGGACTCGGACGACGACTACGACGACGACTACTCGTCGAGCGGCTCGTCGGGCTCCACGTACAGCGACCCGACCCCCACCGCCACCGCGTCGGACGCGCCGCAGGTGTACGTCTTCCGCTGCGCCCAGCCCGCGAAGGGCAAGCGCAAGGCGGTCACCGCGTCCACGGTCCGCCTGACCCCGGTCGCCTCCGGCACGCACACCTACGAGGTGGACGTGACGTTCCTGGACTCGATGGGCAGCGTGGTCGACACGGGCGAGGCGACCGTGGAGGCGGACTACGGCGACACGAAGACGGTGTCCGTCCGGATGGACAGCCCGCGCCAGGTCTCCCGCGTGAAGAAGTGCAAGGTCACGGCCGAGCTGAGCTTCTGACCGCACCGCACGCAAACGTAACGGCCGCGACGGCATCCCCTCCGCGCCGCCGCGGCCGTTCCCCCGTGCCCCCGTCGAATTACGGCTTCAGTTGGCCGGCTCGCTCGTCGCGTGGGTGTCGAGCGGCTTGACCTCGCCCCCGGTGGCGTGGGTGTCCAGGGGCTCCACGGTGGCGTGCGTGTCCTGCGTCGTCAGATCCGCGTCCCCGCCGGTGGCGTGGGTGTCGGCCGGCTTGAAAATCGGGTCGGTCTTCTTCTTGTCACCCATGGGGTCATCTCCGTTGTGGCTGGCGTTGTTGCGTGGGAGGGGCCCGCCCGGCTGTTCCCCCGTGGACTGCCGGGCGGGCCCCCTGTCAGGGCCGCTCACCATAGTGGTCTGGCCACTGGTCGTCCCGCCTGCCCCCCGACGCGACGGATCGACAGGCATGAGCTTGCCGCCCGGCGATAAACGAACGATGAACGACGAGCCTGTCGCCCTCAGGACCGCTCGGAGGGGACACGGGCCAGCAGGGCACGGATCTGGGCCGCTTCCTCGGAGCCGTCGGTGTCGTAGATGGCCAGCGCCTCGCGCCAGCACGCCTCGGCACGCCCCGTCTGGCCGATGCCGTCCAAGGCCTTTCCCAGGACCGTCAGCACGTTGCCCCGGCGCCACTCCCCGCCGATGCCGCGCAGTACCGTCAGCGCGGTCTCCGCCTTGGAGGCGGCCTGCGCCGGGTTGTCGGCGGCCAGGTCCGTCTCCGCGAGGCGGAAGATGGTCATGCCCTCCCACAGACGCTGCCGGCTGTCTCGGAAGACCTCCAGGGCCTCCAGGAAGCTGCTCGTCGCCTCCTGGAGATCGCCGCTCCGGGTCAGTGCGATGCCCAGGGCGTAGCGGGCGTTCGCGCCCCGCAGGGAGTGCCCCATGCCGTCGTATATCTCGATGCCCTTCCGCGCCAGGGCCACCGCGCTCGCCGTACGGCCCATGGCCAGGTGCACCCGGGAGAGATTGCAGAGCGACGACGCCTCACCGGGAAGGTTCTCGCCCGCCTGGAAGGCTTCGATCGCGTGGGTCAGGTACCTCTCGCCGTCCTCGTGGCGGCTCTGGTAGATGGCGATGACGCCTCGGTGGTTGTACGCCCAGCAGTCGGGGAGCGGATCTTCCGTCTCGTGCGCCAACTCCAGTACCTGACAGGCCTCCTGGTCCGCCAGGGCGAACCGGCCCGCCACCAGGTGGGCGTTGCTCAACGTGACCAGCGAACGGCGCTCGGCCCTGCGGTCGCCGCCGGCGCGCGCGGCGTCCAGCATGAAGGAGGCGGCCGCCTCGTACTGCTTGGAGTTGGCACCGGACTCGGCCAGGTCCAGGGCCGCCCACAGCAGATCGATCGACCGGCGCAGCATCGTCGGGGCGGTCGACTGGCGCAGACAGGCCAGCAACGTCCCGGCCTCCGCGTACAGCCAGTCCTGGGCGTCGTGCCGGTCGCTGAAGGACAGCCCGGCGCCCTCCGTGCGTTCCAGGTGGTCCACCAGCCGGTCCCCCGGCCGCTCCAGCGCGTACACCCCCGCCGCCGTCGCCAGGTAGAAGTCCAGCAGCCGCGACAGCGCCGCATCCCGTTCCCCGGGCTCCTGTTCGTCCCGCTCCGCGCAGGAGCGCGCGTACAGGCGGACCAGGTCGTGGTAGCGGTAGCGGCCCGGGGCGGCGGACTCGACCAGGGACGTGTCGACCAGGGCCTCCAGGAGGTCCTCCGCCGTGTGCGGGTCGCGGTCGAGGAGGGCGGCCGCGGCGGCCAGCGAGATGTCCGGGCCGTCCGCGAGGCCGAGGAGGCGGAAGGCGCGGGCCTGGGCCGGTTCCAGCTGGCCGTAGCCGAGTTCGAAGGTGGCCTTCACCGCGAGGTCGCCCGCCTGGAGCTCGTCCAGGCGGCGGCGCTCGTCGGCCAGCTTGGCGGCGAGGACCGAGACGGTCCAGGTGCGCCGGGAGGCCAGCCGCGATGCGGCGATGCGGATCGCCAGGGGGAGGAAGCCGCACGCGGCGACCACGTCGAGCGCGGCCTCCCGCTCCGAGTTGATCCGCTCCTCGCCGACGATCCGGGTGAAGAGCTGGAGCGCCTCCTCCGGCGACATCACGTCCAGGTCGACCAGATGCGCCCCGGCCAGGTCGACCATCCGCACCCGGCTCGTCACCAGCGCCGCGCACCCCTCCGTGCCGGGGAGCAACGGCCGGATCTGGGCGGCGTCGTGGGCGTTGTCGAGGAGGACCAGCACCCGGCGCCCGTCCAGCGCGGAGCGGTACAGCGCGGCCCGCTCGTCCAGGGTCTCCGGAATGGCCGAGTCCGCGGTGCCGAGCGCCCGCAGGAACGCGCCGAGGACCGTCTCCGGCTCGGCGGCCCGGGCCCCGGCGCCCTGGAGGTCGACGTACAGCTGCCCGTCCGGGAAGTGTCTGCGGGCCCGGTGGGCGACGTGGACGGCGAGCGTCGTCTTGCCGACGCCCCCGATGCCGGCCAGCGCGGAGACGGCCATCACGGACCCCTCCGCCGTGCCGAGCCGGTCGCCCAGCTCGCGTACGAACGCGTCCCGGCCCGTGAAGTCCGGGACGGTCGCGGGCAGCTGGGCCGGGCGGACCGGCGCGGGGGCCGGGGCCGGGTTGTCCGCCGGGCGGGCCAGTTCCTCGTCGGCGCGCAGGATGCGCTGCTGGAGCCGGCCCAGCTCCGCGCGCGGATCGACGCCCAGCTCCTCGGCGAGCAGCCGCCGGGTGTCCGCGTAGACGGCCAGCGCCTCCGCCTGCCGTCCGCTGCGGTACAGGGCCACCATCAGCAGCTCGCGCAGCCGCTCCCGCAGGGGGTGCGCGGCGGTGAGCGCGGTCAGTTCGGAGACCGCCTCCGCGTGGCAGCCGGCCTCCAGGTCCAGGTCGAGCCGGGTCTCGGTGAGCTGGAGCCGCCACTCCTCCAGGCGGGTGCGCTGGTACTCCGCGTACGGCCCGGGCACCGAGGCCAGCGCCTCGCCGTCCCACAGGCCGAGCGCCTTGCTCAGCAGGGCCCGCGCCGCGTCCCGGTCGCCGCCCGCCCGCGCCTTCTCCGCCCCGGCCGACAGCTCCTGAGCCACGGTCAGGTCCAGCGCGTCGGCACCGGTGCGCATCGCGTAACCGCCGGAGTCGCTGACCAGGGTCTCGGGGCCGAGGATCTTGCGCAGCCGGGAGGCGTAGGTGCGTACGGCGGCCAGCGCCTGCGAGGGCGGTTCGTCGCCCCAGATGCCGTCGATGAGTTCGGCGGCCGTCGCGGTGTGCCCGCCGCGCAGCAGCAACGCCGTCAGCAGCGCGCGCTGTTGCGGCGATCCGGACGGCAGCGTCTCGCCGCCCCGGTGGACCCGGACCGGGCCGAGTACGGAGAAGTGCAGCACGGCCTCCTGCTCCGGGCCCCGCTCGGGGGCCCGCTGCTGCGGAACGCGTACCCGTGGCCCGTCGTCACGGCCCATTGCTGCCTCCTGTCCTGCCTGCGCACGGCCCGGCACGGCCGCCGTGTCCGGATTGGTCATAGACCATCCGGATTGCTCCATACCGTTGATATCGCCGTCAACAGTCTGCCTTGTGAAGGGTCGGCCCGTCAGTAACGGATGACTCTCTGCACAAGCCCTCGACAACGATCCGGAACGGGGCAGTTGGGACAGGGACGTACGAAGCGGGGCGCCCGTCCCGGGACGGGCGCCCCGGGTCTCAGGCCGTCGCCCGGACCACCGGCTCCTGGAGCTCGGTCACCCACGCGTCCCGGTCCTCCGGGCATTCGAGGCTGATCTCGCGGGCGTACCCCGACGACCGGTAGCCGTTGGCGTCGATCCAGCGGGCCAGGGTCTGGGCGGTGGGCAGCACGGCGTCCATGGAGCCCCGGTGCACGACGGTCGCCGCCTCGAAGGCGGGCAGCTCGACCACGGTGATCCCGGTGTCACCGACCGGCCCGACGGGCGCGGAGACCGTCACCCCGGCGTGCACGGTGACGCTGCCGCCGCCGTCCGGCACGTCCTCGTACCGGGCGATCCCGGGGCCCGACGGGGTCAGGCCCGCCGCCCCGAGGAGGGGGAGGAGCCGGTCGTACAGCGGGCCGATCACCGGGGTGATGTCCTGCGGCTCGTAGCTGCCGGCCACCCCGGTCAGCTCCGCGACCCGCACCGCGGGCACCTTCTTCATCACGACGTCGTCCTTGGACATGTGTCCCTCGCTCTCGATGGACCGGAGCCTCGCCTCGACCTGCGCCAGCCTGGCCGCCGCCGCGGCCATCGCCGCCTCCAGCTCCGTACGCCGCAGCCGCAGCATCCCGCGCAGCTCCTCCGGGCCCACCGCCTCGTCCAGGACCGCCCCCACCTGCTGGAGCGTGAAGCCGAGGTCCTTGAGCGCGATGATCCGGTTGAGCCGGGCGAGCTGGGCGGCGCCGTAGTGGCGGTAGCCGGTCGAGGGGTCGGTGCGGTCCGGGTGCAGCAGCCCGATCTCGTCGTAATGACGCAGCATGCGGGCCGACACCCGCCCGTACCGGGCGAAGTCTCCGATGGTGAACATGACGTCTCCCACTGCACGGCTTCACACGGTGTGAAGGTCAAGGGGCGGTCTGAACGGGCCGCGCACGGGCAGGAGCCCCGTCCCTCCGCCGGTGCGGAGGAGCGGGGCTCCTTGGGTACTGCTCTTACCGGCCGCGATCGGCCGACCCGGGCAACTAGGCCGGGGTGACGTTCTCAGCCTGCGGGCCCTTCGGACCCTGAGTGACGTCGAAGTTCACGACCTGGTTCTCCTCGAGGGAGCGGAACCCGGCCGCGTTGATCGCGGAGTAGTGGACGAAGACATCCGGGCCGCCGCCGTCCTGGGCGATGAAGCCGAAGCCCTTTTCAGCGTTGAACCACTTGACGGTTCCGGTAGCCATAAGCCCTCCTTGGGCCAAAGGGTTGCCCTGCTCCAGAACCTGCAATGAAGTCTGAAAACTACAAAAGCCTGCGGGGTTACATGCTCCGCAGGCTCTGTACTGCAAGGGAAACCAAACTGCAACTTGCTGTCGAGCCTAGCACGCAGCGTGTGCGTAGGGGTAGAGGGAAAGATCACTTCACCCGGATGTTTGATAGCCGTCCGGATGAGCCATCCGAGAGGGCCTTCCTGTGCGCCACCGCCCCCGGTGGGGCGGCCCGGCCGGGACAGGTCTAGCCTCGCGATGTGGACAATTCAACCGTTTCAAACGTCGCGGGCGACGACCGTCGCCCCCGGCCGCGCGTCGGCCACATCCAGTTCCTCAACTGCCTTCCCCTCTACTGGGGGCTGGCACGCACCGGAACCCTGCTCGACCTGGAGCTGTCGAAGGACACCCCGGAGAAGCTCAGCGAGCAACTGGTCAGGGGTGAGCTGGACATCGCCCCCGTCACCCTGGTCGAGTTCCTGCGCAACGCGGACGACCTGGTCGCCTTCCCCGACATCGCCGTCGGCTGCGACGGCCCCGTCATGTCCTGCGTGATCGTCTCGCAGCGGCCGCTGGAGGACCTGGACCGGGCCCGCGTCGCCCTCGGATCGACCTCCCGCACCTCCGTACGGCTGGCCCGGCTGCTGCTCGCCGAGCGGTACGGAGTCACCCCCGACTACTACACCTGCCCGCCGGACCTGGGCCTGATGATGCAGGAGGCGGACGCCGCCGTCCTCATCGGTGACGCGGCCCTGCGCGCCAACCTGCACGACGCGCCCCGCCTCGGGCTCCAGGTCCACGACCTGGGCGCGATGTGGAAGGAGTGGACGGGCCTGCCGTTCGTCTTCGCCGTCTGGGCCGCCCGCAAGGACTACCTGGCCGCCGAGCCCACGGCCGTCAAGCATGTCCACGAGGCGTTCCTCGCGTCCCGCGACCTGTCCCTGGAGGAGGTCACCAAGGTCGCCGAGCAGGCGGCGCGCTGGGAGGCGTTCGACGCGGAGGTCCTGGAGCGCTACTTCACGACGCTCGACTTCCGCTTCGGCCCGGACCAGCTGGCGGGCGTCCAGGAGTTCGCCCGGCGCACCGGTGCGGCGGCGGGCTTCCCGGCGGACGTGAAGGTGGAGCTCCTCGGCGGATGAGGTGTCCTATGGGCATATTCCCCCAGGGGGCGAAATCGCGAAATTGTCCCGGACCTGGAAAACGGGCCGGCTTCTCGCCGCGCGGGTCTGCGTCCGTATCTGTTCGGCTATTCGACCGGCCATGCAACAGGGGACGAATTGAAGCGGCCGCATAAGGCCGGCGCGGGTAAGTCTCCTGACTGGCGGGCCATTTCGAGTGGACCGGGCGCGGTCGGCCGTCCGGTCCCACCGACTGTCCGGTCTTCTTCCGGATGTTGCTTGTGATGCGGTAGCGTCCCCTGAAACAGCTGAAGTTGTCTGCGATGCAACACGGGGAGGTCTCGGATGGCTGGTGGACCCGGCGGTATCGACCGCGGTGCAAGTCTCACAGAGCTCAAGGGCCTGTACGAAGCGTTCCAGAAGAAGGAGGGAGAGGTCCGCGACCTCATCACTCTCCTGGACGGCAAGTCCAAGAACAGCCACGATTCCTGGCGGGGCCCTGGCGCCGACCGGTTCCGTGACGACTGGACCGGCTTCAAGCCGCACCTTGAGAAGCTCGCCAACTCCCTTGGCGATGCTCACAAGTCCGCAAAGAGCAGTCACGACCGGATCGACGAGGCAACCAGGTAGCAGCCTTCGTACGGCGTGATGCCGGGGCGGCCCGGCCGGGCCGCCCCGGCATTCTCGTGTGCCGGCTCGGCCCCGCCCCTACGCTTCCAGCAATGCCTGGACCGGCATCACCTGTCCGTTGCGAATGAGCAGACCCCGTCCGGTGGGGCCGCTGCCGGGACTGGGCAGCCGCATGTTGAACAGCTCGCCGTCCGAAGTGCTCTGGGGCGAGAGGATCAGGCCCTGGCGCGACCGCCGGACCTCCACGCCGAACCCCCGGTACTGCGAACTGAGCGTGTCCGTGGCACCGGCGGCGATGATACCGATCGCGCCATCCCGTCCGGCCTGCGCGACCTCCTCCAGGGCGGTGTCGAGCTCGGAGTCGTAGAGCATCTCGGCATCGTCCACCACGACCGCGTACGTACCGTTCGCGCGTCCGGTCAGCTCGGCGAGATCCTTGGCCGAGCTCTCCGAGTCGAGCACGCCGAGGACGCCCGCCTCGGCCCCCAGAGTGCGGAGCGGAGAGCGCCGGGGTGTCACGAGGATCAGAGGCACCTGCTGGCCGAGCAGGGTGCGCGCGGCCACCAGGAGCGTTGTGGAGCGGCCCGACTTGGGAGGACCGGCGACGAGGAACCCGGGACCGGACTCCTCCAAGTCGACCCCGATCGGCTCCAGCTCGTCGCCGCCCGCGCAGAAGAGCGCCCAGAGCGGTGACGGGGGAGTGAAGTCGGGGGCGAGCGCCCTGGCTTCCGCGACGGTGAGCCGCACGGGCAGCTCGTCCACGCGGAGCGGCCGCAGCCCTCGGGGCGGAACGCCGTGGAGTCGCAGCGCCTCCTCGCCGATGTCCCGCAACGCCGCGACCTGGGCCTGCCCGGCCGGGTCGGGTGTCAGGAGCGCGATCTGGCTCTCCTGGACGCCGTGGTCGGTCAGACGCAGGGCCCGGCCGGACGGCATGCTCTTCGGCGTGTCTCGGGTGGACAGGCCGGCCAGTGTGTAGTCGCTGCTGTCAGTCATGCGCAGGATGAGCTTGTCGCCGAACGACGGGGAGACCTGGCCGCTGAACCCACTCCGGTCCGCGGTCATGACCACCTTCACCCCCACGGCAGCGCCCTCCCGGAAGATCTTGATGATCATCTCGATGAGCCGGCCGTAGTCGATGCCCTCCAGAGCCGCGGTGTACCCCTCCCAGCCGTCCAGGAGGAGCACCATCCAGGGCAGCCGGTCCTCGGGGGCCGCCGACGCGCGCTGCTCGGCGGCGCTCGAAAGGCCCTCCACGGCCAGGAGCTGCTGGCGGCGCGAGATCTCGTCGGTCAGCCGGCCGAGCAGCCGTCGCACCCGGTCCGGCTGGTCACGGGTGACCACCGCCCCGCAGTGCGGAAGCCTGGTCAGCGGCAGCAGCGCGTTGGCTCCGCAGTCGATGCCGTAGAGGTGCACGTCCCTCGGCGATGTGGTGGCGACCAGCGAACCGGCGAGGGTACGCAGCGCGGTGGAGCGGCCCGACCGCGCCCCGCCGATCAGCATCATGTGCTCACCGTGGACGAGGTCCAGCGTCAGCGCGGCACGCGCCTGCTCCGAGGGAAGGTCCGTGAGCCCCATCCGGATCGGGGTGACCTCGCCGCCGGGCTCCGGCGCGTCGGTGGCCTCCGGCAGGTCGCCGACCGACAGCAGCTCGGGCAGCGGCGGGAGCCAGGGGCTGGGCCGAGGGCCGAAGCCCATCAGCTCCGCACCGTCGCGTACCGCGTCGACCAGCAGGCTGAGGTCGGTGACCATCGTTCCGTCGTCCTCGCCCCCGGCTGCGCTGGGCGCCGGGCGGCCGAAGTCCCTCCAGCCCACAGTGGCCGCGACGGCCTTGGGGCGGTCCGCGCCGATGCTCGGGCGCCGGCCACCGATACGGGCCGACTGGACGGCCACGAGGGACTGCGCGCCGGAACGGACGTACGCCCGGCCAGGTGTGGACTTCGCGATGGCCCCGGCGTCGGGCGCCTCGATGACGTCCGTGGATTCGGTGCTGTCCGTCACCCGGAGTGCGATGCGCAGGTTGGTGTTGGCGCGGATGTCCTGGCTGACGACGCCCGCCGGACGCTGGGTCGCCAGAATGAGGTGCACCCCGAGGGAGCGGCCTCGCCTGGCGATGTCGACGAGGCCCGCGATGAAGTCGGGCAGCTCGGCCACGAGCGAGGCGAACTCGTCGATGATCAGGACGAGCCGGGCCATCGGCTCCAGCCCGGGGCGAAGCTTTCGGGTGTCGTTGTAGTCCTCAATGTCCTTGGTGCCGGTCTCGAAGAGTATTTCCTCGCGCCGTTTGAGCTCGGCGGCCAGGGAGGCGAGGGCACGTTCGGTCAGGTGCGCGTCGAGGTCGCTCACCATGCCGACGGTGTGCGGAAGGCGGGCGCAGTCCATGAACGCGCTGCCGCCCTTGTAGTCGATCAGGACGAAGTTCAGGGCATCGGGCCGGTTGGCGACGGCCAGCGAAGCGATGATCGTCTGGAGCAGCTCGGACTTGCCGGCACCGGTCGTACCCGCCACCAGGGCGTGGGGGCCGTCGCGCCTGATGTCGAGCGTGAACGGGCCGTCCGCAGCGATGCCGATCGGCACCTCGGTGGTCGACCCGCCCCGCTTCCAGACACCGGCGACATCCGCACCGGCCGGATCGGGCATCCCGAGCAGCGACAGCAGCCGCGCCGCGGTGGGCAACGCCGCGTTGGCGTCGTCCTGGCTCACATCCCGTACCGGTGCCAGCGAACGCGCGACGAGCTCGCACCAGGCCGTCGACACCTGATCCGCCAGTACGTCGCCCAGGGCTTCAAGCCCCCCGCCGCTGATCTCGACGTGGTGCGGGGCATCGGTCCGGCCGCTGACGGCCGCCTTGCACTCTTCGGGCAGCAGCCGTTCGTCCTCCTCGATGCAGAGGGCGAACATGCCGAAAAGGGGGCCCTCCTTGAGGAGTTGCGGCATGCCGGGGACGCGCCGCAGCAGCCGTGCCCCGTCCAGGACGATCAGGGTGTACGGATCGGGGCTCAGCCCGCCTGCCGTGCCGAACCCCTGGGACGCCGCCTTCCGGCGCTCCAGTTCGGCCAGTAGCTCCTGGACCCGGCGTCCGATGGCCTCGGGGTCCGAGCCGACCAGCGAAAGGCAGTTCTGCCCCGCCTGGGGGGTGGTGTGCGGCAGCCAGTGCACCCATGTCCAGACGTCCTGGGCATCCGGCGAGGAAGAGAGCGCAACGAGCGCGAGATCCCGGGGACTGTGCAGGATCGCGGCCTGCGCGACCATCCAGTTCGCGACACCGAGGGCGGACCCGCGGTCACCCGCGACACCGACGACGCCCAGCTCCGCGAGCGGCAGCACGGCAGGTACGTCCGCAAGGACGGGCGGCTGCACCGAATCGTCGAGAGTGCCGCCGTTGGCGGACCGCAGTTCCACGTCCGAAGGGAGAGCGGCGAGACCGGCGCGGAGCTGGAGCGCATCCGGATCGACGATCCGGCGCTCCCAGAGGCGTCTGCGAGGGCCGGTGGCCCACAGCAGCAGCTCCGCCGGATCCGGGTGGGCCTCCCGGCGACCGCGCTGCTCCTCCACGCCGAGCTCGGTCAGGTTCGTCGCGTACGCCGCGCTGTCCGCCTTGTACTGCTTGACCGCCCGCTTGTACCGCTTGCGTTCGTGCCGGGCCTCGCCGGCCCAGTAGCCGATCATCATCAGCGGACTCATGGCGCAGAACAGCAGTGTGTAGAGCTGCTTGGTCATGAAGTACATCCCGACGCCGAAGAAGGCCGGGATCATCGAGGCCAGCAGCTGGAGGCGCGGCCCCTCGCCCTTCACCGGCTCCACAGGGACGATGAGGCGGGGGCGCCGTCGCAGGGGCGACAGCCTCGGCGGACGGTTGTAGGCGTAGCCGCCGTCCTCCGTGGGCGCCAAGTGGGCGTCCGGGCGCTGCGGTTCCCGCAGCCCGATGACGGAGTCACCGACGCGGACGACCGCGCCCACGGGCCAGTCGCAGTCCGCGGTGACCACGTCGTTGCCGATGGAGGCGGAGACGCCTTCCCGGGGATGGAGCGTCACGGCCCCGTCCAGGCCGACCGAGAGTTCGAGGGCGAGCGGGGGCAGCGAGCGGTCGGCGAGTGGAAGGGTGCACGAGGAACCGGTGCCGATGGTCGACCTGCCGACCTGGATGCGGGCTACATGCCCGGAACCGGGTCCCCCGCTGACATGGAGTTCGTACCGCCCCGTGGGCTCTCCTGTCCGCATGAACGGCCCGATGGCGTCGTCCGTGGTGACGCGGGCACCGTCCCGCAGGACGGACCGCGCGGGCTCGTCCGGCGCGCACCGATGGCCGTCGACCCAGAGCGGGACCCCGGCGTCGCGGGGGTCCGGTATCCGCTCGCCCCACACGGAACGCGACAGCACCACGTTCTGGTACGGCGACTGCCCGGTCACCGCCCCGGATGCCCGCCCGTCGCCACCGGTCAGGCAGGCCGCCACATCGGCGGCGGTCGCCTCCGCCTCCAGGGTGACCAGAAGGTCCTGCGGGGCAACCCCTTCCCGCACGACCGTCACCAGGACTCGCATGGATTACTTCCTCCCGGTCCGCTGCCGGACCGCCGGTTCATGGGAGCGCATTCACTTCGGCATGCGCGTGATGCGTGTGTGGCACGTTCACGGACGGCGTCCGGACTTCCGCGCGGCTCAACGGCAGGCGGAGGCTCAGGTCTTCTGCTTCTGCCTGGCGTCCTTGACCGACTGGTCGCACGTACGGGCCTCCTCGCGCAGCGCCTCCGCCACCGTGTCGCACTTCGCCCGCCAGGACTTCAGCTGCCCACGTGTGCGCTCGGCGTGTGGGCCCTTCCAGGTCTTCATGGTGGCGGTCGCGTATGTGTGCGGGGCGTCCGCGATGCTCGCGATGTGGTCGGCGAGGCTTCGGAGCTCGCCCGCGCGCCTGGTGAGTTCCTGGAGTTCCGGGTCTGCCATTCCTCAATCTCCCCGTTCGGTTCGGTGGTGACCGCGCTGTGGGATTCAGTCCATCGGTTCGGGCCGCCGAGGAGTGGTCACCTTGTTGAAGACCTCGGACATCGCCGCGTAGGTCGTCAGTTCAAACGTGTCGACCTCCTCGAAGAGGACGGCCAGTGCCAGATCGATTGCGTCGCACTCCCCGGTCGCGGTGCCCCAGCTGCAGAGCCCCTTTCCGGCCGGGTTCTTCCTGCGTTCAGTGGTGATTTCCACCCCCGGCCGACGGAGGACGGCTCCCTTCTTCATTCCCGTTACGGTGTAGTCGTACGTGCGATCCAGCCAGGACAACCGCAGTACGCGGTCCTTCTTCCGGAACGCGCAGCTTTTGAAGGACATATCGACAGGCGTGCCGTCGAGGACGAGGTGCGGGGCCTTCAGCGTGGGCCGATACGTGCTGAGTGAGGTGTACGTGGCGTCAGGCACCTGCGCGCCATGAAGGCGAAGCTCCAGCGGTTTCGCGGCGGACCACGGCCATTTGATGCGCGTATGTCCAAGAGTCACTTCACCATAGGGACCCACCAGCCCTCTGCGGCCGGATTCCTTCCGGGTGATGACTGGTCTGAGCTCGAAGGTGATTTCGCTCATTTCTGTCTTTCTTTCCTCGTTACGATTTGAGCCGACATCGGTCGAAGCGTTTCATTTCGATTCATCGGGATCCCCTGGAAAGTCGGCTTCGCCGGGTTCCACTATTCCGACCCGACGCCCGAGTCATGCGTTCTGGGGGTGACGATCCGGTTGAACGCCGTGGTGGCCGCGCCGAACGACGTCAGATCGAATGTGTCGACCTCCTCGAAGACGACGGCCAGCGCCAGATCGACCGCGTCCACGTCACCGGTCGCCGTCCCGACGCTGTTCAGCCCCCTGCCGGACGTGCTCTTCTCCCGGGCGATGGTGATGTCCGCGCCGGCGCGCCGCAGGACGGCTCCCTTGCGGTTGCCGGTGACGATGTATGCGTATGCACGGCCCTGATGAGTCAATTGCAGCGCGCGGGACTTGTTCCGGAGGGCGTTTCTGTTGAAAGAGAGATCCACGGGAGTGCCGTCGACGAGCAGGCGGCCATCCCTCAGTCCGGGACGCGGCCTGCCGACCGCCCGGTACACAACCTCGGGAATGTGCTCACCGTCGGCACGGATCTCGGTGGAGTTTCCCAAGCTCTTGTCCCGAAACTTTCTTCGTGGGACGGAGACGGTGACCGTACCGAAGGCTCCGGCGGTGCCCGACCTGCCTTCCTCTTCTTTGGCGGAGAATTGCTCGAGTTCAAACATGAATTCATTCATCGTGCACCCCTGGTGTGATGTGATGTCAGAACCAGTTCATGGGGTTCGCGTGTTTGCCGATACTCTTCGCGCCGTTCGCGATACCGGAGCCGACCTTCGAGGCCTTGTCCCCGACCCAGTCCTTCGTCGTGTTCCACTTTTCCTTGACTTCAGGCCAGTGCTCCACCACCTTCGCGCCGACGTACACACCGCCGAATACGACGGTCGCCCCGATCGTGACAGGGTTCGGAGCGATCATGGCAGTCGTCAACGACGCGTTGAAGCCGGCCTCGGCCACGTCCGCCACATACCCGGCACCCTTCTTCTTGAAGGCTTCGACGGGGTTTCCCTGGGCTGCGACGTTGGCGACGCTCAGACCGGTCGCGAGGGCGGAGCTCGCGATGCCGGCGCCCCGCAGGAATCCAGCGGTCTTCCCGGTCGCGGCGAGTCCCTTGAGGAACGGGGAGGCGGTCTTGCCGGCGGCGATGACCGAGGGCCGGGCGTTGGAGAGTTCCTGGAAGTAGGACGCGCTGCGCCAGACCTTGAAGAGGTTCGCGTTGGCGGCACGTGTGACGAGGGCACCGGAGTGGGTCACTCCGCCGTACAGCGCCGCTGCGGCGTCCGATCCGACGATGGCGTTGATGCCGCGGCTCACGAAGGGGGAGTTCAGGACAGGAAGCCCCCGTGCCGCATCCCAGGCGGTGCTGAAGATGCTGGCCTCACGCGTCCCGGTGAACGGGATTCGGCTGAGAGCCCGGTAGAGCGCGCTACGGCTGTTGACCTGGCCCGCCAACTGCCCGGGGAGCCAGCTCCCGGGAGAAGCGAGGGAGCGGAGAATCCCCGGAGACAGGCGTTGCGCGGTGCTGCCGAGCCCCCCGGAATCGACGAGGGTGCGCAGCCAGCCGCTGTGCCAGGAGTTCCTGAGGAGCACGTTCGCCATGCCGAGCCCCGAAGTAAGGGTGAGTCCACCGATCTTCAATCCGGTGGCGACGTCCGATATGTCGTTCAGGACCTCTTCGATCTCCTTCTCGCTGTACTTGTCGAGGCCGGGTACTTTTTTCAGGTAGTGGGCTTCGATCCGTGCCAGCCAGTCGCTGTACGTCTCCCGGTCGCCCCGTTCGAGCAGCTTCTCCTCTCTGACCGCCGTCGCACGGCGGCGCATGTCCGGGCCCGACTCGGTAACCCAGCTGCGCATCGGCTTGATCGGCGCCAGACGGTCCGAGACCCCGAGCGAGGAGGCCCGGCTCAGGGCCTCGGTGAGCTTGTCTCCCATCCCGCCCTTGCCGTCTATGAGCTTGGCGAGTTCATCCAGATCATCTGCGTTGACGTTGCGCACGGTGGTCCCCCGGGTGAATTTCCTGCGGCTACGCGTTGCTCGGGACGAGGTCTTCCTTGTCGGGGAGCAGGTCGGCGAGCTTGTCCCAGAGGTCGCGGGAACTGGTCCGGACGACCCGGAGCGTGGTGTCGGGGCCGATCTGCCCCTCCTGGATGGGCTCCTGGGGCTGTACGCGCTCCCAGTTGCCGTGGTGTCCGCAGTCCCACACCGCGATGCTCCGCACCGAGGCCGCTTCCGATGCGCCGCCCCAGGTGGTGGTCATGCGCCAGGTGGAGTTGAGGGACATGGCCAGTTCGGCCAGGGCCGACAGTTCTGGTTCAGCCAGGTCGCTCGCACCGGAAACGGCGGCGATGACGGCCGTCCTGGTGGCATCCACGTCGTCCGTCGCCTGTTCCATCACCGCGAATGCCGCATCCAGCGCGCCCATGGTCGTCGTGATCTCGGGGACGCCGAGCAGCTCGGACTCCTCGATGTCGATGCTTTGCAGCTTGACCTTGCGGGCGAGCTCCCACACCAGAGTGCTCGGCTGGATGGGAACGTATTCGGACTCCTCGTCCCCGGGCCAGCCGTCGTGGGAGAACACGGTGTCCTGGCCGACCACGACGCCGTGGTTCAACGGCCCCTGTGGACCGGTCATTTCGGCCTGGATCAGGACCAGAGGCTGTGCGAGAGCGGTCAGCAGGTCGCGGAGCAGCGGCGAGAGCTCGCCCTCCGGGCCGACGAGGCCGATGCGCTGAAGCTCGCCCAGCGAGTGAAAGAGCTCGGCCGGCGGTGCCTCCTTGTCCATGAGATGTGCCAGTACGGTGATGTGACGGTCCGCCAGGCGGAACCGGCCGCGGGAGCTGTCGAAGGAAGGCATGCCGCTCATCCTCTCCTATCGGATTCCGGGTGTTCCGTGGGCGGTGGAGTCGGCCAGGGCGGTGAGGAAGGCCATCCGGTCGTGCGTGGCGATGGAGAGCCGTTCGCCCTGCCGGGTACGGATCTCCACGCTTTCCATGCCCATGGGGACGCCCCATCCGCCACCGACGAGGCGCGGCGCGCCACGCTCGGCTGCCCGGAGCCCCCGGACCGGGGCGTCGATGTTGCCCAGCGACGCGGCGTATCGCTGAGCGATGCCAAGCGGATCCTGCTGGATCTCATGGAAGACCGAGGCGGGGTCCACGTCCGTCAGGGCCATCCGTTCCCGGCCGACCCGGAGCAGGTTCTGCGCCGGATCGATGTGGATGCGGTTGTAGATGGCCTTCGAGATCGGGACGGAGAGGCAGGGAATGAGGAGGAGGAGGAAAACCGCCGACACGGCGAGCCACGGCCCGGTGTCCTCCGGGACCGAGTCGAACCCCATGTAGGCGACGCCGACGACATAGATGCCGATGCAGATGGCGGACCACGTTTTGGGGAGCTTTTCGGTATACATTCGGGACCTTTCGGCGGTCGGCCATATGGAGTTTCCGGCCGATGCCGCTCAACGGTTGATGGCCTGGATTTCCTGGACGGTGATGTTCTGTGTGGTGCCGAAGGCGCCCGTGGGGAGAGTGCCGCCTGCGCCGCCGGTTCCGGTCCAGGTGACGTTCCAGGTCAGGGTGGCCTGGAGCGCGTACGAGCCGTTTCCGGAGGACCGCAGGTAGGTGACTCCGCACGAGGGCGTCTTGTCGGCGTCGCCCTTGGCGTAGGGGGTGCCGATGTGGCCGTCGTGGAAAGCGCATTCGCCGCTTCCGGGATGCAGGGTCGCGTCCTTGGTGCCGGGTTTGATGTGCAGGGAGACCGGGGTGGCGGTGACGGTCGACCGGAGGCTGACGCCGCCGGCGTCGAGGGAGGCGGTGACCGAGACGGGTTTGAAGGTCGCTTCGTCGAGCCAGGCCCAGGTGGGAAGGTTGACCTTGGTGTTGCCGGCCGGGGCGAGGCTGACCTCGGTCTTCGGGACATCGACCTGGTTGTAGGCGAGTTGAGCGAGGACTTCGGGGGTGACGCTGTTCTTGACCTGGGGAGCCTTGCCCTTCTCGACCCAGAAGGGCAGTTCGCTACAGCTCCACGCGCCCGGCTCGTCCCAGCGGTCCTTGTCCTGGACCGAGACCCAGAAGGCGCCTTCGTCGGCCTTGTCCAGGTTGTAGTTCTTGTACTTGCCGTCCTTGTACATGTCCCGGTACTGGCCGGCGGCGGCCTTGGCGTAGCTGTGCTGGCCGGGCGTGTTCAGAGTCGTCGTGTACATGTCCTCGACGCTCTTCTTGAACTCCGCGGGGGAGCGCGGCTCGTACCAGCAGGCCGGGGGCGTCCAGTTGCCGGTGGCGGCGAAGCCGCCGGACGATTTGCCGGACGCGCCCTTGGTGGAGCCGGAGTAGCTGATGCGCGAGGTGAGGGTGTGCCCGTTCCGCTTCGCCGATGACTTGACATTGCCCTGGGAGCCGTCGCCGCGAGTTTTGTCCGCAATCGCAGTTCCGGGCAGCAGGGCCAGTGCGGAGGCGGTAGCGCCCACCAGCAGCAATTTTCCGAATGTGTTCACGGGGTGCACGACTCGTGTCCTCTCTTCGAGGTCAGCTTGACGGTCTGCCAGATATCCCGATCGTTCTTGTCCACTCTGGTGCTGTAGTAGACATACGAATCGTCCGAGGCGGGGGACTTGTCGGCCTTGCCTGTCTTGCGGTCCTTGTTGTACGCCTTGCTCTCGTCCGCGCAATAGACAACGCCGGCGGACGTCTTGCCGAGCATTTCGATCTTGGGCTTGAAGTATCGGGTCGTTCCCGTGATGGACAAACCGTCCTTCTTGTACCCCTGAATCCACTCAGCTGCGCCAATCAATGCGTCTCCCTGGTAATAGAAGGGGAGAGTCGACGCGTTGGAATCACCCTTTGCGATGGCGGCATCCGTTGCGTTGATGCGTTGGCTGACATCTGTCAGAATCGAGTCCTTTGTGGGGTCGCCTGTCTTCCAGCTTTCGAAGACGTTCTGCACATCCTTGGGGAGGGTGATCTGTGGGCGGTTCGACTCGCCCGGCGGGCTCGCTGTTGGCGTCGCGGACTTCGTCCCGCCTGAGTCGGCGCCCGCGATCTTGTCGTTCGCCTCGGGCTTGTCGTCGCTGCCGCACGCGGTCAGGAGGAGGAATGCTGCGGTGGTCAGCGCGGTGGCGATGGGCAACGTGCGGCGGTTCACTGGCGACTCCCGTGGGTCAACTGATGTCCGAGGCAACATGACGCTATCCGGGGGGCTCTTGGTTTCGCCATCGTGAACTTGCCAATCGTCCCGGCAGCCGCTGGACCCGCCCGATGGGCGTGTTGTGGGGGCGGGTTGTGCCGCGAAGCCCGTCCGTCCTGGCGGATGTGGGACCGGGCGTCGGTGGCAGGAGATCGGAGCGGGGGCAAAACGGGCCGGTTCGCCGGCGTGCAGGTCGCAGTCGTGGTTCCGGGAGCATCGGGGAGATGAGTGAAGAGTGAACTTCCTTGCGGCGCCTCGCGGTTGCCGCCGTAACATCTTGATGCTACATATGTGCGAATGTTAAGCTGCAAGGGCCTTTGGGTGTCTTCAGTGTCTGGTCAACTCACCTGTCAGTCCTGACGGTTGTTGAATGGCCGAATTGTCTGTGGTGGTAAACGGGGAGCGGCTGCGTGAAGGTGCGGGACCGTACGGGGGCGGGGAACCAGCGGAGTTCCGGACCGGCCCAGCATGCAGGTGAGCGGCTTCCGGCGCCGGTGCGTGAACGCAAGCCCGCGCTTGCCGCGCTCGCCGTACTGCTGATTCTCGTCGGCGCACTCGGTGCGACCGTGCTCGTGCTGCGGGCCGGTGACCGGATCGAGGTCGTGCGTCTCTCCGCGGACGTGCCGGCAGGGAAGGCCGTGACCGACGACTCCATGACGTCCGTCATGGTGGCGGACGACCCGGGTGTCCACTACGTGCCGTGGACTCAGAGGACCGAACTGAAGAAGCTCCGGGCCAAGAGCACTCTGGTCGCAGGCACCATCCCCATCGGCGAGATGTTCTCGGACGACGTGGGGCTGCCGGACGGGAAGGCATTCGTGGGGCTCGCCCTCAAGGAGGGGCAGTACCCGGCGGGCATCAAGACCGGCGACGAGGTATCCGCGTACCGTGTCGGCACTGATACGGACAAGGGTGCTGCCGGCGCCAACGCGTTGATCGTCCAGAGCGCCAAGGTCAGTGACGTCGTCAGGGGCGACAACTCGACGGTCGGCAGTGGCAGTCTGCCCGTCACTCTCCTGGTCAGCAGTTCCGACGTCGAGGGACTCACCCAGGCCGCCGCGACCGGTCAGGTCGCGCTGGTGCTGGTCCCCTCGCCCACCAGCTGATTCACGAGCGCACAGGAAGCAGAAGAAATGGCGCTCATCGCGCTCGCGGCGGACAAGGGGTCGCCGGGTGTCACCACCGCAGCCGTCGCACTCTCCGCCGTCTGGCCGCGCCGCGTGCTGCTGGCCGAGGCGGATCCCGCCGGTGGCGATCTCGTCTACCGCGGCCAGGCCGCCCACGGCGGTCCGCTGAACCCCAACGCCGGCATGCTTTCGATCGCCGCGACCGCGCGTCGCGGTCTCGCGCCCGACCAGCTCTGGGACCATTCCCAGACGCTGTCGGGCGGCCTCGACGTTCTTGTCGGCATCGGTTCCTCCGAACAGGCAGCGGGGCTGGCCGGCCAGTGGTCCTTGCTCGGCCGTTCCTTCGCCGCGCTGGCGGAGTCCCCGCAGGCCCCCGCCGACGTCATGGCCGACTGCGGCCGGATCAGCGGGGACACTCCCGCCCTCGATCTGTTCGCGCACGCCAGTCTGGTGCTGCTCGTCGCGCGTACCCAGCCCGAGAGCATCGCCCGCGTGCGGGACCGGGTGCTCGCGCTCTCCACTCGGCTGCACGGCGCGTCGCGCGGCGTCGCCCAGCCGGCGACGCCGCTCATCGGCGTCCTGCTGGTCGCCGATCCCAGTGACTCGGCGAAGGTCGCCGGCCAGGTCGACAGCATGCTGATCGGCGCGCAGTCCGGCGCCCGTGTGATGGGCACGCTGGCCCACGACCCGTCCGGCGCCGAGCAGCTGGCCGGGCGCAAGCGCGGCCGGCTCGACAGGTCGCTGCTGATCCGGTCGGCCCGGCAGACCGCTCGTGACATCTACCAGCAGTACGGCGCCGCCTGGACGTTCCCCGTCCAGGGAGCGGCACCGGGGCACATGCCCGGCCAGATGCCCGGAGCGGCGCAGGGCCCGATCCCCGGTGCGCGCCGATGACCGCCGTCGACCACCAGCTGGTCAAACGCTTCCGGCAGGAAGCCGGAGACCGGATCGCCGAACAGCGCCGGATCGACCAGGCGTCCGGCGTCCGCCAGATGTCCAGCGAGGACGAACGCCAGTATGCGCGCGCCGTCATCGCCCAGATCCTGGAGGAGTACGCGCGGGCCGAGATCAACGCCGGCCGGACGCCGTTCGACGCCGAGACGGAGGAGCAGTCCGCTGCGGCCGTGCACGCCGCGCTCTTCGGGGTGGGGCGGCTGCAGCCGCTGCTCGACGACCCCCAGGTCGAGAACATCGACATCAACGGCTGCGACCAGGTCTTCGTCGGGTACGCGGACGGCAGGGAGGTGCGTGGGGATCCGGTGGCCGAGACCGACGAGGAGCTTGTCGAGCTGGTCCAGATCCTCGGCGCGTACTCGGGCCTGTCGTCACGGCCCTTCGACTCCGCCAATCCCCAGCTCGACCTGCGGCTGCCCGACGGCTCCCGGCTCTCCGCGGTGATGGACGTGACCCGAAGGCCCGCGCTGTCCATCCGGCGGGCCCGCATGGGCAAGGTCTTCATGTCCGACATGGTGGGGAACGGCACGGTCACCCCGGACTTGGGGCACTTCCTGGCCTGCGCGGTCCGGGCCCGTAAGAACATCATGATCGCGGGCGCGACGAACGCGGGGAAGACCACCCTGCTGCGCGCGCTCGCCAACGAGATTCCGCCGCAGGAGCGGCTCGTCACCGTCGAGCGGGCCCTGGAGCTGGGCCTCGACCAGTTTCCCGACCTGCACCCCAACGTAGTGGCGTTCGAGGAGCGGCTGCCCAACTCCGAGGGCCAGGGCGCCATCATGATGTCCGAACTGGTGCGCCGCTCCTTGCGTATGAACCCGTCCCGGGTGATCGTCGGCGAGGTGCTCGGCGACGAGATCGTCACCATGCTCAACGCGATGTCGCAGGGCAACGACGGCTCGCTGTCCACGATCCACTCGAACAGCTCCAGCGAGGTCTTCACCCGTATCTCCACCTACGCCCTACAGGCCGCCGAACGGCTGCCCATCGAGGCGAGCCAGATGCTGGTGGCCGGAGCCATCAACTTCGTGGTCTTCATCGAGCGCCGCAACGACTTCCGGAAGGGCGGCATCCTGCGCCGTCTGGTCACCTCCGTACGTGAGGTGAACGGCGTCGACGGCCGGGTGCTGTCCAGCGAGGTGTTCGCCGAGACCCCCGACGGCCGGCTCGTACCGCACGCACCCGTCGCCTGTGCCGAGGAACTGGCCGCGCACGGCTACCGCCCCAGCGGATCCTGGGGGTGAGCGGAGAGACATGAACGGCATCTCCTCGTTGAGCGGCGTCTTCTCGCTGCCTGTGCTGTACGCGGTGGTATGCGGGGTGTTCGTCGGAGGCGGCCTCGCCCTCCTGGTCCTCGCCGTCCGGGGCACACCCGCGAAGGCACCGCACGAGAAGGCCAGATCGAATGAACGCCTCGCGGAACTGGCCCGGTTCACCGGGCGCCGCGGCTCGGTCTCGATCGGTGCCGGGCTCGTCATCCTGCTGCTGACCCGCTGGATCGTGGCAGGCATCGCAGCCGGTGTGCTGGTCTTCTTCTGGGACCGCCTCTTCGGCGGTGCCGCGGCGGAGCGGGCCGCGATGCGCCGGGTCGAGGCCCTCGCGGCATGGACCGAGTCGCTGCGCGACACCATCGCCGGTGCCGTCGGACTCGAACAGGCCATCCCGGCCTCGGCGCGGGCCGCCGCACCCGCTCTGCGTTCCCACCTGGACATGCTCGTGGACCGGCTGAGGGCGCGTACGCCGCTGCCCGACGCACTCCAGATACTCGCCGACGAGATCGATGACGCATCTGCGGACATCATCGTCGCGGCCCTCATCCTCAACGCACGACTGCGGGGACCGGGCCTGCGACAGGTCCTTGGTGCCCTGGCCAAGTCGGCCCGCGAGGAAGTCGACATGCGGCAGCGCGTGATGGCCCAGCGGTCCAGCACCCGGCGGAGTGTGCAGATCGTCGTCGGCGTCAGCGTCGTCTTCGTGCTCGGACTCGCGATCTTCAACCGGGACTTCGTCTCCCCGTACGGCACACCGCTGGGCCAGCTCGTCCTTCTTTGTGTGTGCGGTCTGTTCGCCCTGGGGTTCTGGTGGCTGCGCAAGCTCTCCACCATCGAGACCCCTGAGCGTTTCCTGGTGCGGGACGACATGGCGGTGCGCTTCGTGCGCCCCCAGCCGTCAGCGTCGTCGCCCCAGCGGGTCCGGTCCTCGGCGCCCGGTAACGAGGAGGTCTTCCCGCGATGAACCTCACCCTGCCCGTGGTGGTCGGGGCCGTACTCGGTCTCGGGGTCTACACACTTGTACGGGCGCTGCTGCCGTCCAGGCGGGGAGCGGTCGCGACGGTGGCCCGTATCGACGCCCTGCGTGCGCGTGGCACGGCGTACGAGACGAGCCCGAACGGGGACGGGGACGCGCCCACCGGGCGGCTGGACTCGCTGCGTGCCCGGGCCGGCGCCCGCGTCGCCGACTTCTATGTGCAGCAGGGCTGGGAACAGCGCTCGCTACGGGCTGATCTCTCGGTCCTCGAACGCGGGTGGGAGCACTTCCTGGCGACCAAGATCCTGCTGGGCGCCGCCGGTCTCTTCTTCGGCCCGCTCGTCTTCGTGGTCATCTGGACGCTCGGATTCGGCAGCGGCCCGATCGTCCCGCTCTGGCTGGCCCTGGCCTTCGCTGCCGGTTTCTTCTTCCTGCCGGACCTCGAAGTACGGCGGGACGCCGCCGAGAAGCGCCGCGACCTGCGGCGGGCCGTCGGCGCCTATCTCGACCTGGTCGCCATGAACCTGGCCGGTGGCCGCGGCCTTCCCGAGGCGCTGATGGCGGCGGCCGAGGTGAGCGACGGTGCGGCGCTGCGGCGGATCCGTAACACCCTGGCGGACGCCCGCATCACCGGGACCAGCCAATGGCAGGCCCTTGGGCGGCTGGGCGAACAGCTGGGCATCGACGAGCTGAAGGACCTCTCGGCGTCGCTGGCGCTCGTCGCCGACGACGGAGCGAAGGTACGTGAGTCCCTAGCCTCCAGGGCCGAGACGATGCGGCACCGGGAGATGGCCCAGATCGAAGGCAGCGCGGGTGAGAAGTCACAGTCGATGCTCGTCGCCCAGTTGCTGCTCTGCGCCGGATTCCTCGTCTTCCTCATCTTCCCGGCCGCCGTGCGCGTCTTCCAGGTCAGTTGACCTCCGTAACCCGAATGCCCCTTCTCCGAAAGGATCCGAGTCCATGGACGGTCCCCGTATCAGTCATCCGGCCATCGATTTCCTGCTGACCTTCCTGCGGGCCAGGGTGGAGCGGGCCCGCTCGGGCGAGCTCGACCGTGGAGCGTCCGCCGTCGAGTGGGTGATCATCTCGGCCGTGGTCGTAGCGATCGTCGGTGTGGTCGCCGCGATTCTCAACCTCGCGCTCAAGAACGGCGCCACCAAGGTCGGCAAGTGCATCGCGGGCAGCGATGCCGAATCGACCTGCTGACCCGAAGGATGCCCACGGTCGAGCCACTCCGTTCCGATGCCGCGAGCCGCGCTGCGCGGCGGCTGCGTGCCGCCGTGCGCCGACGCGTGGACGCGGCATCCGGGCGCGGTGACTCCGGCGCGACCGCGATCGAGTTCGTCTTCCTGACCCCGATCCTGTTCTTCATGATCTTCGCGACCGTGCAGTTCGCGCTGTACTCCTTCGCGGATCATGTGGCGCAGGCCGCCGCCCAGGCGGGCGCCCGCGAGGCACGGGCCCAGGCGGACGAGGATCCGAGCGGGTGGCAGGCCAAGGGGCGGGCGGTTGCCGGAAGGTACATACAGCAGCTGGGGCCGCAGCTGGTCCTGTCGCCAGATGTCCGGGCCTACCAGCCCGACGCGGCCACCGTGGGTGTGGAGATCACCGCGAGGGTGCCGAGCGTCTTTCCGGGGCTCGACCTGACGATTCACGCACAGTCCCAGGGGCCGGTGGAGCGATTCGTACCGGACGGGGAGCAGTGAGGGGAATGAACCGCGTGACCAGTGCGCTGGAGCGGGTGCGCGCGCGGACGCGTGGCCGGGCCGTCGGCGACCGGGGTACGGCCGCGGACGTCGCCGGTGACGGCGGCCTGTCCACGGTCGAGATGGTCGTCCTCGCACCCGTCATGGTCCTCTTCGTCCTGGTACTCGTCGGTTTCGGACAGCTCGTCGAAGGCAGAGGAGCGGTCGACGGTGCCGCACGGGACGCGGCCCGTGCCGGTTCGATCCAGAAGGACCGCGGTCTCGCGATGACCGAGGCGCGGAAGGCAGCCGAGGCCGATCTGTCCGACGTCTGTGCGGGACCGGTGACGGTGGCCAAGACCAGCGAGGGCTTCGAGCCCGGGGGATTCTTCACCGTCGAGGTCAGCTGCGAGGTCCGTGGTCTGGGGATGCTCGGTCTCAACATTCCGACCACCCTCACCGGCCGGTCCGCCTCACCGCTCGATCCCTTCAGGAGGGCCGCATGAAGGTGCGGCGGGAGACACCGCTCGCGTGGCGGGCGGTATGGCGCGGGCGTCTGGACGACAGGGGCTCGGGCGCCGGCGCCGTCATCATCTTCGCGTTGGTCTTCATGGTGCTGGCCGCCTTCGTCATCGACGGCGGGCTGGCGATCTCCCAGCGCGAACGGGCCGCGGACATCGCCGAACAGGCCGCCCGGTACGCGGCCCAGGACATCGACAGGGCCGCCCTGTACGACGACTCCGGTGGCGCGGCCCCCATCAACTTCGGCAACTGCGACGCCCGGGTACGCGCTTTCGCCCGGGAGCAGGGGATGTCCGAGCCGGACGTCGCCGCTTCGGGCTGCGTGACGGCGGACGCCCAACGGGTCGAGGCCGAGATCCGGCTCACCTACCAGCCCGTGCTGAGCGGAATGCTGTTCGGCGGGCAGCTGACCGTGCACGGCAGATCGGTCGCCGAGTCCGTCGCCGGGTAGTTACGTGGCCGGAGAGCGACCGCTCGCCGCCCTGTCCGACCGTCCTTTTCCAGAGGAACCCTGTTATGGCACGCTCCACATCCCGTACGACCAGTAGCCCGGGACCGTCCCGGAGCTTCACCGACTTCGTCAAGGCGTTCCTCGCGCTCCTGGCGCTGGCCGCCCTCGTCGTCGGCGTGCCCGGGGCACTGGCGTACTTCGTGGGCTGGCCGCTGGCGGACGAGATGCCTTCGCTGGAGATGCTTCAGCAGCAGATCACCGTCGACACGTTCATCAGCGTGCTGACGGTGGTGGTCTGGCTGGCCTGGGCGCAGTTCACCGCCTGCGTCCTGGTCGAGGTGAAGGCGGCTGTCTCCGGGGTCGGCATGCCGGCCCGGATTCCGGCTTCCGGGATGAGTCAGGCGCTCGCGCGGCGACTGGTGGCGGCGCTGCTGCTGGTGATGGCGGGAGCGGCGAGCTTTGCCCCCGGCCTCTCCCAGATGGGCTCCGGCCCGGAGGAGCCGAGCCGCCCGGCGGTGGCGTCGTCCGCCCAGCAGACTCCCGGCCGGCAGATACGGGATGCGGTGCGGGAGCAGGCGGCCGCACAGGCCGAGAGCGCGGAACGAACGGCGGAGACCGGCAAGGAACAGGGGACCAAGTTCTACCGGATCCAGCCTCCGGAGGGCAGGCACCACGACTCGCTCTGGGAGGTCGCCGAACGGCACCTGGGGGACGGGCGCCGGTACAACGAGATCTACCAGCTCAACAAGGACCGGGTACAGCCGGACGGATCGAGGCTTTCGCAGGCGAGCCTCATCCGCCCGGGCTGGATCATGGAGATGCCGGCGGACGCCCACGGCGGTGATGTCGTCGAGATGCCGGACGACGCGCCTCAGGTGTCCAGGGAAGTCCGGGAGCAGATTCAGGAATACGACGACACGCGGGGCAGGGCGCGAGACGGTGCCGAGCAGGGCGGCGACGCCGACACCGCGCAGATCGCGCTGCCCGCGCAGCGGCCTGCCGCCCCGGACAACGGCCCGGCAGGCAAGGAGGTCGCGGCCCCGGCCCACTCCTCCGCTTCCTCCTTCGGCCTCTCCGAGGCCCTCATCGCCTCCCCGCTGCTCGCCGTCGGACTGCTCGCGGCCCTGGGCCACCGGCGGCGTACCACGCTGTGGCAGTCGGCGATGGGCACCGTCGTGGGCCGGGGCGGCAGGGAACCGTCGGTGCCCACCGGCGCCGCCGCCGACGCCCAGGACGCGCTGCTGGTCGGGGCCGACCCCGAGGCCGTGCGTTTCCTGGACCGGGCCCTGCGTGGCCTGTCCGCTTCGCTCGCCGCGGAGTCCCGCCCGCTGCCGGTCGTGCACGCGGCCTGGCTGTCCGAAGGCGGACTGCACCTTCAGCTCGGCCGCCCCGAAGCCCGCCCGCCCGCCCCGTGGCAGGAGGGCCAGGACTCCGGGGTCTGGTACGTGGAGCGGTCCGCCACCGGCACGTACGAGAACGGCGACACCGTCTCCCCCTACCCCGGTCTGGTCAGCCTGGGCACTCGTGAAGGGTCCCGGCTGCTGCTGAACCTGGAATCCGTACCCGGGCTCGTCTCGCTGACCGGAGCCCCGCAGGACCGTGCCGCCGTACTGGCCTCGATCGCCGCGGAACTGGCCACCAGCGGCTGGTCGGACCGGATGACCGTCACACTGGTGGGCTTCGGGGAGGAACTTCGCGCCTTGGCCCCCACCCGGCTGCGTCATCTGGAAGGGCTGGACGACCTGTTGGAGGTCATGGAAGCCGAGACCCGGCAGCGCCGGGGTGCTCTGGGTGCAGCCGGCCACGACTCCGTCCTCACCGGTCGCACCGGTCACGTACAGAACCATCGCTGGGCGCCCCATCTCGTCCTGCTCACGGCCGAGCCGACCGAGGCGCAGGCCGCACGGCTCACCGAACTCGCCTCCGACGCGGGGCGGCTGGGCATCGGCTATCTCGTCAGTACGGGCTCGGCCCAGGTGCCCGGAGCCGTGTGGCAGCTCGACGTCACCCCCGACGGCCGGCTGCTCGCCCCGCTGCTGGGTCTCGACCTCAAGGCGCAGATGCTGCCACGCGTCCAGCACGACGCGGTGATCCAGCTCTTCGCGCAGGCCGAGCCCGGTCACGATCCGGGCCCCGGCCCGTCGTCCGCCCCCTTCCTCGTCGACATCACCGAGCGCGGCCGGCCCGCGGTCTACGCCCGGCTCGTCGGTGCGTACGAGCTGATCGGACTCGATCCCCCGGACAGCGAGCGCAGCGTGCTCCTGCACGAGGCACTGGCGCTGCTCCTGCTGCACCGTGAGGGTGTGCACCCGCAGGTGCTGGCCGCCTCGCTGTGGCCACGCGGGGTGACGGCGGATGTCAGGGACGCGCTTGTCGAGCGGATGCGGGAGTGGCTCGGAGACGACCCGGACGGCACGCCCCGGCTGCGGCTGGAAGACACGGGCCGTCTCACGCTGGCCGTCTCCGTGGTCTCTGACCTGGACGTGCTGCGTTCCCTGCACCACGAAGCGACCCGGGGCCAGGGGGCTGGGAACGCGGCCGTGCGCGAGCGGCTGCTCACCGATGCCCTCGGCCTCGTCCGCGGCCCGCTGCTGGCGGGCCGGCCCGAGGGCCGGTACGGCTGGCTCGCCCACGAGATCATCGACGCCCAGCTTCCCCTGCTCGTCGCGGACGTGGCCCTCGCGCTGTCGGAGCACCACCTCGAACAGGGGCAGCCCGAACCGGCCGTTGCCGCGCTCACCGTCGCACTCTCCCCGTCGCAGGGCGACGAGCGGCTGTGGAACGAGCTGCTGCGTGCGACCCATGCCACGGGCGACATGGCGCGCCTGGCGGAGCTGGCCACGTTCCTTGTCACGCGCGCGGACCGGCCGGGTGCCGGCGGCCGGGGGCTTCCGGCACGTACGGAAGCGCTGCTCGACGAGTTGCTGCCGACCTGGCGCAGCCTCGACGAGGCGGTCGGCTGACCCCGGGGGCGCCACCCCGCAGCGAGGGTGCGGCGAGAGACGCGCGGCAGTGCTGGCGTACGCTGAACCGGTCCGTAGACCCGTGAAAAACCGCCGAAAGGTGACAGCCCGGTGACCGAGAAGGCCGACCTCCAGCCCATCCTCGACCGAGCCGCCGAAGGCGGCAGGATCACTCCGGAGGAGGCGCTCGACCTCTATCGGTCGGCCCCGCTGCACGCCCTGGGCGCGGCGGCCGACGCCGTGCGCCGCCGCCGGTACGCCGGTACGGAGCACATCGCGACGTACATCATCGAGCGCAACATCAACTACACCAACGTGTGCGTCACGGCCTGCAAGTTCTGCGCCTTCTACGCCGCGCCGAAGGACACCGCCAAGGGCTGGTCCCGGGACCTCGACGACATCCTGCGCCGCTGCGCGGAGACCGTCGAGCTGGGCGGCACGCAGATCATGTTCCAGGGCGGCCACCACCCGGACTACGGCGTGGAGTACTACGAGGAGCACTTCTCGGCCATCAAGAAGGCGTTCCCGCAGCTGGTGATCCACTCGCTCGGCGCCTCCGAGATCGAGCACATGGCCCGGATCTCCAAGGTCTCCGCCGAGGAGGCCATCAGCCGTATCCACGCCGCCGGTCTCGACTCCTTCGCGGGCGCCGGCGCCGAGCTGCTGCCGGCCCGGCCGCGCACCGCCATCGCCCCGCTGAAGGAGTCCGGCGAGCGCTGGCTGGAGATCATGGAGATCGCGCACGGCCTGGGTGTCGAGTCCACCTCGACCATGCTGATGGGCACCGGCGAGACGAACGCCGAGCGCATCGAGCACCTGCGCATGATCCGTGACGTGCAGGACCGCACCGGCGGCTTCCGGGCCTTCATCCCGTACACGTACCAGCCGGAGAACAACAAGCTGAAGGGGCAGACGCAGGCCACGCTCTTCGAGTACCTGCGGATGATCGCCATCGCCCGGCTCTTCCTGGACAACGTCGCCCACATCCAGGGCTCCTGGCTCACCACCGGCAAGGAGGTCGGCCAACTGTCGCTGCACTACGGCGCGGACGACCTCGGCTCGATCATGCTGGAGGAGAACGTCGTCTCCTCGGCCGGCGCCAAGCACCGCTCCAACCGGCTGGAGATCATCGACCTGATCCGCAAGGCGGACCGGGTCCCGGCCCAGCGCGCCACGACGTACGAGCACCTCGTCGTGCACGACGACCCGGCGAACGACCCGGTCGACGAGCGCGTCGTCTCGCACATCTCGTCCACCGCGATCGAGGGCGGCACCGCGCACCCCGAGCTCAAGCTCCTCAGCGCCAACTGATCTCTCCATGCTGACGATTCACGCCGCCGCCCTGCTCCTGCCGGGCGGCGGCCGCGCACCCGTGTCCGGCGGCGCGGTGGCCGTGCGGGACGCGGTGGTCGCCGCCTTCGGGCCGTACGGGGAACTGGCGGCCGCCCACCCCGGCGCCCGCGTCCGGCGCTGGCCCGGCGTCCTCACCCCGGGGCTGGTGCAGCGCGACGCGGTCCGGCTCCTGGAGGAGTGGTACTTCGCCGACCCCCGCGAGGCGGACGCGCTGGGCACCGAGCCCCTGACCGGCGCCGCGCTCGACGCGCTGGGCCCCGAGGAGACCTGGCGCGCGGGCAGCGTGCGGCGCGGGCTGCAGCAGATGCTGCGGTACGGGACGACGCATCTCGCGGGCCCGTTCACCGATCCGGCGGTCGGCACCGTCGTCAACCGCTCCGGGCTGACCGTGGTCCCGCCCTCCGGAGACCGCGGCGCCCCCGGCCTCGATCCCTTCGTGCGGGGACACGACCTGCCCGGCTCGGAGCACGGCCCCCTCACCGAGGGCGGCCGCGCCGACCTCGCGGTCTTCGACGTACCGGATGTGACGACGCTCTGCGCGGCGGGCGCGCGGACGTGCGTGGCCACGGTGCTGGGCGGCAGGCTGGTGTACCGCCGGCGGTGAGGGGAAACGTCTCCCCCCTCACTCGGAGCGCCGGCGGACCGAAAGGCTGAGAGCGTTTTTTATGCGCTATGGGTCAACTCGGGGGCTTTTGCCAGAGTGTGAGCGCATGTGAGGCAGATAGCTGGTATTTCCAGCTTTTCCAGTGCTGCGAGAAGACAGAGCTGTAACCGGCTGAGACCGCCGAGCTTGGGGCGGAGATTGGCGATGTGGAACTTCGCGGTGCGTGGCGTGATGTGGAGAGATGCCGCGAGCGCCTCATTCGACGGTCCGTCGTGCAGGGCGGCGAACACCTGGCGTTCCATCGGAGTGAGGTGGTGGAGCGGGGTCCGTGTCAGCTGTGTCGGATGTTTCCCCTGGTCGCGCCGTGTGCCGCTGTGATCGGCACATACTAGGCAGCGAATCCTCATGATCCCCCCCGGGACTCAGTTCGGATTTTTGAACCTAGCATGGAGATCGGGCGGCCAACGGGAGAGTTTTGCGATACGGGATTCCCCGGACCGCTGGAAAGATCCGGTGCGCGCCGACTGCTTCCGACCCCGATGCGGAAGAAATACCGAACGCTCCCTCACGGCACAGGCGGCCCGCCCAGGTACGTCCCGTTCCTGTCGTACGGCCAGGCGTTGGCGACGCAGCCCTTCAGGCCGTCGATCTGCTGCATCATCGCGGGCGCCGGGCGGCCCTTGCCGGGGCAGGTCTCGTGGCCGTGGCCCAGCCAGTGGCCGACCTCGTGGTTGATGATCAGCGCCCGGTACTCGCCCAGCGGCCCGTCGAACTCCGGCGAACCCGTCTGCCAGCGCTTCAGGTTGACCATCACCACCGTACCGACGCGGCAGTTGACCTCGCCGTGCGTGTCGAGGCCGCTCGCGCCGCAGACGCGGTCGGTGGTCTCCGGGGTCGCTATCCGGATGACCAGCCCCGCCGGGCCCTTCGCCACCTGCCGGAACCTGTGCTCCCCGTGGTGCGACCAGCCCCGGGGCGCGGCCAGGATGTGCGCGACGACGGCCGCCGCCCGGTCCGCGTCGAGCCCGGCGCCGTCCTCCACCTCCACCCGGTAGGCGTTCCCCGTACCGGTGTCCGTCGCGGCGGCGCGGGCCACGGTGAAGGAGGCGGGTGCGGGCCCGCGCGCGTCGTTCCAGCGGAGGCCGGCGACGGCGGCGGCCGCGAGTACGACGGGGACGACAGTCCATGTGAGCAGCCTGCTCCGGCCGCCCTCCCCCCGGCGCCCTTTCCATCCGGGCATCCGAAACCCTCCCCAGCGATCGACGTTCCGTCCCCCGCTGTAGGACCGGTGATCGGGGCGATTGGTTCAGTCCACAACCATATGAGGTCGTGGCGGAGGCGTTTGGGGAATCGTTACGGCACCGAGGGGCCGCCCAGGTATGTCCCGTTCTCGTCGTACGGCCAGGCGTTGGCGACGCAGCCCTTGAGTCCGTAGATCTGCTGCATCATCGCGGGGGCGGGGCGGCCCGCGCCTGGGCAGGTCTCGTGGCCGTGGCCGAGCCAGTGGCCGACCTCGTGGTTGATGATCAGGGCGCGGTACTCGTTCAGCGGGCCGTCGAACTCGGGCGAACCGGTCTGCCAGCGCTTGAGGTTGACCATCACCTTCTCGCCGATCCGGCAGTTGACCTCGCCGTGCGTGTTCATCCCGCCCTGCCCGCAGATCCGGTCCGTGGTGGCCGCCGTCGCGATGCGGACGACCAGCCCGGCCGGGCCGGAGGACACCCGGCGGAACGTGCGCTTCCCGCCCTCCCCCCAGCCGCGCGGCGCGGCGAGGATGCCGGCGATCCGGTCGGCGGCCTCCTCCGGGTCGACGCCGGAGCCGTCCTCGACCTCGACGCGGTACGCGTACTGCCCGGAGGAGGCCGTGTCGGCGCGGGCCGTCGTGAAGGTGCCGGGGCCGGAGGCGGGGATGCGGGTGGGGCTGGGCTTCACGGAGGGCGACCGGGACGGCTTCGGGCTCCGGCTGGGCTTCGGGCTCCGGCTCGGCTTCACGGAGGGCGAGGGCGAGGGGGACGCGGCGACGGGCGACGGCTTCGGCGCGGCGGCCGCCGGGGCGCCGTCACCGCCCGCCCAGCGGGGCGCGAGGATCACCACCACGCCGATCAGCGCCGCCGGTACGGCGACGGCGGTGAGTATGCGTATGCGGCTGCGGCGCCGCGCCCGTCTCGCGCGTCTTCGGCCGCGTCCCGCTCCGCCGTGCCGCCCCCGCCTGCTCTCAGCCCCCACGGACAGAGCCCTCCTTCGCTTCCATCGGACGTTCGTCCGCATAAGCAACCGTTTCGATGAACATCGGGTCCCCGGCGACGGCCACCAGCTGGTCGGCGGTGACCGGTGCCGACACCATGGCCGTGTCGTCACCCCCCACGGTGAGCACGACGCGGCTGTGCCGGTACGTGAAACGCACGGTGACCCCGGTGATCGTCTTGCCCCCCTTGGCGTTCCCGGCCGCCGTGATCGCCTGGGCCATGATGCCTCCCGGCAGTGACACCTCGTCGCACCGCAGATCCTTTACGGCCACGTCGAGGCAGGGCGGGTCCGCCCGGGCCGCCTTGCCCGTGGCCAGCGGGCGGATGGAGAGCGTGATGGGGAAGACCCGGCCGTCCGCGCCGCCCTGGTACCGGTTGACGGCGATGTCGACCGGACGGACCGGGCCGATCGCCTTGGGGAGCAGCGTTTCGAGCACCCCGGCCGTCTCGTTCTGGAAGACCCGCTGCCGTGAGAACTCGTGCTCCGGCAGGTCCGCCATGGACGTCTCGCCGGGGCTCGGCTCGATGTGCACGGGGGGCCGGACGGGTACCGCGGTCGGCGTGGGGACCGGCGAGGTCTGCGAGGCCGCCGACCACTGGCGTACCGGCTCCCCGTCCCCGCCCCACACCGGCAGCGCGGCGCCGAAGACGCCGAGGCCGACGATCGCGGTCGCCGTCGCCCCGATCGCGGCGCGGGCCCGGGCCCGGCGGCGGCGGCCCTGGACCAGGGCGCCGGGGAGCAGATCGGGCAGCGGCGGCGCCCCGTCGGTGGCCCGCTCCATGGCGGTCCGGACCAGCAGCTCGTCGTCGTCCCGGCCGGGCTCGTCGCCCGGAGCGGGGTCCATGAACACGTACACGGCGTGACTCCTCATCCTCGGGCGGTGTAGAGGTGCGCGTCGCCCAGGCGGGCGCGCAGCGTGGCCAGCGAGCGCGAGCACTGGCTCTTGACGGTGGACGGGCTGCACCGCAGCAGCCCGGCGACGGTCTCCACGCTCAGGTCCTCCCAGTAGCGCAGGACGACCATCGCCCGGGCGCGCGGCGGCAGTTCGGCGAGGGCGGCGAGCAGCGTGACGGTGAGCTCGGGGCCCACCGCGGGGGCGGGCGCGGCGATCGGCGTATGGGCGAGGAGGTCGCGCAGCCGGCGACGGCGCTCGGCGATGTAGGTGCGGGTGAGCACGGTCCGGGCGTAGGCGTCCGGGTGGTCGGCGGCGCCCGCCCGGCGCCAGTGCTGGAACAGCTTGGCCAGCGTGGTCTGGGTCAGGTCGCGCGCGGCGTCGGCGTCGCCGCAGAGCAGGTACGCGGTGCGGTAGAGGCGGTGCTGAGCGGCGCGGGCGAATTCCTCGAAGCCGTCGGCACCCCGGCTGGCTCCCGTGAACATCTGCCCCCTTTCCTGTTCTCCGCGAAGGTCTCTTCGTGACTACTGAGTGCCGCGGGGCGGAAAAGGTTGAAGCGGGATTTCGCCCGGGGCGTCCCCCGCGAGGCGGCGCGGACCGGGCTGCTTGAATGGGGTGCGTGACCCGAGCCTCCCTGGACAAGCAGCCGCACGAAGTCGCCTCGATGTTCGACGGCGTGGCGGCGAACTACGACCTGACCAACGACGTGCTCTCGCTCGGCCAGGACCGGGTGTGGCGCAAGGCGGTCGCCAAGGCGGTGAACGCCCGGCCCGCCGAGAAGGTCCTCGACCTGGCGGCCGGCACGGCGACGTCCTCGCTGCCGTTCGCCGCGACCGGTGCGTACGTCGTGCCGTGCGACTTCTCGATCGGCATGCTCCGCGAGGGCAAGAAGCGGCACGCCTGGCTGCCCTTCACCGCCGGCGACGCCACGAAACTCCCCTTCCGCGACGAGGTCTTCGACGCGGTGACCATCTCCTTCGGCCTGCGCAACGTCCAGGACACGGACGCGGCGCTGCGCGAGCTGTACCGGGTCACCAAGCCCGGCGGCCGGGTCGTCATCTGCGAGTTCTCGCAGCCCGTATGGACCCCGTTCCGCACGGTCTACATCGAGTACCTGATGCGCGCCCTGCCCCCCGTGGCCCGCGCGGTCTCCTCCAACCCCGACGCCTACGTCTACCTCGCCGAGTCCATCCGCGCCTGGCCCGACCAGCCCGGCCTGGCGAAGAAGCTCCAGCAGGCCGGCTGGTCCCAGGTCGCCTGGCGCAACCTCACGGGCGGCGTGGTGGCCCTTCACCGGGGTGTGCGCGACTGACGTTTCCGGCGGGCCCCGGACGGGGAGCGCGGACCGCGCGAAAGCGGTTGCCGACATTCCGAGTTGACGGGAACCGGTGGGCGGGGAAGATGTGTCCGTTGATACGGCACGCGTCTTCCCCGTTTCGGTGTGTCACCGTCTCGCCCGTCCCCGGCCCGCTGCGGAGCTCTCATGCCCTCGTACTGCCCCTTCTGTGGAACCCAGGCGCCCGACGAGGCGCGCTTCTGCATGAAGTGCGGGCGTGAACGGCCCGCCGCGCCCGCCGCGCCTCCTCAGCCCGCCGCTCCGCCGCCGCCGGCCGGGGCGCCCGCCGTCGAACCGCCCGCGGTGCCCGCCGTCGAACCGCCCGCGGTGCCCGCCGTCGAACCGCCCGCGGTGCCCGCCTACATGACGCGGCCCGCCGCTCCGCCGCCCGGGTACGCGCCCGTACCGGCCGGGCCCTCGCCCGTCGGGATCTTCTTCGGTCGGGTGATGCGCGGGGACTGGGCGGGCTCGCTGAAGGCGGCCGTCTGGCCGACCGGGCTGATCATTGGGCTCGCCGTGGCACTCGCCATCCCTGACTACGGGCAGGGGGACGACGTCGTCGTCGGGTGGAGCGACCGGCTCCGGATCGCGCTCGCGATGCTGCTCCAGGCGTTCGGCGGCGGCTTCGAGGTCCGGGCCGTCGTGCCGGGCGGCGGTGGCGGATACGGGGGCGCTTCGCCGTACGGGGACACGTACGGCGACTTCGATCCGGGCGGGCAGAGCCAGACGACGCTCTCGCTGATCCCGCTCACCGTCACCGTGCTGTGGATCGGCGCCCTCGTCCTCGGCGCCCGGGGCGTCCGCCGGCAGGGCGGCGGCCTCGACGCGGCGGTCCGGATCAGCGTCGTGGCCACCGCCGCGGTCCTGGTCCTCGGGCTCTACGCCCAGCCCGAGATCGAGAGCTACTCGCTCCACTCCTCGCCGGTCCTCGCGGCCCTTGGCGCCCTCGCCCTCGCGCTCGTCACCACCTGCGCCGTGCTGCAACGTGATGTCGCGGCCGCCTGGCTGGCCCAGCGGCCGGGCGCGCAGAGCTTCGTACGCGCCGCCGGGACCGCCGTCCGCGCGCTCGGCGCCGTCCTCCTGCTGTGCGGCCTGATCGGCTACATCACGTACGCCACCCTGGACGACGTCAACGGCACCGCCCTGCTGATGGCCCTGCCGCTGCTGCCCAACATCGCGCTGATGGTGCTCTCGGTGAGCTGGGGCGGCTCCGTCGAGTACGACGCGCGGGGACAGGCGGACATCATCGGCTCCGGTATGGACCACGGCTCGTTCGGGCTCGGCGAGCTGAGCGACGCCGCCAACGACTGGGCCCTCGTCGGCGCGCTCGCCGCCGGCCTCGTCTCCGCGCTCATCGTCGGGTTGCTCGCCGGGCGCCGCTCCGCCGACCGGCGCGAACAGGTCACCGCCGGCGGCCTGTTCCTGCTCGGGTTCCTCGCGCTGACCGCGATGAGCGGCCTGTCCGCCGAGTTCTCCGGCAACGTCGCGGACATCGGCGGCTCGGGCACCCTGGACGTCTCGCCCAGCGTCGCCGACGCGCTGCTGTTCGGGCTGCTGTGGGTGGGCGGCGCGGTCCTCGTCGCGCCGTACCTGGCCCGGATGACGGGCGGCGGCGGCCCGGGTGGCGGCTCCCCGGCGTACCCGGCCCCGCCGAGCCCGTACGGCCCGCCGCACCAGGGCCCGCACATTCCGGGCCCGTACACCCCGGCCCCCGGCCCGTACACCCCGGCGCCCGGCCAGACCCCGGCCCCCGGCACCTACGCCCCCGCCCCGAACCCCGGCCCGGGCCCGCACACCCCGCCCGCCCAGTCCACGCCCGCCGAGACGGGTGCACCCGAAGCCGACGCCGAGCCGCCCACCGCCACCCTGCACGCCCCGTACATCCCCGCCCCGGACCCCGCGCAGCCGCCCGCGCCCCGGCGCCGGCGGGCGGTCCTCGTCTGGGGGGCCACGCTCGCCGCGGCGCTGATCTTCGGCGGCGGGGCCACCGCGGGCACCCTCGCCCTGCTGGACCGCCACGACGACGACCCGGGCACCTCGGAGAACGACAAGGGCAAGAAGAGCGACCGGGCGACGCCCGCCGAGGACCGGACGAGCGAGGCCCCCTCCGAGGAAGCCCCCTCCACGGAGGCGAGCGCCACCACCGACCCGGCCGAGCTCGTCTTCCCGGAGGGCTACAGCGTCGTCGCCGACACCGCCGGCTTCTCGCTCGCCCTGCCGGACGACTGGGAGCGCCAGGGCGAGAAGGACCACCAGGTCACCTACGCCGCGGCCCCGGGCGACACCGCCCTGCTGAAGGTCGGCGTCATCGCGGACGCCCCCTACACCTCGTACGAGAACTTCCAGGCCCTGGAGAAGACCGCCTCCGCCAACCAGAAGAACTACCAGCAGGTCCAGCTGTCGGCCAACACCTTCCAGGGCCGCCCGGGCGCCCGGTGGGAGTACACGTACGAGGACAAGAGCGGACAGACGGTCCACGCGATCGACCAGAGCTACATCGCCGAGGACGGCACCGAGTACGCCGTCTACGTCACCGAGCGGGACGTGGACTGGGTCGCCGCCCGCGAGGTGTTCGACACCGCCCTGTCCACGTGGATGCTCAACGACGTCGACTGAGCCCGGCCGTCACAGCGCCAGCCGGAAGACCCGGACCTCCTGGCCCGGCCGCTCGGTCGTGAAGGTCTCGGCCGGTTCCATGCCGAGGCGCAGGGCCAGCGCGGCCGACCGCTCGTTCAGCACGTCGACCGTCGCCACCACGCGCTCCACGCCCGCCGCGCGCAGCCGCTCCAGCGTGAGGCGCGCGGCGGCCGTCGCGTAACCGAGACCCCAGGCCGAGCGGGCCAGCCGCCAGCCGATCTCGGTCTCGCCCACCGGGCCGTAGGCGGTCGGGCCCCACGGCTGCGCGCCCGTGAAGCCGACGACCTGCCCCTGCCCGTCGAGCACGGTCCACAGGCAGTACCCGAGTTCGGCGTCGTGTCTGCGCTGGCGCGCGGTCCACTCCTCGTACATCGACAGCTCCTCGGCCCGCCCGCCGAAGTACCGCATCACCTCGGGGTCGTCGAAGGCCCGGTGCCAGGCGACGGCGTCCTCGTCGGTCGGGACACGCAGCTGTACGACGGGCGGAGCGGCAGGCGCGATTGACATGAGGCAGCCCTTCGGAGGGTTGGTCGGCAGGCCCCCATAGACTGCCTTGGACCTGTGCCGCGCGGCACGCGAATTCGAGTCTTCGGGAGAACCGACCGTGACCGAACCCCTGTCCGAACACAGCGCGGACGTCATCGTCGTCGGGGCGGGCCCAGCCGGCTCCACGACCGCGTACTACCTGGCCAAGGCCGGACTCGACGTCCTCCTCCTGGAGAAGACCGCGTTCCCGCGCGAGAAGGTCTGCGGCGACGGGCTCACCCCGCGCGCCACCAAGCAGCTCGTGTCCATGGGCATCGACATCTCCGAAGAGGCGGGCTGGCTGCGCAACAAGGGCCTCCGCATCATCGGCGGCGGCGTCCGGCTCCAGCTGGACTGGCCGGATCTGGCCTCCTACCCGGACTACGGACTCGTCCGCAAGCGCGACGACTTCGACGAGCAGCTGGCCCGCAACGCGCAGAAGGCCGGTGCCCGGCTGTACGAGCGGTGCAACGTCGGCGCCCCGATCACCGACGAGCGCACCGGCCGGATCACCGGGGTGCACGCGAAGCTCGGCGAGGAGAAGACCCCGGTCACCTTCCACGCCCCGCTCGTCGTCGCCGCCGACGGCAACTCCACCCGGCTCTCCCTCGCGATGGGCCTGCACCGCCGCGACGACCGCCCGATGGGCGTCGCCGTGCGTACGTACTTCACCTCGCCCCGGCACGACGACGACTACCTGGAGTCCTGGCTGGAGCTGTGGGACCGGCGCGGCCCCCAGGAGAAGCTGCTGCCCGGCTACGGCTGGATCTTCGGCATGGGCGACGGCACCTCCAACGTCGGCCTCGGCATCCTCAACTCCTCCTCCGCCTTCAAGGAGCTGGACTGGCGCGAGGTCCTCAAGGCGTGGTGCGCGTCCATGCCGGAGGACTGGGGCTACACCCCGGAGAACATGACGATGCCCATCCGGGGCGCCGCGCTGCCGATGGCCTTCAACCGCCAGCCGCACTACACCAAGGGCCTGCTCCTGGTCGGTGACGCGGGCGGCATGGTCAACCCGTTCAACGGCGAGGGCATCGCGTACGCCATGGAGTCCGGCCAGATCGCGGCCGACGTCATCGTCCAGGCGCACGCCCGCGCGACCCCCGCCCAGCGAGAGCTGGCGCTGAACAACTACCCGAAGGTGCTCAAGGAGACCTACGGCGGCTACTACACGATGGGCCGCGCCTTCGTGAAGCTGATCGGCAACCCCAAGGTCATGAAGGTCGCCACCCAGCGCGGCCTGACGCACCCGCTGCTGATGAAGTTCACGCTGAAGATGCTCGCCAACCTCACCGACCCGACCGGCGGCGACGCGATGGACCGCATCATCAACGGCCTGGCGAAGGTCGCGCCGCGCTCGTAGCGCCCGTACACGAGCCGATCCCGCCGCCCTGCCGGGGCGGTGGGATCCTGCCTGCTGCCTGCGGCCGGTTGGCATGCGGGCGTGTCGACGCACATGCCTTCCGGGGGGAGGGGGCTCGGTCACACCTGGGATGCGGGAAGCCAGCCGAGCTCGCGTGCGGCTTGCAGATCCTGGTATGCCTGCGTACGCCCCACACATGTCTGGGGGCAGACGTCCTCCTCGATCACTCTGCGCATCGACTTCTCGGCCTGCGCCTCCCTGACGATGCTGGCCGCGTAGTGGATACGGGGGAGGTATTCGATACACCACTTCCTCCCGGTCCGGCGCCGAAGCTCCTTGAGCAGGGTCAGCTGATGACCGGGCAAATGGTCTCCGACCTTGAAGAGCGGAGGAGCGGACCACCCTTCAGCCGTCCACTCCCAGCCCTTTTCAGTCTTCCGAACGGCGAGGGGCACCATCGTGAGTGCGAGGGGCAGGGCCAGCTTTCGAACGGAGGTGCGGACTTGGTCCCGGTCCAGGTCCGAGGTCACCCCGTGGACCGTGGTGCCGCCTACCTGCTCCGTGAAACCCCCGTCGCAGATCTCCAGGCCAATACACAGCTCGACCTGGCTGGCGTCGCACCTTATGGAGATGCGGAAGCGGCGCGGGTACAAGTGCCCGGCTACCGTCACCATCTCGTCCTCGAACCAGGATTCGTCACCCTCGTGCTCCCAGGTCGGTTCAACGTACATTCCTTGGTTCCAGTAGCCGGTCACTGCGTTCCCCCGTCCCCGCCGCCCTTGAGCGCGCTCATCATGAGCAGGCACAAAGTAGTGGCCGCGACGAACGCAACCGCGGCGTCGCGGATGGCCGCCGTGACGGGGTTTTGGTCGAGTACTGCGAGGGTCACGGCCACGGACGTCGCGAGGAGACCCACGAGGACGGCCACCAACAGGCGGTAGTGAGTAGCGTTCACAGCGCCACTCTTACGCTCCATAGCGGAGCCGATCCAGCGTTTCGCGGTCCGCAAAAGCAGCGTCAGTAAAGTGGACAGCCTCTGAACTGGGCAGGTTCCGTCGCACCGGCTGATCGGGACAGAAGCTCACCGGAGTTGGATTGTTCCGGACAGGCCGAGGGAGATCGCGCAGACCGTGCGCGCCCTGGGGAGCAACATGTGGCCCTACGGAACTGGATCCGCGCCGGCCGCACCCGCGGCGGCAGCGTCGGCCGGTCTTGTCGTCTCGGCCCGGCCGCCATGCGTGCCGTCAGGGTCGCGGGCAACTTTGGGGGCCCGAAGGGGCGAGCGTCAGGTGGCGCACGGGGCGCACGTGCCACTCGATGTGGCGTCCCTTGCGGAGTAGGAGGGTGAATCCGCACGATTCGCCGCGATGGAGCGCCCCGAGAGCCTGCACCCAGCCACCCTGGTCGGCCCAGTGGAGTGCCCTTGTCGTCTCGCTAGGTGTCAGCCCCAGGACATGACTCGTACGGAGCTGTACGCGGATGATCCGGATCGCGTCGCGGGGGCCGGGCAAGATGCGGAGGTCGATGGGTTCCGGGACGAATCCGGTGGCGGGGCCGTACCGGAGCACTTCGAACCGGAAGCCGTGCGCTACGAGTGCCGTCACGGGAGTGGCTCGGGGTGATGTACGCAAGGTCGACCGTCCGATCGAGGCGTGTCCATGGGGCGGGCAGCGTGAAGCCTTCAATGGGCTTGAGGCAGAGGGGAGTTGCGCCGCTGAAAAGTACGGCCGAGTGATGCGCCCGGCTGAGTTCGCGACGTACGGTGACGGTAGCGTCACCAACCCGTGCGGTGCAACAGTGGGACGTCCCTAAGTTGTACCGCCTCATGCGGACGCCCTCCGCCTGCCGTCTCCGTGCAGGTGGAGGGCGCTCGGCGCGAGTCGGTCAGATCAAGTGGTCGAACTCACCAGCCTTGACACCCAGGACGAAGGCACGGAGTTTGGCCACGCTCGTCGTGACGACCACATCGGGGTCGTCGCTTTCGCGCATCCTGATCGAGCCGTCCACGGGGGCCAGCTCGATGCAGCTCTGGTTGTTGTCCGCTCCCGAGTACGAGGACTTCTGCCAGTTGATTGCGTCGGTCATGTCGCGTTGACTCACATTTCCTGTGCGATGAGTTGGATGAATTCAGCCGACTCCTCCGGAGTGAGGGAGATCGACTCGATGGAGCCAAGGAGTTCTCGATACCTGGCGAGCTGGGCTTCGGCATCCAGGAATCCTGCGTCGAAAGCGCTGTCGATCTGTACGGTATCGAGCGCTGGGATGCCGGCCCCGGCGTACAGCATCGAGTGCACCGAGCCGGTGATCCGTGCCGCGAACGGGATGACGCGGATCGTCACGGAAGGCCATGCGGACACGGTGTGAAGAAAACCGAGCTGTTCTCTCATGGTGTCGCCGTCGCAATACCGCATGCGCAGGGCTGCCTCGTGGATGAAGGCTTCGAACAGCGTGGGCGCGGGCCGGTCGAAAATCTCGCGACGTCTTGCGCGGTGCTCTACGCGGGCGTTCAGCTCTGCGGTCGGGAGATCGGAAACGCCGCTTCGGATCAGATCCCGTGCGTACGCCTCTGTTTGGAAGATTCCCGGAACGTTCAGCATCTGAATGGCACGGATATAGGTAGAGTGATGCTCCAGTTCGGCCAGGTCCAGGAATCCCGGTGAGAGTATTCCTCGGTAGTCGTCCCACCAGCCCTTGGTGCGCTCCTCGGCCATACGTGCGAGCGCGTCGACCAGATGCTTGTCGCCGGCCGAGTAGTGAGCCGCGAGGCGGCGGACGCGCTGGTCGCTCACTCCGTAGCGGCCGGACTCGATGTGACTGATCTGGGCGCGCTCGCCGCCCAGGTAGGCGGCGGCTTCACTCCCGGACATTCCGGCGCGCTCGCGCAGCTTGCGAAGCTCCGCGCCCAACCGCTTCTGTCTGGCGGTCGGATAGCTCCTCGGCGGCATGGGCCCTCCCCTTCGTACGGGTACGAGTGTGCCGCCCCATTGGGGCACTGGTCCACTCGTACGAGTGCTACGGCCGTCCCATTGTTGCGCCGTACCAATGTTGTGCCCTAGCGTCCTTCGGTGTCGGCCGGAAACGGCTCGGTGACCCGAAGTGCAGCCCCCCACAGGTGAGTTCACCTTGCCTGGGACCGGCCGATGTCACGGCTCACCGGAACGGGCCGGCGTACCGGAGACCCGCTCACGTAGGGAGACCGCGTCATGACCTCCGTAACCGTTCCGTCCCCGCTCGTCCCATACCTCCCCCAGCGCGGCGAGCGCTACCGGCTCGTCGCACCGAACAGCCCCACAGCGCCCCGTGTCGCGCGGGACTTCGTGGGGGCGCTGCTGCGAGCTACCGAGCACCCCGGGTTGGTCGACGACGCCCGGTTGTGCGTGAGTGAGGTGGTGTCCAACGCGCACTGCCATACCGGGTCAGCGCGCATCCGGGTCGATGTCACGGTGAACCGACGTCAGGTAATGGTCTACGTAACTGACGACGAACCGAACCGGCTGCCGAAGCCGGGGGCCGCGCCGGACGCGGAGAGCGGGCGCGGGCTCCTCATCGTGGAGAGCCTGACCGATCGTTGGGGGACCTCGACGCGCGGCGGGCAGGGAGGGAACGCCAAGACGGTCTGGTTCGTCCTGCTCGAACCGGGGCCGTGCGCCGCGGGCACACCACGTACGACGGGATGAACGCCAGGGCCGTCCGGTGCCGGGTGGAACGGGGGCTGTTCGCCAAATTCCGCTCCTTCGGGACTGTTTATGCAATGACGCGCATAGTCGCGTTCCTGCATGGACGTACTCCCGTCCCGCTCCTACTGTCGTGACAAGTGGCCCGCAGGGGGCCGCCAGCAGGGGGTTCGTGACTATGGCTCGCGAGGAACTGACCCGACTCACCGGCAACGGGAACGGGAACTGCAACAACGACGACTGCCCGAACGTCTACCGAGCCTCTGACGGCTCCATCGTGGTTCAGGGAGACGCTGACTCCACCTTCCTGCCTCCGGCCGGTGAAGGTCTCGTTCGCATCCCTGAGAGCGTTCTGAGGGAGGCTGTTCGTGCTCTTGGATGGTGAGGACTGGACCGCCAAGGTTCAGGGCTTCAAACAGGAGGCATGGCGGCTTGAGACGCTTCCCTGGTACCAGGTTCCGGGCGAGGACGGGGATATCCAGGACTTCCTGGCAGGGCGGCGAATCGACCCTCGGAACTACTGTTCCGGCTACACGGAGGGCTTGCAGAAGATCAGGGCGGAAGGACGGCGCAAAGGGCGCGTTCACATCGTCAGGCAGCCACTCACGGACTACCTCCGCTTCGAGTTCATGTACTACGAGGCTCACTCGCAGGCCGGGGATGATATCCGGATCCTGGACGTGACCGATCGCCCCGACCCCCTTGAGGGGGTTCAAGACTTCTGGCTGTTCGATAGGTCGGAAGTGGTTCTCATGAACTACGCGGATGACGGCACGCAGATCAGTCGGGAGCTGTACGAGGGCGACCCGGCACCGTACATCGAATACCAGAGGATCGCCCTCGCGGAATCAGTGGCGTTCAGGGAGTACGTCAGCGGTGGCTATCGAGCCTGATGAGCTGGACCGGTCGGGACGCGAACTCGCGGCCATGCTCAAGCACCTTCGCAAGCAAGCCGGACTCTCAGGGGTCCGGCTTGCCGCGCGCTGCAACATGTCTCAATCCAAGATCAGCCGAATTGAGAGCAACAAGGGACGCCCATCCCTCCTGGATGTTGAGCAGATCCTTCGGGGTCTCGATGCTCCCCCCGCTGTCTCGGCCGAAGCGATGGCTATAGCCCGAATCGCGCAGACGGAGTGGCAGGACGGAAGGACGCTCCGAAGGAAGGGTCTGGACAAGAAACAGTTGCAGCTGGCCGGACTTGAGGCGTCCTCCAAGAGGTTCCGATACTTCCTTCTGTCCATGGTTACCGGACTCCTGGCCACGCCTGAATACGTTCGCGCCAGTCTGGCCTATGCGCCCCCGGAGCAGCAGGCCAAAGCCGTAGCAATGAAACTGGACCGACAAAAGGTTCTGTTTGATCGCTCCAAAAAGTTCACGTTCATCCTCACCGAGCAAGCTGTTAGATACCCGCTCGTCCCCCCTCACGAGTTGGCCATGCAAATCGACCGGCTCGCATCGTTCACTCGCCAGCCAAACATTCAACTGGGCGTAATCCCGATGGGAGTTCACTTCACTTCCGGGTCCTTGAATACGTTCACCATCTATGACGACACTTTGGCGACTGCTGAACTGGATCTGGGTGCTATTGTTTTCCGCGACAACCGGGATGTCCAGGACTTGATTATCCGGTTCACCTCGTATGAGGAACACGCCATATTCGGGGATGACGCCAGGGAGTGTCTGGAAGCCTGGGCCGAAGACTGCCGCAGGTGATCTTTAATCAACGACGTGAATATTTCGTCGGATCGCTCCGCAACTCGGGGATCATCTCTCCCGCCACGAATTACCGGAGGCGTGACGGCATGGCAGCGCCGGCGAGATTGCGGGAGCGCGTAGCTCCCTGAGACCCGCGCCTCCATCACCCGAGCGCGACCACGTGAAGGGAACCACTGATGGCAACTGCGGTACAGGTCCGAGACCCTCGGAACTGCGTCCCCGCCCAGGTGTGGGACCGGGAAGTCCGACTCATCATGCGGGACCACGCCATGGAGCGTGACCTCGCTGAGCGCACCTTCGGCCAGGCCGTCGCCTACTTGGTGACCTCGGCCGAGCGCCCCGAGATCCGCATGGGGCCCTCCCCTGCCGTGGATCTGGGTGTCCACTCGTTTGTGCTCGACTCGATGAACTACATGGCGTTCTGCGACCAGCACGCGGGACGCTACATCCACCACGTTCCGCACCTGCCCGGAGAGGGCACGCAGGGGCCGCCCGCGCTGGGGGACACAACCAAGGCCATCAGGACCACCGGCTTCGAGATCGACCCGGAGCTGTGGACCAGGGAGGACACCGCCGACTGCTCCCAGTGTCACGCCGGGTGCACGGACAGCCCCAACAGCGGGAAGTAACACCGCACGGACTGGGCCGACTCCCCTCGGGGGCAAGGGGAGTCGGCACCATGAGGGAAGGTTGTGCATGGAGGTCGTCGAAGCCTGGGAGCGATACGCCCAAGGGCGGATGCCACGGAGGGTCGCCAACGCCTCCGGGGCCGCGACGTGGTTGAACTGGACGCAGTACCCCGACCACGGGCCCGACGAATCGATCCTAGGAGAGTTGTACGGCCGGACCGTTCTGGAACTGGGCTGCGGTACGGGCTGCAACCTTGCCCACCTCACCACACTCGGGGCCGACTGCACCGGCGTGGACATCGCGCCCAGCCAGCACAAGAAGGCCGTGGCCCGATGGGGCCGCCTTCCCGGCCTGACCTTTCACACGGCAGAGGTGACCGACTACCTGACCCACCTCGAGGGCTCCTTCGATGCGGTTTTGTCCATCTTCGGGCCCGTCTGGTTCACGGACCCCGAACAGCTTCTTCCTCTGATTCACAAGAGGCTTTCCCCTGGTGGCGTACTGGTCTTCTCCCACAAGCCCCCAGCGGCCGGCACTCAGCCTGTCGGCACTCTGAGAGAGGCCAGGGCAGTGACAAGGTGGGACTACAGCCCGGAGGAATGGTCGAGGCTTCTGGCCTCCTCCGGGTACTCGAACCCCAAAGCCGAGGTCATCCCTCCCCCTGAAGGAGAAGACGTAGGAACCCTGCTGGTGAGGGCCTACGCCTATTGATCAGAGTCTCGTGAGTCTCTGATCAATAGGAGTGCCTTCACGGGAGCGGGGTCGGGACGAGCGACTGGGGCCGTCGGGTGTACGGCACGGCCGTCCTGCGCTCAGTGAGTGGTACGGGCGTTGTTCGCGCCCCGGTTCACAAGCGCAGGCGGCCGGTGTCCGGCCGGTTCGCGATGTCCGTGGCGGCCGGCGGGTTGGTGGCGCCTTTCCGTGATTCCGCTGGAAGCGGGCCACGGGGCGGGTACTGGGGGAAACACCGCAGGGCCGCAACTCCCGAGCGGGGGAGCGGCGGCCCTGCGAAGTGCGCCGAGGCGCTTGTGAATCCGTGAACACGGAGAGGTCCTAGAGGACGCGGACCGCGCCGGTCGGCATGTCGTAGTCCAGCGGGCGCTGCACCACACCGGTGGAGGAGTTCTGCGCACCGACGAACTGGCCGCCGCCCACGTAGATCCCGACGTGGTACGCGCTGCCCGCGCCGCCCCAGTACAGGATGTCGCCGGGCTGGAGGTTGCTCAGCGAGACCTGGGTGCCGGCGGTGGACTGGCTCTGCGAGACGCGCGGCAGGTCGACGCCCACCGTGCGGAACGCGGCCTGGACCAGGCCCGAGCAGTCCCACGAGTTCGGGCCGGTGCCGCCGGACACGTACGCGTCGCCGACCTGCGCCTGGGCGAACGCGACGACGGAGGCCGCGGAGCCGGTGGCGTTGGAGGAGTACGAGGTCGTGGCGGCGTTGGTGGAGCCGGACGACGAGGAGCCGGTGGTCTTCTGGAGCGTGGTGCGCGCGGCGTCGCGGGAGGCGCGCTCGGCGGCCTCCGCCTTGGCCTTGGCGGCCGCCTCGGCCTTCTTCTTGGCCTCGGCCTTGCGGACGGCCTCGGCCTTGGCCTTCTTGGCGTCCTTGGCGGCGCTGCTGGCCGCCGCGTCCTCCTGCGCCTGCGTCTCCAGGTCCAGGGCGACCTGCTGGGTCGCCTCGGCGGTGGCGGCGACGGTGGTGGAGAGTCCCGCCGTGATGGTGGGCATCTCGATCGTCTGGGTCACCGGTTCGGCCTGGGCCGGGCCCGCGGCACCCGCGACCGCGATGGTGCTGAGGACGCCACCGGCAACTCCGGCCCGCAGTGCCGTCGTCGAGGCGTTTCGGCGGGGCTTCCGGTGGCTGGGTATGTGAGCGGTGTGGGACATGGGTACTAGCGCTATCAGGGCGCGCGGGGTCCCATCAAGAAACGTGTGTTGCGACACAGTTACGTCCGGAATCTGTGAATCCGCTTTCTGGCGGCCTTTATTGACGCCGTAACGGGCAAATCGGGCAGTCGCGATCATGGCTGTGATCACGGGTTTTCAGCAATACGCCCGAATTGCCCGTCACTTACCACCCGTTCACACTGTTGGCCAAGCCCGCTTCTATAACGGCTGATGTGGAGTGACGCAGCTCACAGCATGGTCTTGCTGTGAGGGGCATACGAGGACTCGACACGGGAAGCGGCGGTCCGCGTCCACTTCGTTCCGTGTGAACCCTCGCGCGAGTGACCCCTGTCCGGCCCTCGCCTCCGGTCACCCCATCCCGGCCCGCACGGCCCCAGAGTGGGGCAGATCCCTTTATCACCCCATCGTGTCCATCGCCAATTTTGCGCGCAGCGCCGTGGCTTGATAGTGCGACACCCCTTTGACCAGCGGTAACGGCACCAGATGTCACCTCTCGTGATCACTCGGCCGCTTCGTGTACGAAGATCACCGCTCATCCGACTTCATGATCGTTCGTCAGGTGGTGGAGATCACAAAGACGTTGGTGACCCCCGTGTCGCAGATCACAGGACGGCGGGCATAGGATGCGGGGCAGTCGGGCTTGTGAACTGCCTCACATGTGCACGATCTTGGTGAGGTGGCGAGCCGGTTCGCCCGATGCGGTCCAACGGTCAAGGACGACTGGAAGGAGCGAGGAGCGTGAATGCCTACGCGCCCATCCTCGTGCTCGGCGCCCTCGGGGCAGGGTTTGCGATCTTCTCCGTGGTCATGGCCACGCTTATCGGCCCCAAGCGGTACAACCGGGCAAAGCTCGAAGCGTACGAGTGCGGTATCGAACCGACACCCACGCCGGCCGGAGGCGGCCGCTTTCCCATCAAGTACTACCTGACGGCGATGCTCTTCATCGTCTTCGACATCGAGATCGTCTTCCTCTATCCCTGGGCGGTCAGCTTCGACGCCCTGGGGATCTTCGGGCTCGTGGAGATGCTGCTCTTCGTGCTCACCGTCTTCGTCGCCTACGCGTATGTGTGGCGGCGCGGCGGTCTGGAATGGGACTGAGGGGCTGAGGGGCACACCATGGGACTCGAAGAGAAGCTGCCGAGCGGCTTCGTTCTGACCACCGTCGAGCAGGCGGCCGGCTGGGTGCGGAAGTCCTCCGTCTTCCCGGCGACCTTCGGCCTCGCCTGTTGCGCCATCGAGATGATGACCACCGGGGCAGGCCGTTACGACCTGGCCCGTTTCGGCATGGAGGTCTTCCGCGGCTCGCCGCGGCAGGCGGACCTGATGATCGTGGCCGGGCGGGTGAGCCAGAAGATGGCGCCCGTCCTGCGGCAGGTCTACGACCAGATGCCGAACCCCAAGTGGGTCATCTCCATGGGGGTTTGCGCATCGTCGGGCGGAATGTTCAACAATTACGCCATTGTTCAGGGTGTCGATCACATTGTCCCGGTTGATATTTATTTGCCGGGCTGCCCGCCGCGGCCCGAGATGCTGATGGACGCGATCCTCAAGCTGCACCAGAAGATCCAGGGATCCAAGCTCGGGGTCAACGCCGAGGAAGCCGCCCGCGAGGCGGAGGAAGCGGCGCTCAACGCCCTGCCCCTCATCGAGATGAAGGGGCTCATGCGATGAGCGACGAGCAGAACGGCTCCTCCGTCCCCGCCCCGCGCGACGAGCACGGCGAGGTCATCGGCGTACGGAAGGGCATGTTCGGCGCCGAGAACGGCGGCGACACCTCCGGCTACGGCGGCCTCGTCCGTACCGTCGCCCTCCCCGGCGCCTCCTCCCGCCCCTACGGCGGCTGGTTCGACGAGGTCGCCGACGAGCTCGAAGGCGCCCTGGAGGAGCAGGACCTCCTCCCCGAGAACGTCATCGAGAAGACGGTGGTCGACCGGGACGAGCTCACCTTCCACATCGCCCGCGAGCACCTGGTCACCGTCGCCAGGACCCTGCGCGACGACCCGGCGCTCCGCTTCGAGCTGTGCACCGGCGTCTGCGGCGTCCACTTCCCCGGCGACAAGGGCCGCGAGCTGCACGCGGTCTACCACCTGCGCTCGATCACCCACGGGCGGCTGATCCGTATCGAGGTCTCCACGCCGGACGACGACCGGCACCTGCCCTCGCTGGTCCCGGTCTACCCGACCAACGACTGGCACGAGCGCGAGGCGTACGACTTCTTCGGGCTCGTCTTCGACGGGCACCCCGCCCTCACCCGGATCATGATGCCGGACGACTGGCAGGGCTTCCCGCAGCGCAAGGACTACCCGCTCGGCGGCATCCCCGTCGAGTACAAGGGCGCCCAGATCCCGGCTCCGGACCAGCGGAGGTCGTACTCCTGATGACCACTCCCCATGCAACGCCCCGCGCCACCACCGAGGGGACTGTATATACAGTCACCGGCGGCGACTGGGACGAGATCGTCGAGAACGCCGCCGCCTCCGACGACGAGCGCATCATCGTCAACATGGGCCCGCAGCACCCGTCCACGCACGGCGTGCTCCGGCTCATCCTGGAGATCGACGGCGAGACCGTCACCGAGGCCCGCTGCGGCATCGGCTACCTCCACACCGGCATCGAGAAGAACCTCGAATTCCGCAGCTGGACGCAGGGCACCACCTTCGTCACGCGCATGGACTACCTGACGCCGTTCTTCAACGAGACGGCCTACTGCCTGGGCGTCGAGAAGCTGCTCGGCATCGAGGACCAGATCCCCGACCGGGCCACCGTCCTGCGCGTGCTCCTGATGGAGCTCAACCGGCTCTCCTCGCACCTGGTGTGCATCGCCACCGGCGGCATGGAGCTCGGCGCCACCACGATCATGATCTACGGCTTCCGCGACCGGGAGCTGGTGCTCGACCTCTTCGAGCTGATCACCGGGCTCCGCATGAACCACGCGTTCATCCGCCCCGGCGGCCTCGCCCAGGACCTGCCCCCGGGCGCGGTCGACCAGCTGCGCGAGTTCGTGAAGACCATGAAGAAGAACCTGCCGGAGTACGACGCGCTCGCCACCGGCAACCCCATCTTCAAGGCCCGCATGCAGGACGTCGGCTACCTCGACCTCACCGGCTGCATGGCCCTCGGCGCCACCGGCCCGATCCTGCGCTCGGCGGGCCTCCCGCACGACCTGCGCAAGACCGACCCGTACTGCGGCTACGAGACCTACGACTTCGAGGTCCCCACCGCCGACAGCTGCGACGCCTACGGCCGCTTCCTCATCCGCCTGGAGGAGATGCGCCAGTCGCTGCGGATCATCGAGCAGTGCATCGACCGGCTCGAACCCGGACCGGTCATGGTCGCCGACAAGAAGATCGCCTGGCCCGCGCAGCTCGCACTCGGCCCGGACGGCCTCGGCAACTCGCTGGACCACATCAAGAAGATCATGGGCACCTCCATGGAGGCCCTGATCCACCACTTCAAGCTGGTGACCGAGGGCTTCCGGGTCCCCGTCGGACAGGCGTACACCGCCGTCGAGTCGCCCAAGGGCGAACTCGGCGTGCACGTCGTCTCGGACGGCGGAACCCGCCCCTACCGGGTCCACTTCCGCGACCCGTCCTTCACCAACCTCCAGGCCATGGCGGCGATGTGCGAGGGCGGCCAGGTCGCCGACGTCATCGTCGCCGTCGCATCCATCGACCCCGTGATGGGAGGCGTCGACCGGTGACCGAAGCACGTCAGGAAGTCAGTCTGGGGATGCCGCAGCTCCCCGCCCCCGCCTACCCGGCCGAGGCGCGCGCCAGGCTCGAAGCGGATGCGAAGGAGGTGATCGCCCGCTACCCCGACAGCCGCTCCGCGCTGCTGCCGCTGCTGCACCTCGTGCAGTCCGAGGAGGGGTACGTCTCGCGCACGGGCATGGCCTTCTGCGCCGAGATGCTCGACCTCACCACCGCCGAGGTCACCGCGGTCGCCACCTTCTACACGATGTACCGGCGCAGGCCGAGCGGCGACTACCAGGTCGGCGTCTGCACCAACACGCTCTGCGCGGTGATGGGCGGCGACGCCATCTTCGACCGGCTGAAGGAGCACCTCGGCGTCGGCAACGACGAGACGACCGAGGACGGCAAGGTGACGCTCGAACACATCGAGTGCAACGCCGCCTGCGACTTCGCGCCCGTCGTGATGGTCAACTGGGAGTTCTTCGACAACCAGACCCCGGAGAGCGCCACCCGGCTGGTGGACGACCTCATCGCCGGCCGCACCGTCGAACCCACCCGCGGCGCGCCCCTGTGCACGTACAAGGAGACCGCGCGCATCCTCGCCGGCTTCCCCGACGAGCGCCCCGGCGCCGTCGAGGCCACCGGCGGCGCCGGCCACGCCTCGCTCATCGGCCTCAAGCTGGCCAAGGGCGAGGCCGCGCCGAAGGCCCGCGTGGTGAGCCCGCGCGGCGAGGCGCCCAGCGACCAGCCGCAGAAGGGCGCCGAGCACCTCAGCTCCCACGCCCACCCGTCGCCCGACCACCACCCCTCAACGAGTCCCTCCGGGACACCGAACGCCACGCAGCAGACCTCGGCATCCGACCCGGACCACCCGGCCGGACCCGCGGCCGAGGAGGGGGAGTGATGACGTTGGCCACCGAGCTCGATCACAACGGGACCAGCCCCGAGAAGCTGCTCGCGCCCGTCCTGTCCGCCTTCTGGGACCAGCCGGAATCCTGGACCCTGGACACCTACCGGCGCCACGAGGGGTACGAGGGACTGCGCAAGGCCCTCACCATGTCCCCGGACGACCTCATCGCGTACGTCAAGGACTCCGGTCTGCGCGGACGCGGCGGCGCCGGCTTCCCCACCGGCATGAAGTGGCAGTTCATCCCGCAGGGCGACGGCAAGCCTCACTATCTTGTTGTCAACGCCGACGAGTCGGAGCCGGGGACCTGCAAGGACATCCCGCTCCTCTTCGCCAACCCGCACAGCCTCATCGAGGGCATCGTGATCGCCTGTTACGCGATCCGGTCGTCGCACGCGTTCATCTACTTGCGCGGTGAGGTCGTCCCCGTACTGCGACGGTTGCACGAGGCCGTTCGAGAGGCGTACGAGGCGGGATATCTGGGGACGAACATCCTGGGTTCAGGGCTCGATCTGGAACTCACGGTGCACGCGGGCGCCGGTGCGTACATCTGTGGTGAGGAAACCGCGCTGCTCGACTCTCTCGAAGGACGGCGTGGCCAGCCCCGGCTGCGGCCCCCCTTCCCTGCGGTCGCCGGTCTGTACGCCTGCCCCACTGTGGTGAACAACGTCGAGTCCATCGCCTCGGTTCCCGCGATCCTGAACAAGGGCAAGGACTGGTTCAAGTCCATGGGCAGCGAGAAGTCCCCGGGCTTCACGCTCTACTCGCTCAGCGGCCATGTCGCGGGCCCCGGCCAGTACGAGGCCCCCCTCGGCATCACGCTGCGCCAGCTGCTCGACATGAGCGGCGGCATGCGCCCCGGCCACCGCCTCAAGTTCTGGACCCCCGGCGGCTCCTCCACGCCGATGTTCACCGACGAACACCTCGACGTGCCCCTCGACTACGAGGGCGTCGGCGCGGCCGGGTCCATGCTCGGCACCAAGGCGCTCCAGTGCTTCGACGAGACGACCTGCGTGGTGCGGGCCGTCACCCGCTGGACCGAGTTCTACGCGCACGAGTCCTGCGGCAAGTGCACCCCCTGCCGCGAGGGCACCTACTGGCTCGTCCAGCTGCTGCGCGACATCGAGGCGGGCAAGGGCCGGATGTCCGACCTCGACAAGCTCAACGACATCGCCGACAACATCAACGGCAAGTCGTTCTGCGCCCTCGGCGACGGCGCCGCCTCGCCGATCTTCTCCTCGCTGAAGTACTTCCGCGAGGAGTACGAGCAGCACATCACCGGCAAGGGCTGCCCCTTCGATCCCGCCAAATCGACCCTCTGGGCCGACGACAAGAACGCTCACCAGGGGGTGAACGCATGACAGTCACCACGAGTGCGCCCTCCGGGGGCGGCGAAGCGGCGATCCCGCCCGAGGACCTCGTCACGCTGACCATCGACGGCATCGAGATCAGCGTCCCCAAGGGCACCCTGGTCATCCGCGCCGCCGAACTCCTCGGCATCGAGATCCCCCGGTTCTGCGACCACCCCCTCCTCGACCCGGCCGGTGCCTGCCGGCAGTGCATCGTCGAGGTCGAGGGCCAGCGCAAGCCGATGGCGTCCTGCACCATCACCTGCACCGACGGCATGGTCGTCAAGTCGCAGATCACCTCGCCGGTCGCCGACAAGGCGCAGCGCGGGGTGATGGAGCTGCTGCTCATCAACCACCCGCTGGACTGCCCGGTCTGCGACAAGGGCGGCGAGTGCCCGCTCCAGAACCAGGCGATGTCGCACGGCGACTCCGACTCCCGCTTCGACGGCAAGAAGCGGACGTACGAGAAGCCCGTGCCGATCTCCACCCAGGTGCTGCTGGACCGTGAGCGCTGCGTGCTCTGCGCGCGCTGCACCCGGTTCTCCAACCAGGTGGCCGGCGACCCGATGATCGAGCTGATCGAGCGCGGCGCGCTCCAGCAGGTCGGCACCGGCGAGGGCGACCCCTTCCAGTCGTACTTCTCCGGGAACACCATCCAGATCTGCCCGGTCGGGGCGCTGACCTCGGCGGCGTACCGATTCCGCTCCCGCCCCTTCGACCTGGTGTCGACACCCTCCGTGTGCGAGCACTGCGCCGGCGGCTGTGCCACCCGAACCGACCACCGGCGGGGCAAGGTCATGCGCCGCCTCGCGGCCAACGAGCCCGAGGTCAACGAGGAGTGGCTCTGCGACAAGGGCCGCTTCGGCTTCCGCTACGCCCAGCAGCGCGACCGGCTCACCACCCCGCTCGTCCGGGGCGAGTCCGGCGAGCTGGAACCGGCGAGCTGGCCCGAGGCGCTGGCGGCCGCGGCCGAGGGCCTGTCCGCCGCGCGCGGCCGGGCCGGCGTCCTCACCGGCGGCCGGCTGACCGTCGAGGACGCGTACGCGTACAGCAAGTTCGCCCGCGTCGCCCTGAACACCAACGACATCGACTTCCGGGCCCGGGTCCACAGCGACGAGGAGGCCGACTTCCTGGCCTCGCGCGTCGCCGGGCGCGGCAAGGACCTGGACGGGTCCGGTGTCACGTACACCTCCCTGGAGAAGGCGCCGACCGTGCTGCTGGTCGGGTTCGAGTCGGAGGAGGAGGCCCCCGGGGTCTTCCTGCGGCTCCGCAAGGCCCACCGCAAGCACGGCCAGCGCACCTTCTCCGTCGCCTCGCACGCCACCCGGGGCCTGATGAAGGCGGGCGGCGCGCTGCTTCCCGCCGCACCCGGCACCGAAACCGAGTGGCTGGACGCCATCGCGGGCGGTGTCGGCCTGGAGGGCGAGGGCGCCGTCGCGGCGGAGGCGCTGCGCGGTGAGGGCGCGCTGATCGTGGTCGGCGAGCGGCTGGCCGGGGTGCCCGGCGGGCTGACCGCCGCGGTCCGGGCCGCGACCGCGACCGGGGCCCGGCTGGTGTGGATCCCGCGCCGGGCGGGCGAACGCGGCGCGGTGGAGGCGGGCGCGCTCCCGTCGCTGCTGCCCGGCGGCCGCCCGGCCACCGACCCGCGCGCCCGGGACGAGGTCGCCGCCGCGTGGGGCGTCGTCGAACTCCCGTCCCGCTTCGGCCGCGACACCGGCCAGATCATCGAGGCCGCGGCCACCGGTGAGCTGGGCGCGCTGGTCGTCGCCGGTGTCGGGACCGAGGACCTGCCGGACCCGGCGCGGGCCCTGGAGGCCCTGGACCGGGTCGGCTTCCTGGTCTCCTTCGAGCTCCGCCCGAGCGAGGTCACCGACCGCGCCGACGTGGTGTTCCCGGTGGCCGCGGTCGCCGAGAAGTCAGGGACCTTCCTCAACTGGGAGGGCCGGGCGCGGATGTTCGAGGCCGCGCTGAAGCCCGACCAGATGACGCGGAACCTCGCCCCGGGCGACGCGCGCGTCCTGCACATGCTGGCCGACGCGATGGACGTCCATTTCGCGCTGCCGGACCTGAAGGCCGCCCGCCGCGAGCTGGACCGCCTCGGCGGCCGGCAGGGCGGGTACGCGGACGACCCGCGTGTCTCCGCGCAGCCGCTGCCCCGGCCCGGCGACGGCGAGGCGATCCTCGCCGGCCACCGGATGCTGCTCGACCTGGGCCGCCTCCAGGAGGGCGACACCGCGCTCGCCGGGACCCGGCACGAGGCGGTGGCCCGGCTGTCGGCCGCCACGGCCGCGGAGAGCGGGGTCAAGGACGGCGACCTGCTGGCGGTGTCCGGCCCGGCGGGCAGCGTCGAACTCCCGCTCCGGGTCACCGACATGCCGGACCGCGTGGTCTGGGTGCCGCTGAACTCGGCCGGGCGGGGCGTGCCGGCCACGACCGGGGCCCGCCCCGGCGGCCTGGTCCGGATCGGCCCCGCCGCTGCCGGTACTCCCGACGTCACACCGGAGGTGCGGGCGTGACCGCCTTCGCTCAACTGGCCGCGGCACCGCACGGTTCGGTGCTCGCCGCCGAGGACCTGTCGATGTTCGGCAACGACCCCTGGTGGCTCGTCGTCATCAAGGCCGTCTTCTGCTTCGCGTTCCTGATGGTGACCGTGCTCTTCTCCATCGTGTGGGAGCGCAAGGTCGTCGCCTGGATGCAGCTGCGTATCGGCCCCAACCGGCACGGCCCCTGGGGCATGCTCCAGTCGCTCGCAGACGGCATCAAGCTGATGCTCAAGGAAGACGTCATCGTCAAGCGCGCGGACAAGGTCGTCTACGTCCTCGCGCCGATCGTCGCCGCCATCCCCGCGTTCATGGCCATCGCGGTGATCCCCTTCGGGCCCTCGGACAACGAGGTCTCGATCTTCGGTCACCGTACGGCGATGCAGCTCACCGACCTGCCGATCGCGATGCTGTACATCCTCGCGGTCGCCTCGGTCGGCATCTACGGCATCGTGCTCGCCGGCTGGTCGTCCGGATCGACGTACCCGCTGCTCGGCGGGCTCCGGTCCTGCGCGCAGATGATCTCGTACGAGATCGCGATGGGCGCCGCGTTCGCCTCGGTGTTCCTCTACTCCGGGTCGATGTCGACGTCGAAGATCGTGGAGGCGCAGCAGGACCGCTGGTTCATCATCCTGCTGCCGGTCTCGTTCATCATCTACATCGTCACGATGGTCGGCGAGACCAACCGCGCCCCGTTCGACATGCCGGAGTCAGAGGGCGACCTCGTCGGCGGCTTCAACACCGAGTACTCGTCGATCAAGTTCGCGATGTTCATGCTCGCCGAGTACGTCAACATGGTGACCGTCTCCGCCGTCTCCACGACCCTGTTCCTGGGCGGCTGGCGGGCGCCGTGGCCGATCAGCACCTTCTGGGAGGGCGCGAACCACGGCTGGTGGCCGATGCTCTGGTTCGTCGTCAAGGTCCAGCTGCTGCTGTTCTTCTTCATCTGGCTGCGCGGCACGCTGCCCCGCGTCCGCTACGACCAGCTGATGAAGCTCGGCTGGAAGGTCCTGATCCCGGTCTCCGTCGTCTGGCTGATGCTGGTCGCGACCGTTCGGGCGCTGCGCAACGAGGGCTACGACTTCTCGAAGATCCTGCTCTACGTGGCAGGTGCCGTGATCGCGGTGCTGCTGATCTCCTTCGTCGCCGACATGTTCCGCGACAAGAAGGAGAAGGCCGCGGCCGAGCAGGCCGGGCCCGAGCCGGCGTTCGACCCGATGGCGGGCGGATTCCCGGTGCCGCCGCTGCCCGGACAGACCCTGCCGCCGGTGCCCCGGCGCAGGCCGCGACGCGAGCGGGAGCTCGTTGTCAGTGGTGGGGTGGATACTCAGAGTGACGGAAATCCGAGTGACGGAAAGGAGGCCGACAGTGTCTGAACTGCCAGATCTGCCGGGGTCCAAGAGGCCGGCGAAGTCCACCGGGCCGACGGGGTCGACGGCGTCCTCGCAGTCCTCCCCGAACTCGGAGGACAAGTTCCTCAACCCGGTGGCCGGCTTCGGCGTGACCTTCAAGGCCATGTTCAAGAAGCGGCTCACCGAGCAGTATCCGGAGACGCCGAAGGTGACGGCGCCCCGCTTCCACGGCCGCCACCAGCTCAACCGCCATCCGGACGGGCTGGAGAAGTGCGTCGGCTGCGAGCTGTGCGCCTGGGCCTGTCCCGCCGACGCGATCTACGTGGAGGGCGCGGACAACACCGACGAGGAGCGCTACTCCCCGGGTGAGCGCTACGGCCGCGTCTACCAGATCAACTACGCGCGCTGCATCCTCTGCGGACTGTGCATCGAGGCGTGCCCGACCCGGGCGCTCACGATGACCAACGAGTTCGAGCTCGCCAACACCACCCGCGAGAGCCTCATCTACACCAAGGACGAGCTGCTCGCGGGCCTGGAGGAAGGCATGGTCGACAGCCCGCACGCGATCTTCCCCGGCACGGACGAACAGGACTACTACCGGGGCCTGGTCACCGAGGCCGCCCCCGGTACGGAGCGCCAGCTCGCCGTCTCCAAGGGCGAGAAGCCGGACGACGAGGCCGGGAGCAACGGCGCCGAGCAGGAGGTGGACGCATGACCGGCCTGGCCGCAGCGGCCTCGCAGACCTCGACCGGCGAGGCGTTCCAGTTCTGGGTGCTCGGCACGGTCGCCGTGATCGGCGCCCTGTGCACGGTGCTCATGAAGAAGGCCGTGCACAGCGCGCTGTGCCTCGCCGGGACGATGATCATCCTCGCCGTCTTCTACCTCGCCAACGGCGCGTACTTCCTCGGCGTCGTCCAGATCGTCGTCTACACCGGCGCGATCATGATGCTCTTCCTCTTCGTGGTCATGCTCGTCGGCGTCACGGCGGCGGACTCGCTGAAGGAGACCATCAAGGGCCAGCGCTGGCTGGCCGCCGGATGCGGCATCGGCTTCGGCGTCCTCCTGATCGCCGGTATCGGCAACGCCTCGCTGAAGAGCTTCAACGGCCTGGGCACCGCCAACACCGTGCACGGCGGGAACGTGGAGGGGCTCGCCAGCCTCATCTTCACCAAGTACGTCTTCGCCTTCGAGATCACCGGCGCCCTGCTGATCACCGCGACCGTCGGCGCGATGGTGCTCACGCACCGCGAGCGCACCGAACGGGCCAAGACCCAGCGGGAGATGTCCGAGGACCGCGTGCGGAGCAACCACCTCCCGCCGCTGCCCGCCCCCGGCGTCTACGCCCGGCACAACGCGGTGGACATCGCGGGCCTGCTCCCCGACGGCACCCCGTCCGAGCTGACCGTCATGAACACCTTGCGCAAGCGCGGCCAGATGCGTGACGTGTCCCAGGAATCACTGGCCGGCCTCAAGGCACTGGAGCAGCGCTCCGGTGAGCGGCTGGGCCGGGACACCGAAGAAGAGGAGGTCGCCAAGTGAATCCGGTCAACTACCTCTATCTCGCCGCCCTGCTGTTCACCATCGGCGCGGCCGGGGTCCTGATCCGGCGGAACGCGATCGTGGTGTTCATGTGCGTCGAGCTGATGCTCAACGCCTGCAACCTCGCGTTCGTGACCTTCTCCCGGATGCACGGCAACCTCGACGGCCAGATCATCGCCTTCTTCACGATGGTCGTCGCCGCCGCGGAGGTCGTGGTCGGGCTCGCGATCATCGTGTCGCTGTTCCGTTCCCGCCACTCGGCCTCGGTCGATGACGCCAGCCTGATGAAGCTGTAAGGGGCGTTTGCACTGTGGAGAACCTGATTGCGCTGCTCGTCGCGGCGCCCCTGCTCGGAGCGGCGGTGCTGCTGTGCGGCGGCCGGCGCCTCGACCGCGCCGGGCACTGGCTCGGCACCCTGCTCGCCGCCGCCTCGTTCGTCGTGGCCGTGGTGCTCTTCACCGACATGCTGGGGAAGGGCGCCGAGGACCGGGCGCTGCACCAGAAGCTGTTCAGCTGGATCCCGGTCGAGGGCTTCCAGGCCGATGTGGCCTTCCAGCTCGACCAGCTGTCGATGACCTTCGTCCTGCTGATCACCGGTGTGGGCACGCTGATCCACATCTACTCGATCGGCTACATGGAGCACGACGAGCGCCGGCGCCGCTTCTTCGGCTATCTGAACCTGTTCCTGGCGGCGATGCTGATCCTGGTCATCGCCGACAACTACCTGCTGCTGTACGTCGGCTGGGAGGGCGTCGGCCTCGCGTCGTACCTGCTCATCGGCTTCTGGCAGCACAAGCCCAGCGCGGCGACCGCCGCGAAGAAGGCGTTCCTGGTCAACCGCGTCGGCGACATGGGCCTGTCGATCGCGATCATGCTGATGTTCACCACCTTCGGCACGTTCGCGTACGGACCCGTCCTGGAGGCGACCGGCGAGACCAGCGAGGGCAAGCTGACGGCGATCGGCCTGATGCTGCTGCTCGCCGCCTGCGGCAAGTCCGCCCAGGTGCCGCTGCAGTCCTGGCTCGGTGACGCGATGGAGGGCCCGACCCCGGTCTCCGCCCTCATCCACGCCGCGACCATGGTCACCGCCGGTGTCTATCTGATCGTCCGCTCCGGCGCGATCTTCAACGCCGCGCCGGACGCCCAGATGGTCGTCGTAGTCGTCGGCGCGGTCACGCTGCTGTTCGGTGCGATCGTCGGTTGCGCGAAGGACGACATCAAGAAGGCCCTCGCCGGCTCCACGATGTCTCAGATCGGGTACATGATCCTGGCCGCCGGGCTCGGCCCCATCGGCTACGTCTTCGCGATCATGCACCTGGTGACGCACGGCTTCTTCAAGGCCGGGCTCTTCCTCGGCGCCGGTTCGGTCATGCACGGCATGAACGACGAGGTGGACATGCGGAAGTTCGGCGGCCTGCGGAAGTACATGCCGGTCACCTTCGTCACCTTCGGCCTCGGCTACCTCGCGATCATCGGCTTCCCCGGTCTCTCCGGCTTCTTCTCCAAGGACAAGATCATCGAGGCGGCGTTCGCCAAGGGCGGCACCGAGGGCTGGATCCTCGGCTCCGTGGCCCTGCTCGGCGCCGCGATCACCGCGTTCTACATGACACGCGTGATGATCATGACCTTCTTCGGTGAGAAGCGCTGGCAGCCCGACGCCGAAGGCCACGAGCCGCACCCGCACGAGTCCCCGAAGTCCATGACGATCCCGATGATCGTGCTGGCCTTCGGCTCGGTCTTCGCCGGTGGCTTCTTCTCGATCGGCGACCGCTTCCTGCACTGGCTGGAGCCGGTCACCGGCCACGACCACGGCGACGCCCCGATCGGCGCGTCCACCGTCACCGGGGCCACCATGGTCGCGCTCGTCATCGGGGTCGCCATCGCCTGGGCGATGTACGGCCGCAAGCCGGTGCCGGTGGCCGCCCCGCGCGGCTCCCTGCTCACCCGGGCCGCGCGCCGCGATCTCCTCCAGGACGACTTCAACCACGTGGTCCTGGTCCGGGGCGGCGAGCACCTGACGCGCTCCCTGGTCTACGTGGACCACACCCTGGTCGACGGCGTCGTCAACGGCACGGCCGCGTCCATGGGCGGGCTCTCCGGCCGGCTGCGCAAGCTGCAGAACGGCTACGCCCGCTCCTACGCGGTCTCGATGTTCGGCGGTACGGCGGTTCTCATCGCCGCGACCCTGCTGATGAGGGCGGTCTGATCACATGTCCTTTCCCCTCCTGACAGCGACGGCGGCGCTCCCGGCGATCGGCGCGGTGGCCACCGCCGCCGTCCCGGCCGCCCGGCGCACCGCCGCCAAATGGCTGGCGCTGCTCTTCTCGCTGGCCACGCTCGTCCTGGCGGGCATCGCGCTCGCCCGCTTCGAGCCCGGCGGCGACCGCTTCCAGCTCACCGAATCGCACGCCTGGATCAAGGACTTCGGCGTCCGCTACGAGCTGGGCGTGGACGGCATCGGAGTGGCGCTCATGGCGCTCACCGCCCTGCTGATCCCGTTCGTCATCCTGGCCGGCTGGCACGACGCCGACCCCCTGGAGACGAACTCCTCGCGCTGGCGCCCCACCCAGGGCTTCTTCGCCCTGATCCTGATGGTCGAAGCGATGGTGATCCTCTCCTTCGAGGCCACCGACGTCTTCCTCTTCTACATCCTGTTCGAAGCCATGCTCATCCCGATGTACTTCCTCATCGGCGGCTTCGGGGACCGGGCGCACACCGGAAGCGACGAGAACGCGGCGGCGCAGCGCTCGTACGCCGCCGTGAAGTTCCTCCTCTACAACCTGGTCGGCGGCCTCATCATGCTGGCCGCGGTGATCGGCCTGTACGTGGTCGCGGGCTCGTTCTCGCTCTCCGAGATCGCCGAGGCCCGGGCCAACGGCACGTTCTCGATGGCGACCGGCACCGAGCGGTGGCTGTTCCTCGGGTTCTTCTTCGCCTTCGCGGTGAAGGCCCCGCTGTGGCCGCTGCACACCTGGCTGCCCAACGCCATGGGTGAGGCGACCGCCCCGGTCGCCGTGCTGATCACCGCCGTGGTCGACAAGGTCGGCACGTTCGCGATGCTCCGCTTCTGCCTCCAACTCTTCCCGGAGGCCAGCAAGTGGGCGACGCCGGTGATCCTGGTGCTCGCGCTGATCAGCATCGTGTACGGAGCGCTGCTCGCGGTCGGCCAGCGCGACATCAAGCGGCTGATCGCCTACGCGTCCATCTCGCACTTCGGCTTCATCATCCTGGGCATCTTCGCGATGACCAGCCAGGGTCAGTCCGGCGCCACGCTGTACATGGTCAACCACGGCATCTCGACGGCCGCGCTGATGCTGGTCGCGGGCTTCCTGATCAGTCGGCGCGGCTCGCGCCTCATCGCCGACTACGGCGGGGTGCAGAAGGTGGCCCCGGTCCTGGCCGGCACCTTCCTGATCGGCGGCCTGGCCACGCTGTCGCTGCCGGGGCTCGCCCCGTTCGTCAGTGAATTCCTGGTCCTGGTGGGTGCGTTCGCCGCGTATCCGGCGGTCGGCATCATCGCCACCACCGGCATCGTGCTCGCCGCGATCTACGTCCTGGTCCTCTACCAGCGCACCATGACCGGCCCGGTCAAGGCCGAGGTGCAGGGCATGGCGGACCTCAAGGCCCGTGAGCTCGTGGTGGTCGTCCCGCTGATCGCGCTGCTGCTCTTCCTCGGTGTCTACCCGAAGCCGCTGACGGACATCGTCAACCCGGCGGTGCAGCACACCATGTCGGACGTACAGAAGAAGGACCCCCAGCCCGAGGTGGAGGCCGCCAAGTGAGCGCAACAGCTGTCCACAGCCTGTGGACGACGGCGAGCGGGGTGACATCCGCCGCTCCGGACGAGAAGTTCAAGGCCCCGGTCATCGAGTACACCCAGCTGACCCCGGTCCTGATCGTGATCGGCGTCGCCGTCCTCGGCATCCTGGTCGAGGCGTTCGTGCCGCGCCGGGCCCGGTATCACACCCAGGTCTTCCTGACCGTCGTCGCGCTGGTCGCCGCGTTCGCCGCGGTGGTCGGCCTCGCGGCCGGCGGTTACGGGACGACCAAGGCGCACATCGCCGCGATGGGCGCCATCGCGGTCGACGGACCGGCGCTGTTCCTCCAGGGCGTCATCCTGCTGACGTCCCTGGTCGCGGTCTTCACCTTTGCCGAGCGGCGGCTCGACCCCGAGTCGCACGGCAACCGCGTCGACTCCTTCGCGGCCCAGGCCGCGTCGGTGCCCGGCAGCGACAGCGAGAAGGCCGCGGTCAAGGCCGGGTTCACCACCACCGAGGTCTTCCCGCTCGTCCTCTTCTCGGTGGCGGGCATGCTGGTCTTCCCGGCGGCCAACGACCTGCTGACGCTGTTCGTGGCCCTGGAGGTCTTCTCCCTCCCGCTGTACCTCCTGTGCGCCGTCGCCCGCCGCAAGCGGCTGATGTCGCAGGAGTCGGCCGTGAAGTACTTCCTGCTCGGCGCGTTCTCCTCGGCGTTCCTGCTGTTCGGGATCGCCCTCCTCTACGGGTACGCGGGCTCCGTCTCGTACGCCCAGATCGCCACGGTGGTCGACGGCTCGATCCAGAAGATCGACCCGGCGCTCGCCGACACCATGGGCAACGACGCGCTGCTGCTCATCGGCGGCGCGATGATCCTGACCGGCCTGCTCTTCAAGGTCGGCGCCGTCCCGTTCCACATGTGGACCCCGGACGTCTACCAGGGCGCCCCGACCCCGGTCACCGGCTTCATGGCCGCCGCCACGAAGGTCGCCGCGTTCGGCGCGCTGCTGCGCCTGCTGTACGTAGTGCTGCCGGGGCTCACCTGGGACCTGCGGCCGGTCATGTGGGGCATCGCGATCGTCACGATGGTGGGCGGCGCAGTCGTCGCGATCACCCAGACCGACATCAAGCGGCTGCTGGCCTACTCCTCGATCGCGCACGCCGGGTTCATCCTGGCCGGTGTGATCGCGGCCACCCCCGAGGGCATCTCGTCCGTCCTCTTCTACCTCGGCACGTACTCCTTCGTGACGGTCGGTGCCTTCGCCGTCGTCACGCTGGTACGGGACGCGGGCGGCGAGGCGACGCACCTGTCGAAGTGGGCCGGGCTGGGCCGCCGCTCGCCGCTGGTCGCGGCGGTCTTCGCGGTGTTCCTGCTGGCCTTCGCCGGTATCCCGCTGACCTCGGGCTTCTCCGGGAAGTTCGCGGTGTTCAAGGCGGCGGCGGACGGCGGCGCGGGGGGCCTGGTGGTGGTCGGTGTGATCTCCTCGGCGATCGCCGCGTTCTTCTACATCCGGGTCATCGTGCTGATGTTCTTCAGCGAGCCGAAGGCGGACGGCCCCACGGTCGCCGTCCCGTCCCCGCTGACGATGACGACCATCGCGATCGGCGTGGCCGTGACCGTGGTCCTGGGTGTGGCCCCGCAGTACTTCCTGGACCTGGCGGGCCAGGCCGGGACGTTCGTGAGGTAGCCGGAAACGGCTGTACGGCAGCGCCGGACGGGCTTGGCCTTCCCTCGGGAAGTCAAGCCCGTCCGGCGTTGTCACAGGCGGCGCCTATCGTGGCAGGGGAGAGCGCTGGGACGCAGCGGGACCGATATCGGGGGACAGAGCGATGAGCGGGACGGGCGTGACGGGCATGACCACGGATGTGAGCACGGGCGGGACCGCCGCCACGGCCGAGAGCGAGGCGCGGCGGACGCTGCACCGCGTCTTCGGCTACGAGGCGTTCCGCGGCGAGCAGGAGGCGATCGTCGACCACGTGGTGGCCGGCGGGGACGCCGTCGTGCTCATGCCCACCGGTGGCGGCAAGTCCCTCTGCTACCAGATCCCGGCCCTGGTCCGGCGGGGCACCGGCGTCGTGATCTCCCCGCTGATCGCCCTCATGCAGGACCAGGTCGACGCGCTGCGGGCGCTCGGCGTGCGGGCCGGGTTCATCAACTCCACGCAGGACTTCGACGAGCGCCGCTCGATGGAGGCGCAGTTCGTCGCGGGCGAGCTGGACCTGCTGTACCTGGCCCCGGAGCGGCTGCGGCTGGACACCACGCTGGCGCTGCTGGCCCGGGGCGAGGTCTCCGTCTTCGCGATCGACGAGGCGCACTGCGTCGCCCAGTGGGGCCACGACTTCCGCCCCGACTACCTCGCCCTGTCCGTGCTCGGCGAGCGGTGGCCGGACGTGCCGCGCATCGCCCTGACGGCGACGGCGACGGACGCCACGCACCGCGAGATCACGCAGCGGCTCGGCATGCCCGACGCCAAGCACTTCGTCGCCAGCTTCGACCGGCCCAACATCCAGTACCGGATCGTGGGCAAGGCCGACCCGAAGAAGCAGCTGCTCGCCTTCCTCAAGGAGGAGCACGCCGGGGACGCGGGCATCATCTACTGCCTCTCCCGCGCGTCCACGGAGAAGACCGCCGAATTCCTCTGCCGCAACGGCATCGAGGCCGTCCCGTACCACGCGGGGCTCGACGCCGGGACGCGTGCGGCGCACCAGTCCCGCTTCCTGCGCGAGGAGGGCCTGGTCGTCGTCGCGACGATCGCCTTCGGCATGGGCATCGACAAGCCGGACGTCCGCTTCGTCGCCCACCTGGACCTCCCGAAGTCCGTCGAGGGCTACTACCAGGAGACCGGCCGGGCCGGCCGCGACGGCGCCCCGTCCACGGCGTGGATGGCGTACGGCCTCCAGGACGTCGTCCAGCAGCGCAAGCTCATCCAGGGCGGCGAGGGCGACGAGGCGTTCCGCCGCCGGGCCGCCTCGCACCTGGACTCGATGCTCGCCCTGTGCGAGACGGCCCAGTGCCGCCGCGCCCAGCTCCTCACGTACTTCGGCCAGGAGCCGACCGCCACTTCCTGCGGAAACTGCGACACCTGCCTCACCCCGCCGGAGACCTGGGACGGCACGGTGTCCGCCCAGAAGCTGCTGTCCACGGTGGTACGGCTGAAGCGGGAGCGCGGCCAGAAGTTCGGCGCGGGCCAGATCATCGACATCCTGCTCGGCCGCCGCACGGCCAAGGTCATCCAGTTCGACCACGACCAGCTGTCGGTCTTCGGCATCGGCGAGGACCTGTCCGAGGCGGAGTGGCGCGGCGTGGTCCGCCAGCTCCTGGCCCAGGGCCTGATCGCCGTGGAGGGCGAGTACGGCACGCTGGTCCTCACGGAGGCGAGCGGCACGGTCCTGGGCCGCGAGCGCGAGGTCCAGCTCCGCAAGGAGCCGAAGAGGCCGACGACCGCGCGAGCGTCCTCCGCCCGGGGCGAGCGCAAGCCGAAGGCGGCGGCCGCCGCCGACCTCCCCGAGACGGCCGTCCCCGTCTTCGAGGCCCTACGCGCCTGGCGAGCCGCCCAGGCCAAGGAGCTGGGCCTCCCGGCCTACGTGATCTTCCACGACGCCACCCTCCGCGAGATCGCCACGATCCGCCCGACGACCCTGGGCGAGCTGGGCGGCATCAGCGGCCTGGGCGAGAAGAAGCTCGCGACGTACGGCGAAGGCGTCCTGGAGGTCCTGTCCGGCCTGGACACACCCGAGGCCCCGGCGGCCGCGGAGACCCCGGAACCCCCGACGCAGACGGCCCCGCCCCCCGCGCGAAAGCCCGCACCGGCGCCCACCGCACCCGCCGCCCGCCCCGCCCAGCCGTCCGCCTTCGACGACGCCGAGTTCGGCTGGGACGAGGAGCCCCCGGAGTTCGAGTGAGAGCGGGCCGGGGCTCACGCACCCACGGAGGTCAGCGGAGCAGCGACGCTGCCAGTCGCAACTGCTCCTCCTGCTGCTGTTGCACCTGCTTGAGGGCTTCGGCGTTCTGCTCGACGAGACGCTTCTGATAGGCGCTCTCCACCGCGAAGGCGACGCCGATCAGATTCACCTTCTCCTTGCAGGCCACGTCCGCCTTCGCCACGGTGATCGCCTGTGGTGACTGCGGATCCGTGAACTTGAGGTCGCGATCCTGCGTGAGCGGATCGGGAGAGGTCACGTATCCCTTCTCCTTGAGGCACTCGGCCCACTTCCGCCCCACTGCCACGTACCGGCTGTCATCACGTGTGCGTGACCAGGCATCCGTCATGAGCCCGTAGGTAAACGTGATCGGCAGCGATTTCCTGCGCGGGGAGAACACCTTCATGGCCGCCTCGCGTTGACAGCCGCCCACCGGGACCGCCTTTCCCGCGATGACCCCGTTGTTCGCCTCCGACGCTTCGGCCTCCTCCTGACTGCTGGGCAGGTCGGAGGGCTTGAGGTCTTCCTTCCCGAACATCGCCAGCCTCGCCGCGCCTGTCAGCAGCTCGGCCCCGGACGCCGGGGCCTCGGGCTGGTCAGGACCGTCCCCGGACCCGGACCCGTATCCGTACTTGGCTGCCAACCGCGTCGAACTCACCCCGTAGCGGAGCCCGTTCTCGCCGAAGGGGTTGACCGTGGGGCGCTGGGCCGCCGGACGGTAGGTGAATCCGAACCGCTTCATGCACTGACGGGTGAGTTCCTCCTGGGCCTTGCTCAGGGTGTGCTGGTCATCCGGCTTGGTGAGGTACGGGTCCAGCGGGAAGGCGAAGGAGTTGGGATCGGTGATCCTGGGGGTGCCGGAGACCTCGGGCTCCTTGGATTCCTCGGTTCCCCCTCCCGAGGAGCAACCCGCAGCCAGGAGCACCGCGGATGCCACCGCAAGGATCGCCGGGGTGAGTGTGGGGCGTCGCAGCGACGACAGACGGTTCACGGCAGCTCCAAGTTCCGGATTCTCGCTACTATGAAGCCGCGCCTCCCTGCCCGGCGTATACGGGCAGGGGGGCGCGTCTCGCAGGGTGGCCGTTAAGCGGCGGGCCTCGTCAGCGCTCGTACGCCGACGTCACGTTGTTCTTGTAGTTGGAGCTGAAGTCCCCGGACAGACCATCCGGGATCCAGCCGTGGACGCCCCCGCGACCCGACTCGGTGTACACGTCCACGTAGGTGGAGTTGCGGTTCCAGTAGGACTCCGTGTTGTCATCAGGGTTGATGCCGGATGCCTTGGGAAACGAGTCGTTGGCGAAGTTCGCGTCGTAGCTGGCGAAGTCGAACACGTAGCTGGCCTGGTTCTGCAGGTAGTACGCGCCGAACTCGCCCGAGTTGGTGCTTCCGTCACGGGTGGCAGCCGCGGACTGGCCCGCCGTCGCGAGTACACCGGCCCCGCTCAGAAGCAGCAGGCCGGCCGTGGCGACGACCCTGGAGGTTCTTGCGTTCACGATTCACGCCTTTCATTGAAATGGCTTGATTCATGCGGCCCCGCAGGCCGCGTGGCTCATATGCGATCACGACATACATACGTCTGTCTACTGCCCCCGGGGACAGTGGACAGGGACCCCCTCTTGACTTACCGTGAATTTTCATGCGCGCCAATGGAAAACGATCTTTATGGACTCCGCCTCGCATGGGTGCGGTCGTCCTCATCACTGCATTCCTCTCCGTCAGCTGCTCCGGTGGCGATTCGAAGGAGGGTGAATCCGGAGGGGCCGATCCCGGGTCATCTGCTTCGGCTCAGGCATTTCCTCACGAGTCCTGCCTGCGGGATCTCGGTATCGAGTTCACGGTGGACGACGGAAAGAGCATTCCCGACAAGGGGAAGAACACGCCGGAGGATCTCCAGGCGGCCATCACGAAATGCGGCGGTGCCGCGGTGCCCACGCTCGACGCCGCGGCCCTGGAGGTGCTGCGCAAGCAGGCGAAGTGCATGCGCGCAGAAGGGATCACGGAGTTCCGGGATCCGACGGCGACCGGCGAGGCCGTGCCCGACGACGCGCTGGAGAAGCAGCTGGGAAGCCCGGAAGGCAAGAAGGCCCTCAAGAAGTGCGGTATCACCGCGGAGGACCCCGGTTCCGATCCGGGCGACAAGGCGTAACGGGCGACAAGGCGTAACGAGCCCCGGCGGGCTTCCCTTCCTTCGGGCACTCCCATCAGTTTTTCCGGCCCTTCCGCGAAGAACCCCCGGATTCCTCTGCCGCCGTGGGAAGGCGGCAGAGAATTCACCTCCTCCACACGACACCATGCAGTCGGCAGGATTCTGCGACGGAGCAGCCGGCCGGACCGGCCGGTGTTCTTCGATCCGCCGCCGAAAAACGGCGTGCCAGAATCCCGAGGCGTACATGCGTAATGTGCAGGAAAACCCGACGGAGACACCACCCCTTCCTCCGGAGACACCGGTCCGGCCCCGGAGTGTCTGGCTCCGTGGGCGGCGCGGGATGGTGGTGATCGTGGTCGCGGCCGCCCTTCTTCTGTGTGTCGGCGGGGTGGGGGCTTCCCTGGTGATCAAGTCACCCGCCCAGCAGGCGGCTGAGGCGGGACCTCCCCCGATGGACGTGCTGGTGGCCAGGGTCGAGAAGCGGAAGTTGACCGATTCGGTCATCGTCCGGGGGACGGTGACGGCCGGCCAGTCGGTGCAGGTGGCCCCCGTGATCAGCGGCGGCGAGGGCGGCGGCACACCGGTGGTGACGAAGGTGGCGCTCAAGGCGGGGAATTCGGTGACGGCCGGCACGGTGCTGATGGAGGTGTCCGGGCGGCCGGTGTTCGCGCTCAAGGGAAAACTGCCGGTGTACCGGGACCTCAAGCCGGGCGCCAAGGGTGAGGACGTACGGCAGGTGCAACGGGCACTGGCCCAGCTGGGCCACGGCAGCGGAGGCGACGCGGCCGGCCGTTTCGGGGAGGGCACCAAGAGAGCGCTGAACTCGTTCTACGCGTCCATCGGCTACGAGCCGGTGCCGGCGCTGGCCGACGAAGGCGCTGGGGTGAAGGACGCGCAGGACGCGGTCACCGCGTCCGAGCGCGCGCTCCAGGACGCCCGGGACGCGGCCGCGGAATCGCCCGGCACGACGGGCTCGGCGGGGAAGGCCGGGCCCGAGGAAGCAGGCGCCGCGTCCCCGAAGGACAGGGGCCGGGCGGTGGAACGCGCCCAGGAGGACCTGGCCGAGGCACGCGCCGAGTTGAGCAAGGCACAGGCCGCACAGGGGCCCATGCTGCCGGCGGGTGAAGTGGTCTTCCTGGAGGACTTCCCGGCCCGCGTGGACAGCGTGCCCGTCCGGGTCGGTTCGCCGGTCAACGGCCCGGCGATGACCCTGTCCGCCGGTGCGCTGCTGGTACGGGGGGCCCTCCAGGAGCACCAGAAAGGCATGGTCAGAGCTGGTCAGAGGGTGCAGATCCTTTCGGAGATATCCGGGACCACCGCCCAGGCGAAGGTGCTGTCCGTCTCGGACACCGTCCAGCAGCCGGAAACGCCCGCCGGTGACGGCGACGACGCGGCTCCGGCCGGCGAGGCCGGTTACGTGATGCTGGTCCGCCCGCTGAAGGCGCTGCCCGTCGCATTGGCCGGCCAGGACGTGCGGTTGACGATCGAAGCAGGCGCCACCGACGGCGAGGCCCTGGTCGTACCCGTCACCGCCGTCTCCGCCGGCGAGGACGGCAGGACGACCGTCACCGTGGCCCGGGGCGAGGAACAGCGTCGTGTCGAGGTGCGTCCCGGAACCACGGGGGACGGGTACGTGGAGGTCGTCCCGCTCTCCGAAGGCGCACTCAAGGAGGGCGACAACGTCATCACCGGAGTGAATCCGGGGGTGGCGGAGAAGGCCGGCCAGGGCCGCACGGAGGACAAGGACGGTGCAGCCAAGTGACCTCCCCCGTCATCGAGTTCGATCAGGTGGCGCTCACCTACCCGGGGCCACCGCCCGTGGAGGCGTTCAAGCCATGTGATCTACGGGTGGACCGGGGCGAGTTCGTCACGGTGATCGGGCCCTCCGGCTCGGGGAAGTCGACCTTCCTCAACATCGCCGGGCTGCTGGACACACCCACCCACGGGCGGTACCTGCTGGACGGGATCGACACCGGGGCTCTGAAGGACGCCGACCGCACCGCGTTGCGCGGGCGGCGGATCGGCTTCGTGTTCCAGTCCTTCCATCTGCTGCCGCACCGCTCGGCCGCCGAGAACGTCGAACTGGCGATGGTCTACAACGGTGCACCACGACGTGAGCGTCCGGCACGGGCGCGGGAGGCACTGGAGCGGGTCGGGCTGGCCCACCGGACCGACGCGTTGCCGACCCGGCTGTCCGGAGGCGAACGGCAGCGGGTCGCCATCGCCCGCGCCCTGGTCGCCCGCCCTTCGCTCCTGCTCTGTGACGAGCCGACCGGCAACCTCGACACGGCCAACGCGGCCACCGTGCTGGAACTCCTCGACGAACTGCACGCCGACGGCATGACGGTCCTGGTGATCACTCACGACGGCGAGGTGGCCGGGCGCGGACTGCGCAGCGTGGCGATCCGCGACGGCGTACTCCACGAGCAGGTGCGCCCATGAATCGCCGTGTCTCCCGGGCCCCCCTCCTGCCGCGGGTGCCAAGGCCCCGGCTCAGGCCGGAACCCGAGGTCAAGCCCTCGCGCTTCACGCTGCGGGACGCCTTCGCCGAATCGCTCGCCGGTGTGCTGCAACGTCCGGCACGCTCGGCACTGACGGCGCTGGGCACCGTGCTCGGCGTCGGCACTTTCGTGGCGATCCTGGGGCTGACAGCGACCACGTCCTCTCAGATCGACTCGCGCTTCAACATGCTCACTGCCACCGAGGTGTCAGTCGAAGACATCAGCACGCAGGTGGACGAGTACGCCGGGCCCGGCTTCCCCGAGGACGCGGACCAGCGGATCGGCCGACTGCACGGGGTGCGGGACGCGGGTGTCTACTTCACGGTCCAGACCGGCCCCTCCATGACGGTACGGGCCGCCCCGGTCGGCACCGCGGCCGAGAGCGGCGAACAGGTGGACGTCGTGGGCGCCTCGCCAGGGGCACTGCGCGCCGCCGTTCCGACCATGCGGCAGGGCAGGATCTACGACGAGTTCCACTCGAAGAAGGCGCTGCCGGTGGCAGTGCTCGGCTCGGGTGTCGCCGCCCGGCTCGGCATCACCACCCTGGAGACCCGGCCGGCCGTCTTCATCGGTGACGAGCCCTTCACCGTCGTGGGCATCGTGGACGACGTCGAGCGCCAGGCCAACCTGCTGCTCTCGGTGGTGGTCCCGCGCACCACGGCCGTGCGGCTGTGGGGCCGGCCGAAGGCGGGCAGCGACAAGATGCTGATCGCCACCGACGTCGGCGCCGCCCAGCAGGTGGCGACACTCGCCCCGACCGCACTCCGCCCCGACCATCCCGAATACCTCAAGTCGACACCACCGCCGGACCCCAAAACCCTCCGGAGCAAGGTCACGTCGGATCTGAACCAGCTCTTCCTCCTGCTGGCCGGCATCTGCCTGGTCATCGGTGCCGTCGGCATCGCCAACACGACCCTGGTCGCGGTCCTGGAGCGCACCGGAGAGATCGGACTGCGTCGGGCGCTGGGTGCCAGGGGCCGGCACATCACCGGCCAGTTCCTCGCCGAGTCCGGCGCGCTCGGAGCTCTCGGCGGCCTGATCGGCACCTCTCTCGGCACGCTCACCGTCCTCGGCGTGGCCGTCGCCCGTGACTGGACCCCGGTCGTCCACCCCGCCACGGTGGCCACCGCCCCGCTCATCGGTCTCGTCACCGGCCTGGTCGCCGGCCTCTATCCGGCCTGGCGAGCCGCCAGAATCGAACCCGCCGAAGCCCTCCGCCGATGACCTGAGCCTCGCGCGGCACACTCGCCGCGCCTGTGCCGGAGCCCGCCGGGCCCCTGCGCAACCTCGTTGCCGCGATCACCGGTCCCGCGGCCGGACGGACCTACCGCGGGACCCCCGCCCCCCGCCCCGCGTAAGCCCGCACGTCCGCGTCCGGGTCCGCGACCGCCCCCGCCAGCGCCTCCCGGGCCCCCGGCGCGTCCCCGTGGCGGAGGAGGGCCAGGACCGCCGCCTTCCGGACGTCCGCGTTCGGGTCGGCCAGGGTGGCGGCCAGCGGAGGCACCGCGTGGGCCGGTGAAGCCGAGGTCAGCCCCCTCGCCGCCCCCGCGCGGACCTGCCAGGCCGGGTCCGCCAGGGCGGCCACCGCGCGGTCGGCGTACGGCTCCGGGCAGCCCGTCTCCGCCAGCGCGCCCAGGGCCGCCGCGCGGACCAGGGGGTCCTGGTCGTCCAGGAGCGGGGCGAGCGGGGCCGGGGCGGGGGAGTGGACGGCGGCCAGGCCCTTCGCCACCGCGACGCGGACCTCGCGGGCCGGGTCGGCCGCCGCGCGGGCCAGGCCCTCCACCGCGTCCACCGAGACCAGCGCCCGTACGGTCTCCACGCGCACGTCCAGGTCCGGGTCGTCCAGCGTGCCCGCGTACAGCTCCGCGTCGCCCAGCCGCAGCGCCCGCAGGGTGTCCAGCGCGGCGGCGCGGACCACCGCGTCGGCCGAGGAGAGCGCGGCGACCAGCGGGGTGCGGAGCTCCGGGGACGGGGGCAGGACCTCGACCAGTTCGCGCAGGGACGCCGCGACGGCCGCGCGCACGGCGGCCGATGCGTCGCCCAGGGCCGTGGCCAGCGCGGGGCCCGCGCCCGGCGGGGTGGACTCCGTGAGCGCGGCGACGGCGGCCCGGCGCACGGCGGCGTCCGGGTCGTCCAGATACGGGGCGAGGGCATCGAGGTCCGGTTCGCCCTCGCTCAGCGCCAGCAGCTCCAGGATGCGCGGCGAGGTGGAGACGGCCGGTTCGGAGGCCGCCGACGCGGGAACACGCGCCGACACCGACACCGGCGCCGCCTCCCGCGCCCCCGCCGTCCCCACCCCCACCGGCTCCACCGTGCCGATCCGCCGCACCGGCCCCCCGGCCGGCGCGAACCCCTCCACCGGGACCAGGTACGGCGCCACCGGGCGCGCCGTGAACTCCATGGCGCCGGAAGCCGACTTGTACAGGTCCAGGTGGTGGAACCAGTCCGCGTCGTCCCGCTCCGGGTGGTCCGTGCGCTCGTGGTAGAGCCCCCAGCGGGACTCCGTACGGGCGAGCGAGGAGCGCGCGGCCATCTCCGCGCAGTCGCGGATGAACGACACCTCCGCGCACCGCATCAGCTCGTGCGGGGTCTTCGCGCCCATCTCCGCGAGGTCCGTCCGCATCCGCTCGAAGGATTCCAGGGCGATCGACAGCCGGGCCCCGGACTTCGGCGGAGCCACGTAATCGTTCACGAAGCGGCGCAGCTTGTACTCGACCTGGGGCTGCGGCGGCCCGTCCGGATGGCGCAGCGGCCGGTAGACCAGCTCGTGCGCGGCTCGCAGCTGCTCGGCCGGCAACTCGCCCTCGTACGCCGTGAATCGGGCCGCGTCCTCGCCCGCCAGGTCGCCGAAGACGAACGCGCCGATCATGTAGTTGTGCGGGACGCACGCCAGGTCACCGGCCGCGTAGAGGCGGTCCACGGTGGTGCGGGCGTGGTCGTCCACGCGGACTCCGGACGCCGAGTGGCCGCCGCAGAGGCCGATCTCGGAGATGTGCATCTCGATGTCGTGGGTGCGGTAGTCGTGACCGCGCCCCGCGTGGAACGTGCCGCGTGTCGGGCGCTCCGTGGAGTGCAGGATCGTCTCCAGCGCGCTGACGGACTCCTCCGGCAGATGGCTCAGCTTGAGGTAGACGGGGCCCCGGTCGGAGGCCACCTCCGCCGCGAACTCGGCCATCATCTGCCCCGACCAGTAGTCGGAGTCCACGAACCGCTCGCCGTGCCGGTTGACCTGGTAGCCGCCGAACGGATTGGCGACGTACGCGCAGGCCGGGCCGTTGTAGTCCTTGATCAGCGGGTTGATCTGGAAGCACTCGATGCCGGTCAGCTCGGCGCCCGCGTGGTACGCCATGGCATAGCCGTCACCCGCGTTGGTCGGGTTCTCGTACGTACCGTAGAGGTAGCCGGAGGCCGGCAGGCCGAGGCGGCCGCAGGCGCCCGTGGCGAGGATGACGGCGCCCGCGCGGACCGTGACGAACTGCCCGGTGCGGGTGTTGAAGCCGGCCGCGCCGATCGCCCGGCCGTCGTCGCCGGTCAGCACGCGTACGGGCATCACCCGGTTCTCGATGCGGATGCGCTCGCGCATCTCGCGCCGCCGCAGCTGCCGGTAGAGGACCTTCTTGACGTCCTTGCCCTCGGGCATCGGCAGGACGTACGACCCCGAGCGGTGGACCTGCCGGACCGCGTACTCGCCGTGCTCGTCCTTCTCGAACTTCACCCCGTACGACTCCAGGCGCCGCACCATGCCGAAGCCGCGCGTCGCGGTCTGCCGGACGGTCGACTGGTCCACGATGCCGTCGTTGGCGCGGGTGATCTCCGCGACGTAGTCGTCGGGTTCGGCGCGGCCGGGGATCACCGCGTTGTTCACGCCGTCCATGCCCATGGCGAGCGCGCCGGAGTGGCGGACGTGCGCCTTCTCCAGGAGGAGGACGGAGGCGCCGTGCTCGGCGGCGGTGAGGGCCGCCATCGTGCCGGCCGTACCGCCGCCGACGACCAGCACGTCGCAGGAGAGTTCCTCGGCGTCCGCGAGGGCGGGGATCTGCACGGGGGTGCCTTTCAGGAAAGGGGAGTTCAGGGGAGAGTTCAGAGGGTGGTGAGGGATTCCAGGACCTCGCGGCGCAGCGCGACCGTCGCCGGATCGGTGTGCGCGGCCCGTTCGCGCGGACGCGGCACCGGCAGCACCCGCCCGCCCGGCAGCAGGGCCACCCGGTCACCGAGGAACAGCGCCTCGTCCACGTCGTGCGTCACGAACACCACCGTGGCGCCGCTGCCCCGGAGCACATCGACCAGGAGCTGTTGCATACCGGCCCTGGTCTGGGCGTCCAGCGCCCCGAACGGCTCGTCCATCAGGACCGCCCGGGGCCCCGCCGCGAGCGCCCGGGCCAGCTGGACGCGCTGGCGCTGCCCGCCGGAGATCCGGTGCGGCAGCTTCGCCGCGTGCTCGGCGAGCCCCACCCGGGCCAGCCACTCCCCGGCGCGGCTCCGCCGTTCGGCGCGCCCCACGCCCCGGATGGCCAGGGGCAGTTCGACGTTGGCCCGGACCGTGCGCCAGGGCAGCAGCGCGTCGTCCTGGAAGACTAGGGCCCGTTCGGCGCGGGGCCCGGTGACGGGCGCGCCGTCCTCGGTGACCTCGCCGCCGAGCGGGGGCAGCAGCCCGGCCAGGGTCCGCAGCAGCGTGGACTTGCCGCAGCCGGACGGGCCGACGACGGCCAGGATCTCGCCGGGCACGACATCGAGGTCGATGCCGTCCAGGACGGGCGCCCCGGTCCGGCCGAGCGTGGCGCCGCGCAACGCGAGCCGCAGCCCATACGTCGTGTCAGTGGTCATGAGCGCACCCGTTCCTGTGCCGTGCGGACCGAGGGGGCGGTGGGCGCCGCCGGGGCGGGGCGGCGTCGGCGCGCGGGGGCGGCCGGGCGGCTCTCCGTGCGCGGCAGCCAGCGGGTCAGCCGGCGGCCCAGCAGCTCCACCGCCGTGGAGGTGAGCCAGCCGAGCAGGCCGATGGTGGCCATGCCGACGAAGACCCCGGGGTAGTCGACCACCGTGTAGTCCTGCCAGGTCCGGTAGCCGACCCCGTACTCGCCGGAGATCATCTCGGCGGAGATCACGCAGATCCACGAGACGCCGATCCCCACGGACAGGCCGCCGAGGATGCCGGGGAGCGCGCCGGGCAGCACCACGGACCACAGCACGCGCCGCCGCCCGCCGCCCATGGTCAGGACGGCCTCCTCCCAGACCGGGGTCAGCGCCCGCACCGCGTGCCGGGTGGAGACCATGACCGGGAAGAACGCGGCCGTGCACGTGATGAAGACGATGCCCTGCTCGTTGCTCGGGAAGAGCAGGATCGCGACCGGGACCAGCGCGATCGCCGGGACGGGCCGCAGCACTTCGAGGACCGGGCCCAGCAGATCGGCGGCGATCCGCGAGCGGGCGACGGCGGTGCCGACGGTGACCCCGAGGACGGCGGCCAGCGCGAAGCCGGTGACGATCCGGGTCAGGCTGTCGGTCAGGTCCTGCCAGTACGCGTCACCCGCGACCCGGTCCGCGAACGCGCGGGCGATCTCGCCGACCGTGGGGAACTGCTCGAAGCGCAGCCACAGATTGATGTCGTACGTGGTCAGCGCCTGCCACAGCCCGAGCACCGCCGCCAGCGAGAGCACCCGCCGGACGGGCGACCACCGCCCGCTCATGACGCGGACCCGGCGCGTTTCAGCGCGTCGGCGTAGGAGACGGTCCGGGCGCCGGGGTGCGCCGCCACATCGGCGCGGGCGGCCGACCCGGTGACGTACGGCCGCAGCACCGGGCCGTCCGCGACCCACACCGCGCGGTCCGCGAACCACAGCGTCCCGGTCTTCGCGTCGGGGACGTACGCCACCCGGACGGCGTCCCGGTGCGCGGCCACGTACCGCAGGACTTCGGCGGAGGTGGCGAAGGCCGTGGTGGCGTCCTCGCCCTTCAGCCAGACCTCTCCGCCGCGCCGGGCGGGCGGCCCGGCGGCGAGGGCCTTCGCATAGCCGGAGCCGTACACCCGCTTGATGTACCGGTCGTCCACGAAGGCGTCCACGTCCACGTCACCGACGAGCTTCGCGGAGGCCAGTACCGGGACGTCCTTCTTCAGGGCGGCGACGAGCGCGGGCTTCAGGGTGGTGTCGAAGGTGGCGATGCCCTGAGCACCGTTGTAGAGGTGCACGACCTCCGCCGGGAGGCCGGTGGCCTTCGCGACGGACTCCGAGGCGGCGACGGGGTGTTCGTGGAGATAGCTCGTTGCCCGGCCCTGGGCGCGCAGGAAGTCCTCCACCACGGCGGACCGCTTCTCCGCGAACTCCTCATTGACCGTGACGCCGTGGAAAGTCGGCAGGTTCAGCTCGGCGCCGTCGTACAGCGCCTTGGCCCGGCCCTGGAAGGCGAGCAGCCCCGGCCAGGCCACGAACTGCGACAACGCGTCCGCGCTGCCCGCCTGAAGCGCCGAAGCCCCCACTGCGGGCTGCTGGTTGAGCTTGCGGATGTCCTTCTCGGGGTCGAGCCCGGCCTGTTGCAGAGCCCGTACGAGGGTGCCGTCGGCGGCCGATCCGACGCTCGTGGACACCTTCTTTCCGCGCAGGTCGGTGAGCGTGCGAAGTCGCGAATCCGGCCCGGTCACCACGGTGTTGAGGCCGCCCGACAGGTTGTAGCCGGTGACCGAGACGAGCCGGGTGGGGCGCTTGAGCTGGACGCCCCGGGCCGCGTTGATCAGCAGCGGGAAGTCGCCCATCGAGCCGATGTCGATCTTTCCGGCGGTCATCTGGGCGGTGATCGGGGCGCCGGTGGCGTAGTCCTGCCACTCCACCTTGTACGTGACACCGTCCCGCTCGCCGCGCTTGCGCAGCTCGTCCTCGAAATAGCCGAGGGACCGCAGCAGGGTGCCGGCGGTGACGGTGTTGATCGTGCGGGACTGGTAGCCCACGGTCACCGTGACCGTACCGCTGTCGTCCGCGCTCGCCCCGCCGCCGCAGCCCGTGGTGAGCGTGAGGAGCAGCGCGGCGCCGGCCAGGGCGCCGGGTGCTGTGCGTCGCATGGAGTCGGGGCCTTTCAGCGCAGGAGATAGGGCATGTTGACGGTGACCGCCCCGGTGGGGCAGCGGGCGGCGCAGGGGCCGCAGTACCAGCACTCGTCCACGTGCATGTACGCCTTGCCGCTGTCCTGGTGGATGGCCAGGGAGTCGAGCGGGCACATGTCGACGCACAGAGTGCATCCGTCGATGCACTTCGACTCGTCGATGGTCACGGGCACGTCGGCCCGCTGGGGCGCCAGAGGCATGGCGGGGCTCCAGGGAAGGTTTTTTCGAATGGGTGGGGTGGCTCAACAGGCCCGGTGCAGGACGCCGTTCATGCTGATGCGGTCGCCGCGGAAGCGGATGAACTCCAGGTCCACGGGCCGGCCGTCGGCGAGCCGGGTCAGCCGTTCCAGCATCAGGACCGCGGATCCGCGCGGGACCTCCAGGACGGCGGCGGAGTGCGCGTCGGCGTTGACGGCCTCCAGGGTGATGTCGGCGTCGCCGAGCCGCTGCCCGGTCAGGGACTCCAGCAGCCGGAAGACGTCGGTGTTCTCCAGGTCGGCGCCGAGCAGCCCGGCGCCGAGGTCCATCGGGACGTAGGTGAGGTCGAGGGAGAGCGGCAGCCCGTTCAGCAGGCGGCGGCGCTCGATGTAGAGCACGTCGGTGTGCTCGGCGAGCCCGAGCCGCCGGGCGACCGGGGCCGGAGCGGGGACGGGCCCGACCGTACGGACCTCGTTGGTGACCCGGCCGTGCTCGCGCAGGGTCTCCGCCAGACCCTGGAGCCGGTCGAGCGCGTGCGGGTACTTCTCGGCGACGACGACCGTGCCGACGCCCGGCTGCCGCTCGACCACCCCCTCGCCGCGCAGCAGGTCGAGGGCCTGGCGCACGGTGTTGCGGGAGACGCCGTAGTCGCGCCCGATGGTGTCCTCGTACGGCAGGACACCGCCGGGGAACGCACCCGTGCGCACCTGGTGGCGCAGCAGGTCGGCGAGGAGCCGGGCGCCGTCCGCACGCAGCCGGCGCCGGCGGGCGGCGGCGACGGGCACGGTGTGCTCGCGGGTGCGTTCGGCTGGCATGCGGTGGACCATAGCGGCGGGGTACGGGAGTTGGTGTTGCCACAGTGTTGCGCCATCAACGGACCCCGGCGGAACGGCTCTGACCTGCGGTGACGGGAGCGGCCCGGGCAAGTTCCGCCACCCGCCGGTCCGGCATGCGGACCGGTCCCGCCCGGTCCGCCGGGCTCACTCCGCGGGCACGACCCGCCCCGACACCTCGCCGAGACCCACCCGGGTGCCGTCCGGCCCCGGCGCCCAGGCGGTGAGGGTCACCGTGTCGCCGTCCTCCAGGAACGTGCGCTTGCCCTCGGGGAGTTCCAGCGGGTCGCGGCCGTTCCAGGTCAGCTCCAGGAGGCAGCCGCGCTGGGACGGCTCGGCGCCGCTGACGGTTCCGGAGCCGAAGAGGTCGCCGGTGCGCAGCGAGGCGCCGTTGACCGTCATCTGGGCGAGCTGCTGGGCGGCCGTCCAGTACATCGTGGAGAACGGCGGCTCCGCGACGACGTGCCCGTTGACCGCGACGGAGATCCGCAGGTCGTAGCCGCCGGGCTCGTCCTCGTCCGCGTCCTCCAGATAGGGGAGCAGCGGGAGGTCGCGGGCGGGCGGTGCGGTGCGGGCGGCGTCCAGGGCCTCCAGCGGGGTGACCCAGGCGGAGACGGAGGTCGCGAAGGACTTGCCGAGGAACGGGCCGAGCGGGACGTACTCCCACGCCTGGATGTCGCGCGCCGACCAGTCGTTGAGCAGCGAGAGCCCGAAGACGTGCTCGCGGAAGTCCGTGAGGGCGACGGGCTTCCCCTGCTCGGAGGGGGTGCCGACGACGAAGCCGACCTCCGCCTCGATGTCGAGCTTCACGGAGGGGCCGAAGACGGGTGCCGGGTCGGCCGGTGCCTTGCGCTGGCCGGCCGGGCGGACCACCTCGGTGCCGGAGACCACGACGGTCCCGGCGCGGCCGTGGTAACCGATCGGCAGGTGCTTCCAGTTGGGGGTGAGCGGCGCGTCGGCGTCGGGGCGGAAGATCTGGCCCACGTTGGTGGCGTGGTGCTCGCTCGCGTAGAAGTCCACGTAGTCCGCGACCTGGTACGGCAGATGCAGCGTGACCGCGTCCAGCGGGTGCAGCAGCGGCTCCATGTCGGCGCGGTGCGCGGGGACCGTGACCCAGGCGGTCAGGGCCCGGCGCACATCGCGCCAGGCGGTGCGCCCGGCCGCCAGCAGGGCCATCAGGTCCGGCTGGGCGAGGAGTTGGGCGTACGGCGAACCGAGGGCGAGGGCGGCGGCCCCGGCGTCCAGGACGTGGTCGCCGAGGCGGACGCCGACGCGCCGTTCGCCCGGGCGGTCGGGGGTGGAGAACACGCCGTACGGCAGGTTGTGCGGGCCGAAGGGGTCGCCCTCGGCCACATCGAGCGGACTGCTCTGCTCGGGCATCGTTCGCTGCCTCGCTTTCCGGGTCGCTTGGGGACAACGTTACGTCGGGAGCACTGCCGTACGGCAGTGCCCCAACCATCCCCAATGCCCTGGAAAGTACGCCTCACATGCGACGTCACCCGGAAGTTCGCGGGATGCTCTTCTCCCAGGTCCGGTGGAAGACGACCTCGCCGCCCTCGGTGCAGACGACCTCGTTGACGGTGTGGAAGTCGTCCGCGTCGGCGGTGATCTCGGAGCGGGTGTCGATCTGCACGTCCCAGGCCATCTCCGGCCGGTGCAGCCGGATCGTCCAGTCGGACCGGGTCCGCGCGGAGAGCGGGTCGCCCTCCTGGATGGTGTACGTCTCCACCGCGTCCTCGGTGAACTCCAGCCCGTCCGGGTAGACCCGCGTGCCGCCGTAGCGGGGGTCCACCTCCATCCGCCACTCGCCCTTGGCGACATCGCGGACGACGAGCCGTTCCGGGCGCGGCGCGTCCAGCGTCTCCGGGTAGACGACGCCCAGCGGCTCGGACTGCTCGGGCTCCTCGAAGCGGATGGCGGGATCCTCGGTGTGCCGCCGCACCGGGAGCTCGACGAGGCTGCCGTCCGCCTCCAGGGTGAAGCCCGCCGAGCCCGCCTGCGGCCAGATCCAGGGCCAGTACGAGGACGAGACGGCGAGCCGGATGCGGTGGCCGGGCGGGAAGGTGTGCCCGATGCCGTTCAGCTCGAAGGTGACGTCCTCGGTGGCGCCGGGCTTCCAGTCCTCGGTGCGGTCCCGGCCGCCCCGGGCGGCGAGGTTGAGCGCGCCGCGCGTGACGAGGGTGGAGGAGCCGTCGGGGGCGACGTCGCAGAGCCGGACGACGGCCTGGCCGCGCGGCACGTCCATGGTGATGCGCAGGCTCACCCGGGGTCTGCCCAGGATCTCGATCGGCGCGTCGGCGACCGGGAATTCGAAGCAGAGCGACTTGGCGTCCTCGTCGCGTTGGTCGGGCGGCAGGTCGGCGTCGTTGCCGAAGGGGAAGAACCGCCCGGCGTCCAGCCCGGTCTGCTGCGGCGAGTGGACGATCTGCGGCCCGCCCTGGAGGGCGTACGCGACCGGGGTGACGTTCTCCGACGGCCAGCTGGTCTCCCCGACCCAGCGGCCGGGCAGCGTCTCGTACACCGTGGCGGGCGGGTGCGACTCGCTGATCCAGGACCGCAGCAGCGGCTCCTCCATGACCCCGGTGTCCTCGTCCTTCAGGTGCTGGTCCCACCAGCGCAGGGTCTCCTGGAGGAAGCCGATGCCCGGTCCGGGAGGCAGTCCCCGGTCGGGGTACTGGTGCGACCAGGGGCCGATGATCCCGCGCACCTTCGCCGGGTCCAGGTGCTCGACCAGCCGGAGGACGGTGTCCCGGTACGGGTCGTGCCAGCCGCCGACCGCGAGGACGTTCGCCTCGATCGCGGAGTAGTCCTCGCAGACGCTGCCGTGCTTCCAGTAGGCGTCGCGGGTCTGGTGGGAGAGCCAGGTGTGGATGAAGGGGTCCACCGCTTCGAGCCGGTCCAGCCACATCTGCCGCCAGTCGTCGCCGACGTCCGCCGGGTCGGGCGGCCGGCAGACGAAGGCCAGCATGGTCGCCGCCCAGGCGTGCATGTCCACGGCGAGGACCGAGCCGCCCATGTAATGGACGTCGTTGTCGTAGCGGTCGTCCGCCGAGCACACCGTGACGATGGCCTTCAGCGGCTCCGGGGCCAGCGCGGCGATCTGGAGCGAGTTGAAGCCGCCCCAGGAGATCCCGAACATGCCGACCCGGCCGGAGCACCACTCCTGCTGGGCCAGCCAGTGCACGACCGCGACCCCGTCCGCCAGCTCCGTCGCGTCGTACTCGTCGCCCGGCATGCCCTCGCTGTTGCCGTGCCCGCGCACGTCCACCCGGACGGAGGCGTAGCCGTGTCCGGCGTACCAGGGGTGGCGCTGCCAGTCGCGCGGCGCGGTCCAGTCGCTCAGCCGGTACGGCAGGTACTCCAGCAGGGCGGGCACGGGTTCGTCCGTGACCGGCCGCCAGATCCGGGCGTACAGCTGGGTGCCGTCCGGCAGCGGGATGTAGAGGTCCTCGCGGGTCGTCTCGTACGGGAACGCGGTCTGGATGTGCATGGGCGTACCTCAGTGGACGGGGTGCATCGTGCGCCTGAGCCAGGGGGCGGCGGCGATGACGGCCACACCGGCCACCACCGCCACGGCGCCGTTGACACCGAAGTAGGCGGGGTTGGACACCTCGCCGTACAGCTTCACGATCTGGGCCTGGATGCCGTTGGCGAGGGCCAGCGAGAGGAACCAGAGGGCCATGGTCTGGCTGGCGAACGCCTTCGGGGCGAGCTTGGTCGTCGCCGACATGCCGGAGGTCTCCAGCAGGATGTCGCCGAGCCCGAGCAGCAGATAGGAGCCGACGATCCACCAGGCGGCCATCTTGTACGTGTCGCCGGTGTGCCCGGAGGTGGGCAGGACCATCAGCAGGAACGAGAGACCGCCGAGGATGACCCCGATCGCGATCTTGTTGGAGGCGTGCGGCTGGCGCGGCCCCATCTTCGCCCAGACGGCCGCGACCACCGGGGCGAGCAGCACCTCGAAGGCGCCGAGCGCGGAGGCGTACCAGCTCGCCGGGAAGTGGAAGCCGAAGATCTCCGTACGGGCGTTGGTCGACGCGAGCAGCATCATCGTCGAGTACGCCTGGAAGAGGATGAAGTTGAACACCACGGACGCCAGGAACAGCACGACGTACGGGCGCAGCCTGCCGCGCTCCTCGGCGGTGACCCGGGGGCTGCGGAACATCACCGCGAAGTAGACGACGGGTGCGATCACCGAGATCAGGGTGAGCAGGTCCACGAACCGGTCCATCGTCAGCCAGCCGGCCAGGGCCAGCGCGGTCGCGACGGCCGCCACCACCACCGCCCCGACGACGATCAGCAGGACCGCCCGGCGCATGGGCCCGGGGGCCAGCGGGAATTCGGCGGCGTGCTTTCGGCCGGCCAGGTGACGGCGGCCCGCCACGTACTGGATGAGGCCCAGCGTCATGCCGAAGGCGGCGGCCGAGAAGCCCCAGTGCCAGCTGGCGTGGTCACCGAGCCAGCCGGTGATCAGCGGACCGAGGAAGGCACCGATGTTGATGCCCATGTAATAGAGGGCGAAGCCCGCGTCCCGGCGCTCGTCGTCCGTGCGGTAGAGCTTGCCGACCATCGTCGCCACATTGGGCTTCAGCAGCCCCGTACCGGCGCTGATCAGACCGAGCCCGACCCAGGTCATCGCGTTGGTGGGCACCGCCATGGCGTAATGCCCGCAGGCGATCAGGATGCCGCCGTACAGCACCGCCCGGTACGAGCCCAGGATGCGGTCGGCCAGCCAGCCGCCGGCCACGGAGACCAGGTAGACGAGCGTGCCGTACGCGGCCGAGACGGAGGCGGCGGTACCGGCCTCCATGCCCATGCCGCCGTTGGCGACCGTGTCCGCGAAGTAGAGGACCAGGATCGCCTGCATGCCGAGGAACGAGAACCGCTCCCAGACCTCCAGGCCGGACAGGGTCATCAGACCCCGTGGCTGGCCGAAGAACGCGTGGTCGTCGGCCGGGGGCGGCTGCGCCGGTTCGGTGTCTGCTGCTGTGTGGGACAAAGCGGCAACTCCTGATCGTATGAGCTGATCCCGAACATACCGGCGGATGCGGGAAGGCGCCCACGGTGATCCAAAGGGGACCGGATACGCTGACTTGAGTGGTGGCAACGACACATCGACATTCCGTGTGATCGTCAGCAGACAGGAGATCCCCTCGTGACCGTCGTCGGGCCGTTCGGACTGAGCGTGCGGGACCAGGCTCTTGAGGCCGGTGTCCAGGCCGGTTTGGCTGCTGTCGAGTCGGGCCTGCTCGATGCCACCAAGAGCGACGTGCCCTTCATCACGGAAGCCGCCCAGCACCTGGTGCGCGCGGGCGGCAAGCGGTTCCGGCCGCTCCTCGCGATGCTCGCCGCCCAGTTCGGCGACGCGGACGCGCCGGGCGTGGTGCCCGCGGCCGTCGTGGTCGAGCTGACCCACCTCGCGACGCTGTACCACGACGACGTCATGGACGAGGCCGAGGTGCGACGGGGCGTCGACAGCGCCAATTCCCGCTGGGGCAACTCGGTCGCCGTACTGACCGGCGACTTTCTCTTCGCGCGCGCGTCGCACATACTGGCCGACCTCGGTCCGGAGGCCGTCCGCATCCAGGCGGAGGCGTTCGAGCGCCTGGTCACCGGCCAGATCCTGGAGACCGCGGGCCCGCGCGACGGCCGCGACCCGGTCGACCACTACCTCGAAGTGATGCGCGGCAAGACCGGCTCCCTGATCGCCGTCGCCTGCCGGTTCGGGGCGCTGATGTCCGGCGCCGACGACGCCGCGGTGGACATCCTCACCCAGTACGGTGAACGGCTCGGCGTGGCCTTCCAGCTCGCCGACGACGTCCTGGACATCGCGTCGGACTCCCACGAGTCCGGCAAGACCCCCGGCACGGACCTCCTGGAGGGCATCCCGACCCTCCCCGTCCTCCACCTCAGGGCGCAGGCCGCGGCGGACGGCAAGCCGGACGACCTGGCCCTCGTGGAGCTGCTCGACTCCGACCTCGGCGACCCGGACCGGCTCGCGGAGGCGCTGCGGCTGCTGCGCGCCCACCCGGCCCTGGCGCTGGCCCGCCGCGACACCGTGCGGTACGCCCAGGAGGCGCGGGCGGCGCTGAAGCCGCTCCCGGAGTGCTACGCGAAGCTCGCCCTGGAAGAGCTGTGCGACGCGGTGGTCCACCGCGCCGGCTGACGGACCCGTGGCCCGCGACTGCCTGTGAGGGCCCAACCCCTACTGGGCGGTGGAGAAATGGCCCTCCACCGTCATACCGAAGAGGTACACGAGGTTGCTCCCGGGGGTTGACGCTTCGGGCCGCCCGATTTGGTCAGATGGAGAACAACCACTCCTGACCAAAACGGGTGAGAATGGCGGCACGGAGTGGACGAGTGCATCCCGACGGAAGCCGCCGACCACGGAGGTAGGGCACACATGGCACCGAACGACAGCGCGGAGACCAACGGCACGGCCGTCCGGAGGCCCGCCGGCCGCCGCAAGGCCGTGCGTTACATCGTCCCCGTAGCGGTGGCGGGGGTGGCGGCCGCGACGATCGGCCTGGTCCCGGCGCTCGCCAGCTCGGGCGACCCCGATCTGCCGAAGATCACCGCGCAGGAACTCATCGAGAAGATCGCCGCGTCGGACACCGAGCAGTTCTCCGGCACGGTGAAGATCAGCACGGACCTCGGCATCCCGTCCATGGGCGGCCTGGCCGGCTCCTTCCTGTCCGGCGCGGCCGAGGACGGCGACGGCGGCAAGGGCGGATCGAGCGCCGACCCGCAGTCCAAGCTCACCGAGCTGGCCTCCGGTACGCACACCCTCCGGGTGGCCGCCGACGGCCCCGACAAGCAGCGCCTGTCCGTCCTGGACCAGGCGTCCGAGTACAGCCTCATCCACAACGGCGACGAGGTCTGGGCCTACGACAGCGGCTCCAACGCGGTCTACCACGCGGACGGCAAGGGCAAGGCGCCGCACGGCAAGGAGCAGGCGGCCCCCGAGGGCGTCCCGACCACGCCGAAGGCGCTCGCCGAGGAGGCCCTGAAGGCCGCCGACGGCACCACGTCCGTCTCGGTGGACGGCACCGCGCGGGTCGCAGGGCGCGACGCGTACCGCCTGGTCCTGAAGCCCGAGCAGAAGGGCTCCACGGTCGGGTCCATCACCGTCGCCGTGGACGCGGAGAACGGCGTGCCGCTGAAGTTCACGCTTCAGCCCAGCAGCGGCGGCAAGGCGGTCGTGGACGCCGGTTTCACCTCCGTCGACTTCGGGAAGCCCGCCGCGTCCTCGTTCGCCTTCACCCCGCCCAAGGGCGCGAAGGTCACCGAGGCCGACGACGCGAAGGCCGAGGGCCACGAGAAGTCGCGGGGCGACCTGGGGAAGTTCAAGGCCGCGGAGGGCGAGGGCGCCCCGAAGATCATCGGCAAGGGCTGGAACAGCATCGCCGAGTTCAAGACGCCCGGCGGCGCGGCGCTGCCCTCCGAGGCGTCGAAGGACGTCCCCGCCGAGGCCCAGCAGTTCCTGGACGCGCTCGGCGACAAGGTCAGCGGGAAGTTCGGCTCGGGCACGGTCTTCAAGACCCGCCTGATCAACGCGCTGATGACGGACGACGGCCGCGTCTACGTGGGCGCGGTCACCAAGGACGCGCTGGTCGCCGCCGCGAACGCGGGCTGACGCTCCTTCGCCCGCCCCGCCGTGCGTGTCGCGCGGCGGGGCGGGCGCGACCGTACGACCAGTGGGGAGCACGCATGGCAGGGCCCGACGCCGAGCCCATCGGGCAGCCCGGGGCACCCGGCACCGCACCCGTCATCGAGACGCGCGGGCTGACCAAGCGCTACCGGGGCGGCCAGCTCGCCGTGGACGGCCTGGACCTCACCGTGCCCGGCGGCAGCGTCTTCGGCTTCCTCGGGCCCAACGGCTCCGGCAAGACCACCACGATCCGGATGCTCATGGGCCTCATCGCCCCCACCTCCGGCACCGCGAGCGTCCTCGGCCGCCCCATGCCGGACGCCTCGCGCACCGTCCTCCCCGAGGTCGGCGCGCTGATCGAGGGACCCGCGCTGTACGGGTTCCTGAGCGGCCGGGACAACCTCCTCCGGTTCGACCGGGCCGACCCCACCGCCGACCCGCGCACCCGCGCCGCCCGGGTCGGGGACGCGCTGGACCGGGTCGGGCTCGCCCCGGCGGCCGGCAAGAAGGCGCGGGCGTACTCGCTGGGCATGAAGCAGCGCCTCGGCCTCGCCGCCGCCCTGCTCCGGCCGCGCCGCCTCCTCGTCCTGGACGAGCCGACCAACGGCCTGGACCCGCAGGGCATGCGCGAGATCCGCGCCCTGGTCCGGGAGCTGGCGGCGGACGGCACCACGGTCTTCCTGTCTTCCCATCTGCTGGACGAGATCGAGCAGGTCTGCACGCACGCGGCGGTGATGGCCCGGGGCCGCCTCCTCACCCAGGGCCCGGTCGCGGGCCTGGCCACGGGCAGCCGCCTCGCGGTCACCACGCCGGACGCGGCGGACGCGGCGCGGGTGCTGAAGGAGCACGGCGTCACGGGGATCACGGTGGACGGCGACCGGGTCCGCGCGGACGCCCCGCCGGGCACGGTGGACCCGGCCGATCTCAACGCGGCGCTGGTGCGGGCGGGCGTCCGGGTGCGGGCGTTCGGCGTGGAACGGGCTTCGTTGGAGGACGCGTTCGTGGCCCTGACGGGAGAGGGATTCGATGTCGCGAGTTGAAACCGCTCAGGAGACCGGGTCCGCTGGGCGCAACCCCCTCTGGACCCTCGGCATCCTCCGCTCCGAGTGCGCCACCACCCTGCGCCGCTGGCGCACCCTCGCGCTGCTCGGTGTGCTCGCCGCCGTGCCCGCCCTGATCGGGATCGCCGTGCGCATCGAGACGGCGGACGGCTCCTCGGCGGGGGCCGGGGGAGAGGGCGGCGGGCCGGCCTTCCTGTCCCAGGTGACCAACAACGGGCTCTTCCTGGTCTTCGCCGCGCTCGCCGCGACGCTCCCCGTCTTCCTGCCCATGGCGGTCGGCGTCATCGCGGGCGACGCGGTCGCGGGCGAGGCCAACGCGGGCACCCTGCGCTATCTGCTGGTCGCCCCGGCCGGCCGGACGCGGCTGCTGCTCGCGAAGTACGCCGCGACGCTCGGCTTCTGCCTGGTCGCGACGCTCGTCGTGGCCGCGTCCGCGCTGGCGGTGGGCGCGCTGCTGTTCCCGGTGGGCGACGTCACGACGATCTCGGGGACGACGATCGGCTTCGGCGAGGGCCTGGTACGCGCGGGGGTCGTCGCGGTCTTCGTGGCGGCGTCCCTGACCGGCTTCGCGGCGCTCGGGCTGTTCGTCTCGACGCTCACGAACAGTGGCATCGCGGCCATGGCGGCGACGGTCGGGGTGCTGATCACCGTCCAGATCGTGGACACCATCCCCCAGCTGAGCGGGGTGCACCCCTACCTCTTCCCGCACTACTGGCTGTCCTTCGCGGACCTGCTGCGCGAGCCCGTCTACTGGGACCAGCTGCTGAAGAACCTCGAACTTCAGGGGCTGTACGTGGCGGTGTTCGGCTCTGCGGCCTGGGCCCGGTTCACGGCGAAGGACATCACCGCCTGAGAGGGAGCCGCGCCCGTACCGTCGGCCGGCGAGCCGTCCCCCGATCGGCTCGTCGCGGCACGAACGGCACGAACGGCGCGGAAAACAGAAGGAACGAGCCGACACGGTACGTTCCGTTTCCGCCAGAGCATTGTTCGACTTGTAGCGACTCGCTGTCAATAAGGTTTGGCTCAAAGAGTCCTATGCTCACCGAATGACCACATCGCCGAGTTCACTGCGCAGGAGCGAGAGCTCACGCAGGGCGACCCTGCAAGCCGCCCTCGATCTCTGTACGGAGAGGGGCTACGGACGGGTCACGGTCGAGGCGATCGCGGCGCGGGCGGGCGTGAGCAAGAAGACGATCTACCGCTGGTGGCCGTCGAAGAGCGCGGTCCTGTTGGAAGCCTTTACGGAGATGCTGGTCTCCGCGACCCCGTTCGTGGACACCGGCGACATCGCGAAGGACCTGCGCACCCACCTCACGGGTGCGGTGAACGTCCTCGCCGTGCCCCCGTTCGGCCCGGCCTACGCGGGCATCCTCTCGGAGCTCCACCACGACGACCGGCTGGCCGAAACAGTTCGCACGCAGCTGATCGATCCCCGCTTCCAGGAGGCGGTCGGCCGGCTGCGGAGCGCGCAGGAGCAGGGCCAGATCCCGCCGGACGCGGACCTGGATCTCGCGGTGGAGATGCTCTACGGCCCGCTGTACTACCGCCATGTGCTGCGCAAGCCGATGCAGGACGCGGAGGACGTGGGGAAGCTGGTGGACCACGTGCTGCGGGCGCTGGGGGCGACGCTGGACCGGTGAGGCGGGTTCACCCGAAGAGCCGTTCCAGCACGACCGCTATCCCGTCCTCCTCGTTGGAGAGCGTCACCTCGTCGGCCGCCGCGCGCAGCTCCGGGTGGGCGTTGCCCATGGCGACGCCGTAGCCGCAGCTGCGGAACATCGGCAGGTCGTTGGGCATGTCCCCGAAGGCGATCGCCGTGCGCGGGTCCACGCCCAGCTCCTCGGCGGCGAGCGCGATCCCGGCGCCCTTGTCGATGCCGTACGGCTGGAGCTCGACGGTTCCGGGGCCGGAGTGCGTCACCGTGGCGAGGTCGCCGACGACCGCGCGGGCCTCGGCGGTCAGCGCCTCGTCGCTCAGCTCGGGGTGGCGGATGAGCACCTTGATCACGGGCTCGGCCCACAGCTCGTCGCGGTGCCGGGTGCGCTGCGCGGGCAGCGTGGCGTGGGGCAGCCGGTAGCCGGGCTCGATGAGCGTGCGCCCCTCGGCCCCGTCCTGGTCCACGGCGGCGAAGACCTGCCCCACCTGGGCCTCGATCTTCCCGAGCGCGGTCCCGGCCGCCTCCCGGTCGAGCGTGACGGCCCGCACGGTGCGCCGCGCCCCGGCGTCGTACACCTGCGTCCCCTGCCCGCAGACGGCCAGCCCCTCGTACCCGAGCCCGTCCAGCAACTCCCGCACACCGGGCACGGGCCGCCCGGTGACGACGAGGTGGCGCGCGCCGGCCGCGCGGGCCAGGGCGAGCGAGGCGCGGGTGCGCGGGCTGACGGTGTCGTCGCCGCGCAGGAGGGTGCCGTCCAGGTCGGTCGCGACAAGGGCATATGCGGGTGGGATGGGCATGGCAGCAAGCGTAGGCGCTGGTTTCCGGAGCCCCCGGCGGAGTTGTGGCGGGGCGGGGGCGTGGGGTATCCACCTGCTGGTCCTCAGAGCTGAGGGAGTGAGCGTAACCACGTTTGAGTGAGTGTCGTTCTCAGGGCGTGAATCTGACGGAGTGGGCGAGGACGCAGGGTGTGCATCCGCAGACCGCGTATCGATGGTTCCGTGAGGGAACGTTGCCGGTGCCGGCTCAGCGGGTCGGGCCGCGCACGATCCTGGTGAACGTGGACGCGAACACCACGTCCGGGGCCATGGGCGGAGTGGGTCTGTATGCCCGCGTGTCCTCGCACGACCAGAAGAGCGATCTGGAGCGCCAGGTCGCCCGGCTGCCGGCGTGGGCGGCGAAGGCCGGTCACCGGGTCGTTCGGGTCGAGGCAGAGATCGCCTCCGGGATGAGCGGCTGCCGCCCCAAGGCCCGGCGCCTGCTGGCCGATCCGCACGTGACCTCCGTGGTGGTGGAGCACAAGGACCGGTTCGGACGGATGAACGTAGAACTTGTCGAGGCCGCTTTGTGCGCGACGGGCCGTCGCCTCCTGGTGCTGGACGACAGCGAAGTCGAGGACGACCTGGTGCGGGACATGGTGGAGGTGCTGACCTCGTTCTGCGCCCGCCTGTACGGGCGCAGGTCGGCACGGAACCGTGCCCGCAGGGCAATGGAGGCCGCCGAACATGGCTGACCTCCGCCCGGTCACCGCTGCGTTCATCGCTCCCGGCCCGTCCGGTGTGGCGGTACGTACCCGGCTCAAGGACCTCACGCACGAGGACAGGAACGTGCTGCGCCTGGTGAGTGCGCACCTGGGCTCGCTCGCCTCGATGGACCTCAAAGCGCGTTGCGCTGAGGGCCTGGAGCACTCCAGCGCCTCATGGGCGGCCCGTAAGCGGGGTCTGACGGGCGAGTCGTCATCCAGATGGGCGGGAGCGGTCACGAAGGCGTCACATGATCAGTGGGCGCTGGCGAGGCGGTGCCTGGCCGCGCACATCCGCAGCCTTGAGGCCGGAATCAGGACGCTGCGCCACCGCCTGTCGCTCCCGGTCGGCTCGAAGGGCACCAAGCGGGCGCCGGGTGGTTACCGGTCCCGGGGTGAGTGGTTCCACAAGTCCCGCCGTCTCACAGCCTTGGAGGACCGGCTTGCGGCTGCTGTCGCGGACTGGCGGTCGGGGCGGGTACGGGTCGTGCGGGGCGGGAAACGCTTGTTGAACACCCGCCACCACCTCGAAGAGGCCGGGCTGAGCGTGGCGCAGTGGCGTGAGCGCTGGGAGGCGGAGCGGTGGTTCCTCGCGGCGGACGGTGAGTCGGGAAAGCGGTACGGGAACGAGACGATCCGCGTCACCCCGGACGGCCGGGTCAGCATCAAACTCCCCGTCCCCCTGGCCCACCTCGCCAACAGCGCACACGGCCGCTACACCCTCACCTGCACGGTCGGGTTCGCGCACCGGGGTGCGGAGTGGGCCGACCGTGTCGTAGGCAACCGGGCCGTCGCCTACCGCATCCACTACGACACCCGCCGAGGACGCTGGTACCTGACCGCGTCCTGGCAACGACCTGTCGTGCAGACCGTCCCGTTGGAGGCTGCGAGGGCCGGGGGTGTGATCGGGGTGGACACCAACGCCGGCCACTTCGCCGCCTACCGCCTCGACCCCCACGGCAACCCCGTCGGCAACCCCCACCGCTTCGCCTACGACCTGTCCAGAACGGCCGCACACCGGGACGCACAGGTCCGCCACGCCCTCACCCAACTCCTGCACTGGGCCGCCCGGACCGGTGTCACGGCGATCGCCATCGAGGATCTCGACTTCAGCGCCGAGAAGACCCGGGAGAAGCACGGGCGCAGGAAACGGTTCCGGCAACTGATCTCCGGCATGCCCACCGGCAAGCTCAAAGCCCGCCTCGTTTCCATGGCGGCCGAACACGGTCTCGCGATCATCGCGGTCGACCCCGCCTACACCTCGATGTGGGGTGGCCAGCACTGGCAGAAGCCGCTGGCCACCCCGCACCGGAAGATGTCCCGTCACGATGCCGCCGGTATCGCGATCGGGAGACGCGCCCTCGGACACCCGATCCGGCGTCGGACGACACCGCCCCGTGCGCACCAGAGCGATGCGCACGGGCATCGGACCGTCCAGGCCGCACCAGGTGCCCCAGGACGTGAGGAAACCCGCCCCCGCATCCCCGGACCACGGACACGATCCGCGCCACCGGACGCGACGAGAACGCGGGCAACCAGGACACCCAAAACCGTTCGGGATGTCCGCAGCGAACAGGAATGGGTCCAGGACTCACTCCTGCTCACTGAATAGGAACGGTCGCCGGCCCCTACTGGACGCTCCGGTCGCCCAGGGGCGGCACGGAGTGGGAGGTGCGGCCCGAGCACACCCGGGACGCGACTCCCGCCGAACGGCTGGCCGCGCGCACCGCGAGGGAGAACGCGCGGAGCCGGGGCGAGGTCGCGTGAGCACGCCGGGGGAATCCGAACCGTGCCGCACGTGCCAGGAGTTCGACCTCGCGGAGGCCGTCGCCCGGAGCGAGCGGGACGGGAGCCGCGAGACGGACGCCCGGGTGCTGCGCAGGCGGCACGTGGAGGCGGAACACGGGGGCGTCAGCCCCACGTCTTCCCGGCGGGTTCCTTGATCGTGCGGTTGATGCGGTTGAAGAAGTTGGTCAGGGCGATTTCGAGGTTGAGGGCGCCGATCTGCACGCCGGGGATCGTCGGGGACGGCTTGCTGGGTGCGCCGGACGCGGGACCGTACGGCCGCCTGATCGCCACCTGCTCGGTCAGGTACGTCCCGCTGCCATGGCTGCACCAGGTGATGCCTGGCGGGAAGATTCTGGTCACGCTGTCCGGATGGAGTGACGCGAACGCCCTCGCGCTGCTCGACGCGCTGCGGTCCGGCGACCCGAAGGCCTGAGCGTCCGGCGGCCCGCCGCCGCCCCGTCCCGGCGTCCCGGGCGGGGACCGTGCCTCGGCTCCGTAGCCTCACATCACCGCAGGTCAGCGGATGCGTAGCCGCGTCCCACGCGCATCCCGGAGCGGTCCGTCGGGCTCCCGGGACGGGGACGCGGGTGGGACGGTCTCCGGTCTCCCTAGGTTCGTCGGTGTCGGCCCCGTCCGGGGCGTCGCACCCCTTCAGGAGATCGCCATGTTCACGCTGCCCAAGGCCGTTCGCGCCGCCGTCGTCACCGTCGCCGCCCTGTCCGTCGTCGCCCTCGCCGGGCCGGCCCAGGCGTCCACGAGCGCCGGTTATGTCGCGTACGGGGATACCGGAACCGCCGTCAAGTGCGTGCAGACCGCCGTCAACGCGTCCAACGTGCAGGCCGGCATCGCGGTCGACGGCATCTGGGGGGCGCGCACGGAGACCGCCGTGAAGACGTTCCAGCTGATCAACATCTGGGGGACGGACCCGGTCCACGGGGACCCGATCTTCCTCACCGCGGACGGCGTCGTCGGCCCGTACACGGGCGACGTGATGCTCGCCTACATCGCGGAGAAGGCGCCCGGCTGGAAGAGCACCTGCTCCGCCGCGCTGCCCACCACCCACTGAACCGGCCGTCCCGCCGTCCCGTGCGGAGAACCGGCGCCCCCAGCCCCGTAAGCCCGCATCCCCGCAGGTCGGTGCGGGCGCCACGGCGTCCCACGGGCATCCCGGACCGGGCCGTCGGGACGGCCGCCGGGCTCCCGGGACGGGAAAGCGTGGAGGGACGGTGGCGGCGCTTCCTAGGTTCATCGGTGTCGGCCCCGTCCGGGGCGTCGCACCCCTTCAGGAGATCGCCATGTTCACGCTGCCCAAGTCCGTCCGCGCCGCCGTCGTCACCGTCGCCGCCCTGTCCGCCGTCGCCCTCGCCGGGCCGGCCCAGGCGTCCGCGAGCGCCGGTTATGTCGCGTACGGGGATACCGGAACCGCCGTCAAGTGCGTCCAGATCGCCGTCAACCTGGCCAAGGACGTGCAGGCCGGCGTCACGGTCGACGGCGTCTGGGGACCGCGTACCGAGGACGCCGTACGGAAGTTTCAGCGGGTGGTGCCGTGGGCCGTGGGCGAGAACGGCCAGCCGATCCCGCTCGACGTGGACGGCGTCGTCGGCCCGAACACCGGCGACGCGATGCTGGACGTCATCGCGCCGAAGGCACACGAGTGGCTGACCACCTGCTACTACGCCCTGCCCACCAGCTCCTGAATAACCACCCCCGAGCAGAAGGTGAACCCCGCATGACCGCGCTCGACCGCCCCCAGCCGTACCCGCGCCGCAGGGCCGTACTCACCGGAACACTCGCGCTCGGCGCCGCCGCGCTGCTGCCGCTCGCCGTGCCGGGCCGGGCGCGCGCCGCGACCGGGCCCGTGATCGCCGACTGCGCGGCCTGGGGCGCCCGGCAGCCCAGCAGTCCGGTGAAGACCCTGGCCACGCGGCCGCAGAAGATCATCGTCCACCACACCGCGGACCCCAACTCCACGGACTATTCGCAGGCCCACGCCTTCGCGCTGGCCCGGTCGATCCAGGCGTACCAGATGGACACGGAGCACTGGATCGACACCGGCCAGCACTTCACCATCAGCCGGGGCGCGACCGTGATGGAGGGCCGGCACGGCAGCCTCGCCGCGCTCCAGGGCGGGACGCGGCAGGTGGAGTCGGCGCACTGCACCGGGCAGAACACGGTGGCCATCGGCATCGAGAACGAGGGCACGTACACCACGGTCGACCCGCGCAGCGTGCAGTACGCCGCGCTGGTGGACCTGTGCGCGCAGATCTGCCGGCAGTACGGGCTTCCCGCGTACCAGATCTACGGGCACCGCGACTTCAACAGCACCGAGTGCCCCGGCGACCGCCTCTACGCCCTGCTGCCGCAGCTGCGCCAGGACGTGGCGGCCCGCATCGGCGGCGACGCGACCCCGCCCGTGTGGCCCGTGCTCGCCACCGGGAACACCGGCGAGCGCGTCCGTACGCTCCAGCTCCTGCTGAACGGGCACGGCGCCGCGCTCACGGCGGACGGCGACTACGGACCCGCCACGCAGGCCGCGGTGCTCGCCTTCCAGAACACCATGCACGCGACCCCGGACGGCGTCGCGGGTCTCCAGACCTGGAACCAGCTGGCCGCGCCCGCCCGGCAGGGCGACTCCGGCGTCGCGGTGGAGGCCGCGCAGCGCCAGCTCGCGGCGCACGGCATCGCGACCGACGTCGACGGCGCCTTCGGGCCCGGGACCGCCGCGAGCGTGGCCCGGTTCCAGACGACCCGGTCGCTGCCCGCGGACGGCGTCGTGGACGCCCGTACGTGGAGCCGGCTCGTCGCGTAGCCCCAACTTTCCCCACCCCATCCCACAGGAGAAGAGTTCATGAGACGCGCAGCGTCCGTCATCACCGCGGTGTTCGCCGCACTCCTCGCCACCCTGCTCGTCGTCCCGGCCGCCCAGGCCGCCGGCTGGCCCGTCGTGCAGAGCGGCGACAAGGGCGCCGATGTCACGACCGTCCAGCACCTGCTGACCGCGCGCGGCTTCAGCACCACCGCCGACGGGGACTTCGGCCCCGGCACCGTGAGCAGTGTCCGCAGCTTCCAGAGCGCCAACGGTCTGTCGGCGGACGGCGCGGTCGGCCCCGCCTCCTGGCCGAAGCTCGTCGTGACCGTCAGCAACGGCAGCAACGGCTCGGCCGTCAAGGCCCTTCAGGTCCAGCTCAACAAGTACGGCGCCGGGCTCACGGTCGACGGGGCCTTCGGCTCCGGCACCGAGACCAAGGTGCGCGCGTTCCAGCAGTCCAAGGGCCTGAGCCCGGTCGACGGCATCGTCGGCCCGGCCACCTGGGAGGCGCTGCTCTCCGGCTCCGGGTCCAGTGGCGGCGGCAGCGGCACCCTGACGCATGCCCAGGCCGCCGCACAGTTCAACGCGGCCGGTATCGGCTGGGTCTCCTCCGGCAACTGCTCGGACCGCACCAAGAGCACCTGCACCTCGTTCGACGGGCTGCGCGCCACCACGGCCAACGGGGCGGTCGCGCTGAAGCAGGCGGTGGGCGGCTGCACGCTCACCATCACCGGCGGCACCGAGACCGGGCACGCGTCGGGCACGTACAGCCACGGCAACGGCTACAAGCTGGACTTCCAGCGGGTGGCCTGCCTGACCAGCCACATCACCGGCACCTTCACGCACACCGGCACCCGCAGCGACGGCGCCGCGCTCTACACCGCCCCGTCCGGCAACATCTACGCGGACGAGGGCAGCCACTGGGACGTGACCTTCGTCGGCTAGGAATGCCGGAGGGGGGCCGGGCCAGGTGGCCCGGCCCCCCTTCGCGCGTCTACTGCACGCAGAATTCGTTGCCCTCGGGGTCCGTGAGCACCGTCCAGCGGCCCCCCGGCTCCTCGACCTCGCGCTCGACCTTCGCGCCCAGGCCGACCACCCGCGCCACCTCGGCCTCGCGGCGCTCCGGGCCCGCGTGGAGGTCGAGGTGGAGGCGGTTCTTCACCGTCTTCGGTTCGGCGACGCGCTGGAAGAGGAGCCGGCGGCCGTGTCCGGCGCCGCTGTCCTCGTCGTACGGGTCGTCGGGGTGCCGGACCGCCGCCAGGTCGAGCCAGGCGCGGCGGCCGTGCGCGGTGGTGGTGAGCGCTTCCGGTACGGCCCCGACGCCGAGGAGCCGTTCGATCAGGGGGCTGTTGTCCTCGATCTCGTAGCCGAGGGCCTGAGCCCAGAAGCCGGCCTGCGCGTGCGGGTCGGCGGCGTCGATGACGACTTTCCACTCAAGGGTCATGACCGGCATTCTGTCCCGGGGCCGGGGTTTTTGCCGGGTGCGACCTCGATCCGCTCCCCGCCCGCCGGTGCGGCCGTCGCCGTCGCGGCGAGCCGGGCGGCCTGCGCCCGGGCCCGGTTGCGGCCCGCGGTCCGCAGCGCGTCCCAGGTGAGGACGATCAGCGCCACCCACACCAGGCCGAACCCGGCCCACCGCTCCGGCGGCATCTCCTCGTGGAAGTAGGCGACGCCCAGCAGGAACTGGGCGATCGGGGTCATGTACTGGAGCAGCCCGATGGTCGACAGCGGGATGCGGATCGCGGCGGCCCCGAAGAGGATCAGCGGTACCGCCGTGACCACACCGGTCGAGGCGAGGAGCGCGGTGTGCCCGGCGCCCTCGGAGGTCAGCGTCGAGGTGCCCTGCGCGCCGAGCCAGATCAGATAGCCGAGCGCGGGCAGGAAGAGCACGGCGGTCTCGACGGTGAGCGATTCCAGGCCGCCCATGTCGACCTTCTTCTTGACCAGGCCGTACGTCGCGAAGGAGAACGCCAGGATCAGCGAGATCCAGGGCGGCTTCCCGTAACCGATGGCGAGCACGAGCACCGCCACGACGCCGGTGGCGACCGCCGCCCACTGCGCCGGGCGCAGCCGCTCGCCCAGGAGCAGGACGCCCATGGCGATGGTGACCAGCGGATTGATGAAGTAGCCGAGGGACGCCTCGACCACATGGCCGCTGTTGACGGCCCAGATGTACAGGCCCCAGTTGACGGTGATCGTGCATGCCGCGATGGAGAGCATCCCCAGCTTGCGCGGCTGCCGCAGCAGCGGGCCGATCCAGGCCCAGCGGCGCAGGACCAGCAGCAGGACCGCCACCACCCCGAGCGACCACACCATGCGGTGGGCCAGGATCTCGACCGCCCCGGCCGGCTTCAGCAGCGGCCAGTACAGCGGGACGATGCCCCACATTCCGTACGCGGCGAAGCCGGAGAGGAGTCCGGCCCGCTGGTCATTCGTCCCCTGCACGGGCCCCTCCTGGTGGGTGGTGGTCGTACGACCGTCAACCACATGAAGGTAGCGCCGCCGGGGCCCCGGTGTCATGCCCGTATCGTCAGACGGTCATGACACCGGGTGGGTTACGGGTCAGAGCGCGGCGACCGCGGCGGCGACGGTGTCGGCGACCGGGGTCGTCGGGCGGCCAATCAGGCGGGCCAGGTCGCCGCTGGTGCCGGCCAGGCGCCCGCGCCGGACGGCCTGGTCCACGTCGACCAGGATCGCCGCGAAGCCCTCGGGCAGCCCGGCGCCGGTCAGGATCTCCTGGTGGACGGCGGCCGGGACGTCGTTGTGGACGATCTCCTTGCCGGTGGCCTTCGCGACCTCGGCCGCGTACTCCGCGTAGGACAGGGCGGTGTCGCCGCTCAGCTCGTACGCGCGGTTGAGGTGGCCCTCGCCGGTGAGCACGGCGGCCGCGGCGGCCGCGTAGTCGTCGCGGGTGGCGTAGGCGATCCTGCCCTCGCCCGCGCTGCCGACGACCGCGCCGTGCGCCAGGACCGGGGCCAGGTTCTCGGTCTGGTTCTCCGTGTACCAGCCGTTGCGCAGGAAGGTGTACGGCAGGCCGGAGTCCAGGATCAGCTGCTCGGTCGCGCGGTGCTCGTCGGCCAGCGTGAAGTCGGCCTCGGGGCCGCCGAGGATGCCGGTGTACGCGAGCTGGGCGACGCCCGCCGCCTTGGCCGCGTCGATGACCGCGGTGTGCTGGGCGACGCGGCTGCCGACCTGGTTGCCGGAGATGAGGAGGACCCGGTCGCCGGAGTGGAAGGCGGCCGCCAGGGTCTCGGGGCGGTCGTAGTCGGCGACGCGCAGCTCGACGCCCCGGGCGGCGAGGCCGGCGGCCTTCTCCTTGTCGCGGACCACGGCGGCGACCTCGGAGGCGGGGACGGTGGTCAGCAGGTGCTCGACGACGAGACGGCCGAGTGCTCCGGTGGCTCCGGTGACGACGATGCTCATGGGGGGTTCCTCCTCGTTTGTTCTCTTCGTTCTTTCACTACCCTACAGACTGCGCTAACTAAAAGAAAGTGTGCAGGTCGGGGCATGCAAAAGCGCGCCGGACCCGCCCGCGAGGGCAGGTCCGGCGCGCTTCGGAGCTAGGCGTCAGCCGACGACGGTCCAGTTGTCGTTTCCGGCGAGGAGTGCGGCGAGGTCGCCCTTGCCGTGGCGTTCGACGGCGGTGTCGAGTTGTTCGGCCATGGTGGTGTCGTAGACGGGTCGTTCGACGCTGCGCAGGACGCCGATGGGGGTGTGGTGGAGGGTGTCGGCGTCGGCGAGGCGGGACAGTGCGAAGGCTGTGGTGGGGCTGGGGGCGTGGGCGTCGTGGACGAGGATCTGTGCCTTGTTGTCCTCGGTGACGGTGACGACCTGGAGGTCGCCGGTGAGGGAGTCGCGTACGACGCCCTTCGATCCGTCTGTGCCGAAGGTGATGGGCTGGCCGTGTTCGAGGCGGATGACGGCCTCTTGGGCCTGGTCCTTGTCTTTGAAGACTTCGAAGGCGCCGTCGTTGAAGATGTTGCAGTTCTGGTAGATCTCCACGAGTGCGGTGCCGGGGTGGTCGGCGGCGGCGCGGAGCACGCTGGTGAGGTGTTTGCGGTCGGAGTCGACGGTTCTCGCCACGAATGACGCCTCCGCGCCGATCGCCAGCGACACCGGGTTGAACGGGGCGTCCAGGGAGCCCATCGGCGTCGACTTGGTGATCTTGCCCAGTTCGGAGGTGGGGGAGTACTGGCCCTTGGTCAGGCCGTAGATCCGGTTGTTGAAGAGGAGGATCTTGAGGTTGACGTTGCGGCGCAGGGCGTGGATGAGGTGGTTGCCGCCGATGGAGAGTGCGTCGCCGTCGCCGGTGACGACCCAGACGGACAGGTCGCGCCGTGAGGTGGCCAGGCCGGTCGCGATGGACGGGGCACGCCCGTGGATGGAGTGCATCCCGTACGTATTCATGTAGTACGGGAAGCGGGAGGAGCAGCCGATGCCGGAGATGAAGACGATGTTCTCTTTGGCCAGGCCGAGGTCGGGCATGAAGCCTTGGACGGCGGCGAGGACGGCGTAGTCGCCGCAGCCGGGGCACCAGCGCACTTCCTGGTCGGACTTGAAGTCCTTCATGGTCTGCTTGGCTTCGGCCTTGGGGACGAGCTGGAGCAGTTCGTTGGTCTCAGGCATCGATGGCCTCCTCAAGCGCGGTGGCGAGCTGCTCGGCCTTGAACGGCATGCCGTTGACCTGGTTGTAACTGTGGGCGTCGACCAGGTACGTGGCGCGGATGAGGGTGGCGAGCTGTCCGAGGTTCATCTCGGGGACGACCACCTTGTCGTAACGCCCCAGCACCTCGCCCAGGTTCCTGGGGAAGGGGTTGATGTGACGCAGGTGGGCCTGGGCGATGCTCCGCCCCGAGGCGCGCAGGCGGCGCACGGCCGCCGTGATCGGCCCGTACGTCGAACCCCAGCCCAGGACCAGTGTCTTCGCTTCCGCCGGATCGTCGACCTCGACATCCGGTACGTGGATGCCGTCGATTTTGGCTTGGCGGGTGCGGACCATGAAGTCGTGGTTGGCGGGGTCGTAGGAGATGTTGCCGGTGCCGTCCTGCTTCTCGATACCGCCGATCCGGTGCTCCAGACCCGGCGTCCCCGGCACCGCCCACGGCCGAGCCAGCGTCTGCGGGTCGCGCTTGTAGGGCCAGAACACTTCGGTGCCGTCGGCGAGTTCGTGGTTGGGGCCGCTCGCGAACTGGACGCGCAGGTCGGGGAGCTGGTCGAGCTCCGGGATGCGCCAGGGTTCGGAGCCGTTGGCGAGGTAGCCGTCGGAGAGCAGGAAGACCGGGGTGCGGTAGGTCAGGGCGATGCGGGCCGCGTCCAGGGCGGCGTCGAAGCAGTCGGCCGGCGTGCGCGGGGCCACGATCGGCACCGGCGCCTCGCCGTTGCGCCCGTACATCGCCTGAAGCAGATCCGCCTGCTCCGTCTTCGTCGGCAGCCCCGTCGACGGCCCGCCGCGCTGGATGTCCACGATCAGCAACGGCAGTTCCAACGACACCGCCAGGCCGATGGCCTCCGACTTCAGCGCCACACCCGGCCCCGACGTCGTCGTCACCGCAAGCGAACCGCCGAAGGCGGCGCCGAGTGCGGCGCCGATGCCCGCGATCTCGTCCTCGGCCTGGAAGGTGCGCACGCCGAAGTTCTTGTGCCGGCTCAGCTCGTGCAGGATGTCCGAGGCCGGCGTGATCGGGTAGGAGCCGAGGTAGAGCGGCAGGTCCGCCTGCCGGCCGGCGGCGATCAGCCCGTAGGCCAAGGCCAGGTTCCCCGAGATATTCCGGTAGGTGCCGGTGGGGAAGGCCTGTGAGGCGGGGGCGACCTCGTAGCTGACGGCGAAGTCCTCCGTCGTCTCACCGAAGTTCCACCCGGCCCGGAAGGCCGCCACGTTCGCCTCGGCGATCTGCGGCTTCTTCGCGAACTTCGCCCGCAGGAACGCCTCGGTCCCCTCGGTCGGGCGGTGGTACATCCAGGACAGCAGCCCGAGCGCGAACATGTTCTTCGAGCGCTCGGCCTCCTTGCGGGAGAGCCCGAACTCCTTCAGCGCCTCGATCGTCAAAGTGGTCAGCGGCACCGGATGGACGTTGTAGGCCTCCAGCGAGCCGTCCTCCAGCGGGTTGGTCCCGTAGCCGACCTTCGCCATCGGCCGCTTCGTGAACTCATCGGTGTTCACGATGATCTCGGCCCCGCGCGGCACGTCCGCGATGTTCGCCTTCAGCGCGGCCGGGTTCATCGCGACCAGCACGTTCGGCGCATCCCCCGGGGTCAGGATGTCGTGATCGGCGAAATGCAGCTGGAACGACGAAACCCCCGGCAGGGTGCCTGCGGGGGCGCGGATCTCGGCGGGAAAGTTCGGCAGCGTGGACAGATCGTTCCCGAAGGACGCCGTCTCCGAGGTGAACCGGTCACCCGTCAGCTGCATCCCGTCACCCGAGTCACCCGCGAAACGGATGATGACCCGGTCCAGGCGGCGGACTTCCTTCTCGCCGCTTCCCGCGGCTGCGGACTGGGGGGCACGCTGTCCCCCTACGAGCGCCTCGCTGGCATCGTCGGCCTGCTCGGCTGGGCTACTGACCTGGCTGGTCACTTACTGGACCTCCCTCGGCACGGCGGCTCGGAACCGTCCGGCCCGCCGGAGGTCCCCCGCCCACCCTACGTCCGTAAGGGTCGCCTACCTCCGGCAGATCACATGATGGACGGCAATTTGAGACGCGTTTCGGCACGTTGGCGTAGTGGATGCTGAGACGTTTCCCGGCGCTGTTCCGTCATGATCCACCAGCCGCCCGGATCCCCGTCGGACCCGCGCCCGGGCCGGTGGTGCCGTGTCAGGAGTTCAGATACGTCAGCACCGCGAGCACCCGGCGGTGGTCGCCCTCGCTCGGGGCCAGGCCCAGCTTCTGGAAGATGTTGCTGACGTGCTTCTCGACCGCCCCGTCGCTCACCACCAGCTGCTTGGCCACGGCGGAGTTCGTACGCCCCTCCGCCATCAGGCCCAGCACCTCGCGCTCACGCGGCGTCAGCCCGGCAAGGACGTCCTGTTTCCGACTGCGGCCCAGCAGCTGCGCCACCACCTCCGGGTCCAGCGCGGTCCCGCCCTGCGCCACCCGGACCACCGCGTCCACGAACTCCCGGACCTCGGCGACCCGGTCCTTCAGCAGATAGCCGACGCCCCGGCTGGACCCGGCCAGCAACTCGGTGGCGTACTGCTCCTCCACGTACTGCGAGAGGACCAGCACCCCGATCCCCGGGTAGTCCCGGCGCAGCCGCACCGCCGCCCGGACGCCCTCGTCGGTGTGGGTCGGGGGCATCCGCACATCCGCGACCACCACATCCGGCAGCGCGTCCTGCCCGGCGAGGTCGCCGATCGTCTTGATCAGCGCCTCCGCGTCCCCGACGCCCGCGACGACGTCATGCCCGAGATCGGTCAGCAACCGGGTCAGTCCCTCCCGGAGCAGTACCGAATCCTCGGCGATGACCACGCGCACCCTGTCCTCCACCACGACGCTGTTTCCCCCGCTGCTCGCTTTGCCGGTACGGCCCGTACGCCGTCCAGCATCCCAGTAACGCCATTGACGTCGCGAGCGTTCGCGGGGTTGACCTCAGTGGTGCCGTGCCGTGCAGTGGACGCGCGGTCAGCCGCGCCAGGGCAGCTCCGCCGTGACCTTCGTCGGGCCGCCCACCGGGGAGTCGACCACCAGGACCCCGTCGACCGCGTCCAGCCGCTCGGTGAGACCGGCGAGCCCGCTGCCCGACGCCGGGTCGGCGCCGCCGCGCCCGTCGTCGGTCACCTGGAGCAGGAGGCGGTCCTCCGTGCGCCACACGTCGACCGAGGCGCGGGTGGCCCCGGAGTGCTTGCTGACGTTCTGGAGGAGTTCGGAGACCGTGAAGTACGCGATGCCCTCGATGGCCTGCGCCGGCCGGTACGGGAGGTCCACCTCCACCGTGACCGGCACGGTGCAGCGCGAGGCGACGGCGGAGAGCGCGGCGTCCAGGCCGCGGTCGGTGAGGACGGCGGGGTGGATGCCCCGGGCGAGGTCGCGGAGTTCCTGGAGGGCGACCTTCACCTCGCCGTGCGCCTCGTCCACCATGCGCGCGGCCGCCTCCGGGTCGTCGGTCAGCTTCTCCTTCGCCAGGCCCAGGTCCATGGCGAGGGCGACGAGGCGGGCCTGCGCCCCGTCGTGGAGGTCCCGCTCGATGCGGCGGAGGTCGGCGGCGGCGGTGTCCACGACGACACCCCGGTCGGACTCCAGCTCCGTGACGCGCTCCGCCAGCCGGGACGGGCTCAGCAGGCCCGCCACCATCAGCCGGTCGACGGTCGCCAGGCCCCGGATCACCCAGGGGGTGACGAGGACGATGCCCAGACCCAGCCCGGCGGTCAGCGCGAGATCGACGCCCGAGTCGAGGTAGACCTCGTGCTGGGTGTCCCCGTACAGCTGGATGCCCGAGACGCCCGTGTGCGAGGGCACGAACCAGTGCCACAGCGGGTAGGTGAGCGCCGCCCAGCCCCACGCCTGGAGGGTCAGCGCGACGCAGAACGCGAAGACCGCCCACGGGAAGTGCAGCAGCGCGTACAGCAGGTGGCGCCAGGACACCCCGCTCTTCAGGACCGCGCCGGTCCAGGACAGCAGCCCGCCCTTGCGACCGCGCGCCGGCGCCGGATCGGCGACGTCCAGCCGCAGCAGGGTCCGCGCCCGGGTCCGCTCCAGCATCCCGAAGCCCCGGCACATCGCCAGGCCGCCCGCCAGCACCGGAATGCCGAGGAAGGTGACGAGGAGCCCGGCGCCCAGCGAGACCATGGTGATCGAGAAGGTGAAGAGCACGATGCTGATCGGCAGGCTCAGCATGAGGTAGAGGAACTCGCGCCAGGTCCTGCCCTCCAGCGGCGCCCGCAGTGCGGCCGGCAGGACGTGCCGCCGCGCGGGACGGTCCCCGAGGCCGCGTCCCGACCGCTGAGGGTCCCGTGTGTCCGGTCCGTATGCCGTGGCCATGGGGTTCCGTCCGTTTCTTCCGCGTCGGTGAAGCTGCGTGCGTTCTGTACTTCAAGGGTGCTGGGCGGCGGGCCGACGCACCATGAGGGCGGTATCCGTCTCGGACCGGGGGTTTTCCCTACCCCTTACGCGCTGCGCGTCCTCGTCGCGCTCTTCTCCGCGCCCCGGTCGCGCCACGGCAGCTCCGCCGTGACGGTCGTCGGTCCGCCGACGGGCGATTCGAGTACGAAGACCCCGTCCACGGCGTCCAGCCGCTCCGCGAGCCCCGCCATGCCCGTACCGCCGTCCATCGAGGCCCCGCCCCGCCCGTCGTCGCCGACCTGGATCAGCAGCCGGTCGCCCGAGCGCCACACGTCGACGGACGCGGTCCGGGCCCCGCTGTGCTTGCTGACGTTCTGGAGGAGTTCGGAGACCGTGAAGTACGCGATGCCCTCGATGGCCTGCGCCGGGCGCCCCGGAAGATCCACCCGCACGGAGACGGGCACGGTGCAGCGCGAGGCGATCGCGGAGAGCGCGGCGTCCAGGCCGCGGTCGGTGAGGACGGCGGGGTGGATGCCCCGGGCGAGGTCGCGGAGTTCCTGGAGGGCGACCTTCACCTCGCCGTGCGCCTCGTCCACCATGCGCGCGGCCGCCTCCGGGTCGTCGGTCAGCTTCTCCTTCGCCAGGCCGAGGCCCATGGCGAGGGCGACGAGGCGGGCCTGCGCCCCGTCGTGGAGGTCCCGCTCGATGCGGCGGAGGTCGGCGGCGGCGGTGTCGACCACCACGCCCCGGTCCGACTCCAGCTCGGCGATGCGGCGTTCCAGGTCGTCGGAGGGCGAGAGCAGCCCGCGCACCATGGCCCGGTCCCCGTTGCCCATCAGCCGGGCCGTATAGGGGAGCGCCGGCCACACGATGAGGCAGACGAGCGTCACGGCGAAGGTGAGGATGCCCCACGGCAGCCGTATGAACGAGTACAGGGCCGCCCGCCAGGCGACCGGGTCGCGCAGGCTGGTCCACAGCCACACGAAGAACCCGTCGCCCTCGCGGCCCCGGGCCGGCGGGCTCGGCTCCTCGACCACGACGCCCAGCAGCTTGCGGGCGCGGGCGCGCTCGGCCCGGCCGATCAGCCGGGACCCCTGGAGCCCGGCGGCCAGCAGCGGCAGACCGACGACGGTGACCGCGAGGCCCACGCCGATCGCGATCATCAACACCGTGTAAACAAATCCGACGATCGCCATCGGCAAGTTGGAAAGAAGGTGCGCGACCTCCTTCCACGTCCACCGGCCGAAGGCGAAGCGGACGGGAGGCGGCCCGTCGTGGGCGGGCAGCTGGGGGCTCATGGTCATACGCCAAGCCTGCCGGGCGCGCGAGGCGGATGCCATGGGGCTCGTGGGTGAGGTGAAGTAGGGATATCCCCACCCGCGCCCCACTCGTGCCCCACCCGCACCCCCTCGTGCCCCACCCGCCCAACCGCTGCTTCCCCGTCCGTTGCCCGACGCAACTGCTTACCCGTCCTTTACAGGGCCTAGACTCCCGTGCGTACAGATCGTGGACGGGGCTTCGGACGGGGCTAGGGAGCGAGGGGCGGACGTGACGGGTCTTCCCGGTGCGGCATCGACACCGGCGCGGACGGTGCTCGCGTCGTCGGACTACTTCCACAGCTATTCGGTGGTCGGACTCCTCGCCCTGGTGGGCGTCCTGTTCGTCGCCGTCGCCTTCGGCGCGGGCCGACTGCTGCGGCCGGTGGTCCCGACGCCGGAGAAGCTGCTCACGTACGAATGCGGCGTGGACCCCGTGGGGGAGGGCTGGGCGCACACCCAGGTCCGCTACTACGTGTACGCCTTCCTGTACGTGATCTTCGCCGTCGACTCGATCTTCCTGTTCCCCTGGGCGACGGTCTTCGCGGCGCCGGGCTACGGCGCGACCACGCTGGTGGAAATGTTCATCTTCCTCGGTTTCCTGGCCGTGGGACTGCTCTACGCATGGAAGAAGGGCGTCCTCGAATGGACGTGACGAGCCCGTCGTCGGCCGGGGCGGGGGACGAACCCGCCGCCGTACCCACGTTCCTCCCGGAACCGAAGCGCCTGGGCGTCCTGTCCAGGCTCGCACCGGAACCGATGAAGGTGGTCCTCAACTGGGGCCGCCGCTACAGCCTCTGGGTCTTCAACTTCGGACTCGCCTGCTGCGCCATCGAATTCATCGCCGCCTCCATGGCGCGCCACGACTTCATCCGGCTCGGCGTCATCCCCTTCGCGCCGGGCCCGCGCCAGGCCGACCTGATGATCGTCTCCGGCACCGTGACGGACAAGATGGCCCCGGCGGTCAAGCGCCTGTACGAGCAGATGCCCGAGCCCAAGTACGTCATCTCCTTCGGCGCCTGCTCCAACTGCGGCGGCCCGTACTGGGACTCGTACTCCGTCACGAAGGGCGTCGACCAGATCATCCCCGTCGACGTCTACGTCCCCGGCTGCCCGCCCCGCCCCGAGGCGCTGCTCCAGGGCATCCTGAAGCTCCAGGAGAAGATCGCGCGCGAGTCGCTGGGGGAGCGTTACGCGGAGGCCGCGGGCGCCCGACCCTCGACGGCGGCGCTGCGCAGCGGCCTGGTGAAGGGGGACGGAAAGTGACTCTCTTCGACCGCCTCCCGGACGCGGTGACGGACATCTTCGGCGAGGACGCGACGGCCGAGCAGGCGTACGACCTGCTGACGGTGGACGTCCCGCCCGCTTCCTGGCTGTCCGCCCTCGAAACCGCGCGCGACACCCTCGGCTGCACGTATTTCGACTGGCTGAGCGCGGTGGACGAACCGGGCACGGGCTTCCGGGTGTGCGCGCATGTGGTGGCCCTGCCCGGCTCCGGCGTCCGCCGACTGCTCGTCCGTACGACCGTGCCGCACGAGGCCCCGTCGCTGCCGACCGCGATCGGTGTGTACGCGGGGGCCGCCTGGCACGAACGCGAGACGCACGAGATGTTCGGCGTCGTCTTCGAGGACCACCCGAACCTGGTCCCGCTGCTCCTCCCCGAGAACTTCGAGGGCCACCCCCTCCGCAAGGACTTCGTGCTGGCCGCCCGCGTCGCGAAGGCCTGGCCGGGCGCGAAGGAACCGGGCGAGTCGGACCACGGCGGCCCGAAGCGCCGCACGATGCTCCCGCCGGGCGTCCCGGACCCGAACGAGTGGGGCCCGCTGAAGGGCCAGCTGCCTCCGGCACCGGCACGCCCGGCGAGGCGCGCCCGCACGGCGGGCGACGCGACCCCGGCGGAACCCCGCCCGCGCCGCAGCCGCAGCGCGTCCCAGGGCTCGGCGAGCCAGCAGGAGCCGGGGTCGCCTCCGGCGACGGACGCACCGTGGCGCAACCCGCAGGAGACTCAGCCCCCGGCTCGACCCGACACCGACACCCCCGACAACGGAGGCGATCAAGAGTGACCGACGCCCTGGACGTCGCCCTCCGCATCGTCATCGTCTTCGCCGTCTTCATGGTCCTCCCCCTCGTCGTCGGCCAGACCGAACACAAGGTCATGGCCCACATGCAGGGCCGCCTGGGCCCCATGTACGCCGGTGGCTTCCACGGCTGGGCCCAGCTCGTCGCCGACGGCGTCAAGTTCGCGCAGAAGGAGGACATCGTCCCCGCCGGCGCCGACCGCAAGGTCTTCCGCCTGGCGCCGGCCGTGGCCCTCCTCCCGTATCTGCTCGTGCTGGTCGCGATCCCGATCGGCCCGGGCGAGGGCGCGGTCGGCCAGGTCGTCGACGCGGGCATCTTCTTCGTGCTCGCCGTGATGGGCGTGGGCGTACTCGGCTCGCTGATGGCCGGCTGGGCGTCGGCCAACAAGTTCTCCCTGCTCGGCGGCCTCCGCACCGCCGCGCAACTCCTCGCGTACGAGCTGCCGATGCTGCTCGCCGCCGCCTCGGTGGCGATGGCGGCGGGCACGGTCTCGCTGCCCGGCATCCTGGACGCGTTCGCGTGGTGGTGGCTGCCCTGGCAGATCACCGGCGCCCTGGTCTTCTTCGTGGCCGGCCTCGCCGAACTCCAGCGCCCCCCGTTCGACATGCCGGTCGCCGACTCGGAGATCATCTTCGGCGCGTACACCGAGTACACCGGCCTCCGCTTCGCGCTGTTCCTGCTCGCCGAGTACGCGGGCATCGTCGTGCTGTGCGGGCTGACCACGGTGCTGTTCCTCGGCGGCTGGCACGGCCCGATGGGCGCCGACGGACTCGGCTGGGTGTGGACCCTGCTGAAGACCGGCGTCCTCGCGTTCGTCGTGATCTGGCTGCGCGTGAGCTACCCGCGCCTGCGCGAGGACCAGTTGCAGAAGCTCGCCTGGACGACCCTCATCCCCCTCGCTCTCGCGCAGATCGCGCTCACCGGCATCGTGAAGGTGGCGATCAACTAGTGCCCCCGATCCCCGGCTCAGGTCTGGCCAAGGGCCTCGCCGTCACCCTGCGGACGATGACGAAGAAGACCGTCACCGCCCAGTACCCGGACGTGCAGCCCGAACTGCCGCCCCGCTCCCGCGGCGTCATCGCGCTGTTCGAGGAGAACTGCACGGTCTGCATGCTGTGCGCCCGCGAGTGCCCCGACTGGTGCATCTACATCGACTCCCACAAGGAGACGGTGCCGGCCGCGGCCCCGGGCGGCCGCGAACGCAGCCGCAACGTGCTCGACCGCTTCGCGATCGACTTCTCGCTCTGCATGTACTGCGGCATCTGCATCGAGGTCTGCCCGTTCGACGCGCTGTTCTGGTCGCCGGAGTTCGAGTACGCGGAGACGGACATCCTGGACCTCACCCACGAGCGCGACAAGCTGCGCGACTGGATGTGGACGGTCCCGGAACCGCCCGCGCTCGACCCGCGCGCCGAGGAACCGAAGGAACTCGCCGCAGCCCGCAAGACGGCGGACAAGCTCCGCGCCCAGCAGGAGGCGGAAGCGGCCGCCCAGCAGGCGCAGGACGGCTCGGCGCAGGACGGCCCGGCGCAGGACGACTCGGCGCAGGACGACACGACGCAGGAGGGCGACGCATGATCACCGCCCTCGCGGCCGCCCCGGCGGCCCCCGGCTTCCTCTCCCCGACCGGCATCGAGGTCGCCTTCGTCCTCGTCGGCATCGCCACCCTCGGCGCGGCCCTGGTGACCGTCACGACTCGGCAGCTGGTGCACGCCGCCCTCTGGCTGATCGTGGCGCTCGGCGGCCTCGCCGTCGAGTACCTCCTGCTCACCGCGGAGTTCATCGCCTGGGTGCAGGTCCTGATCTACGTGGGCTCCGTCGTCGTCCTCCTCCTGTTCGGCCTGATGCTCACCAGGGCCCCGATCGGCCGCTCCCCGGACGCCGACTCGGAGAACCGGTGGGCCGCCCTCGCGGTCGCCGCCGCCTCGGCCGGCACGCTCGTCTGGGTCGTCGTGGACGCCTTCCGTACGACGTGGATCGACCTGGACGGGCCCGCCCAGGGCTCCACGAAGGCCACCGGCGCCTTCCTCTTCCGCAACTGGGTGCTCCCCTTCGAAGCGCTCTCCGTCCTCCTGCTCGCCGCCCTGGTCGGCGCGATCGTCCTCTCCCGCAAGGGCGGCCGGGCCGAGGCCACCCCCGCAGCCGTCCCGGACCGAGAGGACAAGCGCTGATGCACCTCGCCTATCCCGCGGTGCTCGCCGCCCTCCTCTTCTGCATCGGGCTGTACGGAGTCCTCGCCCGCCGCAACGCGATCCTCGTGCTGATGTCCGTCGAGCTGATGCTCAACGCCGTCAACCTCAACCTGGTCGCGTTCGACGTCTGGCTCCGCGACCGCCTGCACTCCGGCCAGGCCCTCACCCTGTTCACCATCGCCATCGCGGCGGCGGAGATCGGCATCGGCCTGGCGATCGTCCTCGCCGTCTACCGCAACCGGGGCAGCTCCGCCGTCGACCGCCTCCGCGACACCGCCGAGACCGACGAGGCCGAGACCGTCCCGGCCGGCGACGACGAGGACGACGCCGCCCCCGAACCCGAAGACCAGGCCACTGCTGCGGCAGGGAAGGCAAAGAAGGCAGAGGCCACCCCGTGACCACCACGACCCTCGCCGTCCTCGTCCCCCTCCTCCCGTTCCTGGGCGCGGCCGCCGGGCTGCTCCTCGGCCGCACCGCGCCCGAGTACGTGCGCCCGCTCGCCGTACTGCCCACGCTCGTCTCGCTCGTCCTCGCGGCCACCGTCGCCGCGCGCCAGGGCGGCGGCCGGGCCATCGACGCGGCGACCCAGCTCACCCCCACCGGCTCCGTCCCCATCGACCTCGCGCTGCACCTCGACGGCTTCGCCGTCCTCGTCGCCGTGCTGGTCGCCCTGGTCGCGAGCTGCGTGCAGATCTACTCGACCGCGTACCTCCGGGACGACCCCCGCTACCCCTCGTACGCGGCGCTGGTCTCCCTCTTCACCTCCGCGATGCTGCTCGTCGTCTACTCCGGCGACCTGATGGTGCTGCTGGTCGGCTGGGAGGTCATGGGCATCTGCTCGTACTTCCTGGTCGGCCACTACTGGGAGACGCCCGAGGCGCGCGCCGCGTCCCTGAAGGCGTTCCTGGTCACCAAGCTGGGCGACGTCCCCTTCCTCATCGGCCTGTTCGCGCTCGCCGCCGACACCGGCTCCTTCCGCATCACCCGCATCCTGGCCGCCGTCGCCCACGGCGGCCTCGATCACCCGACCCTCATCGCGCTCCTCCTCCTGGCCGGGGTCGCGGGCAAGTCCGCGCAGTTCCCCCTGCACACCTGGCTGCCCGACGCCATGGCCGGCCCCACCCCCGTCTCGGCGCTGATCCACGCGGCGACGATGGTCGCCGCCGGCATCTACTTCGTCGCCCGGCTCCTCCCCGTCTTCGCCGCGTCCGGCGCGGCCTTGGTCGTCCTCGCCGTGATGGCGGCCGTCACGATGATCGGGTCCGGGCTCGCCGCACTCGCCCAGGACGACATCAAGCGCGTCCTCGCCTACTCGACCATTGGGCAGCTCGGCTACATGTCGGGCGCCCTGGCCGTCGGCGACCGGGGGGCCGCCGTCTTCCACCTCGTCTCGCACGGTGCCTTCAAGGCGGTCCTCTTCCTCGCGGCCGGCGTCGTCATCCACGCCGCCGGCACCAACTCACTGGCCGCCATGTCCCGGATGAGCGGCCTCGCCCGCCGCATCCCGGACGCCTACTGGACGATGACCGTCGCGCTGCTCGCGCTCGCCGCCATCCCCCCGTTCGCCGGCTTCTTCTCCAAGGAAGCCGTCCTCGTCGCCGCCGAGCACACCGCCCTCGGCGACCGGCACGTCGCCCCGGCCGCCGCCGGCTGGACGGTCCTCGTCGCCGGGCTGCTGGCCGCCGTGCTCACCGCCGCCTACGCCACCCGGCTCTGGCTCCTCGCCTTCCGGGGCCGGGGCGCCGAGGCCCCCGACCACGGCAGGCAGCCCGCCGCCATGACCGCCGTCCTGTGGGTCCTGGCCGTCCCGACCATCGCCCTCGGGCTGAGCGTCGGCGTCATCGGCGACTGGTTCGACGGCCACCGCCTCGTCCCCTCGCTGACCACCGCCGTGCTGTCCACCGGCGTCGGCCTCGTCGGCGGCCTTGTCACCTACGGGGCCTGGCGCCACACGACCGCGCTCGCCGCCCGCGTCCCCATGGGCTCGGTCGTCGCCCACCCGGACGCCGAACCGGCCCTCGTGGAGATCGAGGCCATCGAGGCCCGCACCGCCGCCTACGGCCCGGTCGGGGACGCCCCCGACCCCGCCGACCCCGGACGCCTGCTGCTCGGCCCCCTCCACCGCCACGCGGCCACCGGCTTCCACCTCGACGCCCTGTACGCGGCGCTGTTCGTCCGCCCCGTCCAGGCCGCGGCACGCCTCGTCCGCTTCCTGGACCGCGAGGTCGTCGAGACCTACGTACGCGGCTCCGCCACCGGCGCACGCTGGCTCGGCACGGCCGTCCGCCGCGCCCAGACCGGCAACGTGCAGAGCTACCTCAGCGCACTGCTGGCCGGTTCCCTGGTCCTGGCGGTCGCCGCCGTCGTCTACGCCAACGTCAACGCGGGGTCCTGAGCCGTGATCGATATCAGCGCATCCGTGATGCAGTTCCTTCTGGCGTTCGTCGTCGTCGGCCCGCTCATCGGGGCCGTCGCCGCCCTGCTCCCCGCCCCGCCCGGGCTGAAGGGCCGCAGCCCCGACCAGGCCGTGCTCCGCCACGGCGTGACCGTCAGCGGGGTCATCCTCCTGGCGACCCTGGTGCTGGCCGCCGGCTTCGACCACGACCACCCGTCGAAGATGCAGGCCACGACCGACATCAGCTGGATCCCGGCGCTGGACGTGCGCATCCACCTCGGCATCGACGGCATCTCGCTCCCCCTGCTCGTCCTGACCGCGCTGCTGACCTTCCTCTGCGCGCTCTACAGCTACTTCAAGCTGCCCGAAGGCCCCTCCCCGAAGGCGTTCGTCGCGCTGGTCCTCCTCCTGGAGTCCGGCACCCTCGCCACCTTCGCCGTCCTCGACCTGATCCTCTTCTTCCTGGCGTTCGAGATGGTGCTCATCCCGATGTACTTCCTGATCGCCCGATGGGGCGGTGCGGGGAGGCAGGCGGCCGCCTGGAAATTCATCCTCTACACACTGCTCGGCTCGGTCGTCATGCTGCTGGGCCTGCTCCTCATCGGACTGAAGAGCGGCACCTTCGACATGGTGGCACTCGCCACTGACAACGGCCGCGGGCTGACCTCGTCCGTGCAGGTCACCGCCGTTCTGGCGATCGGGATCGGGCTCGCCGTGAAGACCCCGATGTGGCCGCTGCACAGCTGGCTGCCCGACGCCCACACCGCCGCCCCCACCGTGGGCTCCGTGCTCCTCGCGGGCGTCCTGCTGAAGATGGGCACGTACGGCTTCGTCCGCATCCTGCTGCCGGTCGCCCCGGACGGGATGCACACCTTCGCCCCGTACCTCGCGGCCTTCGCCGCCGCCGGGATCGTCTACGGATCGCTCGCCTGCCTGGCCCTCGCCCGGCCCGGCGCCAAGGGCGACCTGAAGCGGCTCATCGCGTACTCCTCCGTGGGCCACATGGGCTTCGTGCTCCTCGGCATCGCGAGCATGACCCCCACCGGCGTCAACGGCGCGCTCTTCGCCAACATCGCCCACGGGCTCATCACCGGCCTGCTGTTCTTCCTGGTCGGCGCGGTCAAGGACCGCTACGGCACCGCCGACCTGGACACCCTCGCCGGGGCCACCGGCGCCGCGCTCTACGGCCGCGCGCCCCGCCTCGGCGGCCTCCTCGCGTTCGCCGCGGTCGCCTCGCTCGGGCTGCCGGGGCTCGCCGGGTTCTGGGGCGAGATGCTCGCCCTGTTCGGCGCGTTCGACCCGGCCGAGGGGCTCAGCCGGCCCGCCTTCCTGACGTTCATGTCGATCGCCGCGTTCGGCACCCTGCTCACCGCCGCCTACCTGCTGATCGTGGTCCGCCGCGTCTGCATGGGCGCCCACCGCGACGAACCGCGGCAGATCGCCGACGTCCAGAGCTACGAATGCGCCGCCTGGACCCCCCTCGCGGCCCTCACCGTCCTCGCCGGCCTGTGGCCCGCCGTCCTCCTCGGCCTCACTGACCCGGCCGTGCAGAAGCTCCTCGCAGGAGGCAAGTCGTGACCACAGCGGCCGAGAGCGCCACCAGCCTCGTCCAGTCCGTCGACTGGCTCGCCATCGCGCCCCCGCTCACCGCCGCGGCCGTCGCCCTCGTCGTCCTGGTCGCCGACCTCTTCGTCACCGAGGCCCGCAAACCGCTCCTCGGCTACGGGGCCGTCGCCGGGCTCGTCGCCTCGCTCGCCCTGATCATCCCGCTCCACGACGGCGACCGCTCCACCTTCTGCCTCACCAGCGGCAGCCACGCGTGCAGCTACACCGCCGACCACTTCACGCTGGTCATCCAGGCCCTCGTGCTCGGCGGCGCGCTGCTCACCGCGCTGCTCTCGATCGGCGACACCCGCAAGTTCCCGGCCGGCGAGTTCTGGTTCCTGCTGCTCTCGTCCGCCGCCGGCGCCGCGCTGCTGCCCGCGTCGCGGGACCTCGCCACGCTGGTCATCGCCCTCGAAGTGGCCTCCCTGCCCGCGTTCGCCCTCGTCGGCATCAAGCGCGGCGACCGGCGCTCCTCCGAGGCCGCGCTGAAGTTCTTCCTGTCCTCCGTGACCGCCACCGCCGTGATGCTCCTCGGCGTCAGCTTCGTGTACGCGGCCACCGGCACGCTCCACCTCACGGACCTGGCCGGGCGCCTCGGCCGCGTCGACCCCCAGCTCTCCACCCTCGCCGGGGCGGGCGTCGCGCTGACCCTGGTCGGCTTCGCCTTCAAGACGGCCGCCGCGCCCTTCCACTTCTGGGTGCCCGACACCTACGTCGGCGCCCCGCTGCCCATCGCCGCCTACCTCTCGGTCGTCGGCAAGGCGGTCGGCTTCACCGGCCTCATCCTCGTCACCGTGATCGCCTTCCCGGCCTACGCGGACGTGTGGGGCCCCGCCCTCGCGGTCCTCGCCGCGCTCACGATGACCGTCGGCAACGTCGCCGCGCTGCGCCAGAGCGCTTCCCGCGCGCGCGGCGCCGTACGCCTGCTCGCCTGGTCCTCCGTCGCCCAGGCCGGGTACCTGCTCGTCCCCGTCGCCGCCGCCGCGTACGCGGGGGAGCGCAGGATCGGCTCCACCGTCGCGTACGCCCTGATGTACGCCGTCGTGAACCTCGGCGCGTTCGCGGTGGCCGCCCTGGTCGCCCGTACCCGTCCCGGCAACCGGCTGGACGACTACCGGGGCCTGTACGCCACCCGGCCCCTGGCCGCCCTCGCGCTGGCGTTCTTCCTGCTCTGCCTGGCCGGGCTGCCGCCGGGGATCATCGGGCTCTTCGCCAAGGTCACGGTGTTCTCGGCCGCCGTCGACGCGGGCCTCGGCTGGCTCGCCGTCGTGATGGCCGTGAACGTCGTCGTCGCCCTCTACTACTACCTCCAGTGGACGGCCGCCCTGTTCCGCGCGCCCGAGGACGGGGAAGAGGCCGCGCCCGCCGTACGGCACCGCGTCCCGGCGCCCCTGACCGCGGCGATCGTCCTCACCGCGGCCGCCGGAGTCGTCCTGTCGGGCGCCCCGCAGACCGTCCTGAGATTCGCCTCCGTCAATCTCTTCTGATCTCGTTCACCTGTTCGAAAGGTGACAAGATCGGCTTGCCCCCGGCCGCCCGCACAGGGCAAGGTCGGTCCCTTGGAACGCGTACGACGTTCTCATCACCACAAGGAGCCAGAGCAGTGCTGAGCGGGTTCAAGGACTTCATCCTGCGCGGGAACGTCATCTCCATGGCGGTCGGTCTCGCCGTCGGAGCCGCGTTCACCGCGGTCGTCACCGGGTTCAGCAACGCCTTCATCGTGCCGCTGATCGGCGTCATCACGCGCGGCACCGGCGACTTCAGCCACGCGTTCTACGAGGTCGACGGCGTGAAATTCCCGTACGGCCTGTTCATCAGCGCCGCTATCGCCTTCATCATCACCGCCGCCGTCCTGTACTTCTGCGTCGTCATGCCGATGGCCAAGGTCCAGGACCGCTTCACCGCCAAGAAGGCCGACGAACCGGTCGACATCAAGGCCGCCCTGCGCGACTGCCCCCGCTGCTACACCGAGATCCCGGCCATCGCCTCCCGCTGCGCCCACTGCACCAGCGAGGTCGAGCCCGACCCGGCGGCCCTGGAGCTCGCCAAGCTCCCCGTCCAGCGCTGAGCACGGTCACACCTCCACCCGGACGGCCCAGAGCCCGCCCCCACGCGTACAGCGGGGCCGGCCTGGGCCGTCGGGCCGTCCGGACCAGGGAACTCGCTCCCGCCGCCTGGCGTTGACCAGTAAGGGAGGCTCCACTGAGCGGTGGGGCCCCACCCGCCAAGGGCTCCCCTGCTGCACGATTTGGAGGGCGTACCGTGCACCGCCGGCACAACGGGCTGAGAACCGCCGTACTCCTCGGGGGCCTGTCCGCACTCATCATCGTCATCGGCAGCTTCTTCGGCCGTACGGGGCTGCTCGTCGCCCTCGTGGTGGCGATCGGCACCAACGCGTACGCCTACTGGAACAGCGACAAGCTGGCGCTGCGGGCCATGCGCGCCCGCCCCGTGAGCGAATTCGAGGCGCCGCAGCTCTACCGGATGGTCCGCGAGCTCTCCACCTCGGCGCGCCAGCCCATGCCCCGGCTCTACATCTCCCCGACCCAGGCCCCCAACGCCTTCGCGACCGGCCGCAATCCGCGCAACGCGGCGGTCTGCTGCACCGAGGGAATCCTGAGCCTCCTGGACGAGCGCGAGCTGCGCGGCGTCCTCGGCCACGAGCTGAGCCACGTCTACAACCGGGACATCCTCATCTCGTCGGTCGCCGGAGCGCTCGCCTCCGTGGTGATGTTCCTGGTCAACTTCGCCTGGCTGATACCGGTCGGCCGCTCCAACGACGACGAGGGCCCGGGCCTCCTCGGCATGCTGCTGATCATGATCCTGGGCCCGCTCGCCGCGTCCGTCATCCAGCTCGCCGTCAGCCGTTCCCGGGAGTACGAGGCGGACGCCTCGGGCGCCCGGCTCACCGGCGACCCGCTCGCTCTCGCCGGTGCCCTGCGGAAGCTGGAGGCCGGGACACAGCAGCTCCCGCTGCCCCCGGAGCCCAGGATCGAGACCGCGAGCCACATGATGATCGCCAACCCCTTCCGCGCGGGGCAGGGGATGTCCAAGATGTTCTCGACCCACCCGCCGATGGCGGAGCGCATCGCCCGACTCGAACGGATGGCAGGTCCTCGCCCGTGAAAACCATTCTGAACGTCATCTGGCTGGTCCTCTGCGGATTCTGGATGTTCCTCGGCTATCTGCTCGCGGGAGTCCTGCTCTGCATCACGATCATCGGCATCCCCTTCGGCCTGGCGGCCTTCCGGATCGGCGTCTACGCCCTCTGGCCCTTCGGGCACCGGGTGGTCGACCGCCGGGACGCGGGCGGAGCATCCTGCGTGGGCAACGTGCTGTGGCTGATCCTCGCCGGCTGGTGGCTGGCGCTCGGTCACATCACCACGGGCATCGCCCTGTGCCTCACGATCATCGGCATCCCCCTGGGCATCGCCAACTTCAAGCTGATCCCGGTGTCCCTGATGCCGTTCGGCAAGGAGATCGTCGACACCGACGAGCAGTTCGCCGGCTGGTAGGCCCTCCGGCCCGCAGGCCGCCGCACGCAACCGCCCGCCCGTCCCAGGCGTCTTGGATTCCAGGACAGAGGGACGGGTAGGTTCGCACGCATGACCATTATCGGCTGGATCATTCTCGGGCTCGTCGCGGGCGTCATCGCCAAGATCCTGCTGCCGGGGCGCGACCCCGGCGGCCTGATCGGCACCACGCTCATAGGGGTCGTCGGCGCGTTCCTCGGTGGCTGGATATCGTCGCGCTTCCTGGACCGCGAGATCTCCAAGGACTTCTTCGACCCGGCGACCTGGGTCGCGGCCATCGGCGGCTCCCTGGTCCTGCTGATCGCCTACCGCCTGCTCTTCGGCAACTCCCGCGAACGACGCTGACGTCAGCCGTTCAACCCTGTTTCACGCAACGTCACATTGAGCCGGCCACCGCTCATCCCCGTACCGGGAGGGGCGGTGCCGGGCCGGACCACCGGCACCCCGTGGAACGCCCGGCGCGACGGTCCGCCGAACACGAACAGATCCCCGGACGCCAGCTCCACGTCCGTCCACGGCCTGCCCCGGCCCTCGGTGTTGCCGAACCGGAAGACACACGTGTCCCCGATGCTGAGCGACACCACGGGCGCCTCCGACCGCTCCTCGTTGTCCCGGTGCATGCCCATCCGGGCCGTGCCGTCGTAGAAGTTGACCAGCGCGGCATCCGGCGCGTACGCCTCCGAGCCGCCGCCCGGCCCGTACGCCTCCGCCACCGCCGCCCGCCCCAACTCCGCGAGCCAGCCCGGGAACGGGACCACCGGAGCGCCGTTCACATCGTCGGCGGTACGCGCATAGCGGTACGGCTGCCAGTGCCACCCGAGGCACACCGTCCGCACCGACATGACCCCGCCACCCGGCAACGCCGTGTGCCGCAGCGGCACGGGCCCCCGCGCCCACTCCCGGCACGCCACCACCAACTCCCGCTGCCGCTCCGGCGACAGCCAGTCGGGCACATGCACGGCCCCCGGCGCGATGACGGCGCGCGACCTGGGGAAGAGCCCGTCCATCAGCGGTCGCCCGTCAACGCCCCGCCAGGGCCCCTTCGAGCCCCAGCAGCCGTTCCTTGCGCTCAAGACCGCCCGCGTACCCGCGCAGCGCGCCGTCCGCACCGATCACCCGGTGGCACGGCCGCACGACGAGCAGCGGATTGCGCCCGATCGCCGTGCCCACGGCCCGCACCCCGGCACCGCTCGCGCCGACGCGCGCGGCGATCTGCCCGTACGAGACCGTCTCGCCGTACGGAACGGCGTCCAGCGCGTCCCAGACCCGCCGCTGGAACTCGGTGCCCCGCCCCTGCGCGTACACCAGGTCGAAGCGCGTCCTGCGCCCCTCGAAGTACTCGCGCAACTGGGCGGCGGCCCCCGAGAACGCCTCCGGCGCGTACACCCAGCCGTCCTGGACGACGGTGCCGCCCTTCTGACCGGGCACGGAGAGCGAGACGAGCGCGATGCCCGCCGCTCCGGGGGCCTCTTCCCCGACCAGCAGCAGTTCACCCAGCGGGCTGTCGAGCGTCGCGTACATGGTCATGACCGGTCCCTCTCCTCGTCCGTACGACCGGCCGGAACGCCGGCCGCCACGGACCAGTCTGCTGCGTCCGAACCGCCGGAACCGGCGGTATTCGGACATGCAGTCCGGGCGCGGAACGAGAGGTTCCGTGCCCGGACCAACGCTCTAGCGGTAGTTCGTGAACTGCACGTCGAAGTCGAAGTCCTGGGCCTTCAGCAGCGCCTGCACGGCCTGAAGGTCGTCCCGGCTCTTCGAGGTGACCCGCAGCTCCTCGCCCTGGACCTGGGCCTTGACGCCCTTGGGGCCCTCGTCGCGGATGATCTTCGCGACCTTCTTGGCGTTCTCCTGCGAGATGCCCTCCTCGATCGAGGCGAACAGCTTGTACTCCTTGCCGGACAGCTGCGGCTCACCGGCGTCCAGCGACTTCAGCGAGATCCCGCGCTTGATCAGCTTGGACTGGAAGATGTCGAGGATGGCCTTGACCCGCTCCTCGCCGCTCGCCTGCATCAGGATCTTCTCGCCGGACCACGCGATCGACGCGTCCGTGCCCTTGAAGTCGTAACGGGTGGAGATCTCCTTGGCGGCCTGGTTGAGGGCGTTGTCGACCTCCTGCCGCTCGACCTTCGAGACGATGTCGAAACTGGAGTCGGCCATGACGTGTGGCTCCTTGGATCGGGGGTGCTGGAAAGTGCGTACCTGGCGCAGCGGCCGCGTAAAGCCTAGCCACCCGAGACCGCCCGGGCCTCCGAACAATCCGGTGGCGTAGCACCCTCGGTCATCAGGTATTGTTTACGTCGTTGCCAGAGAGCACCACGGGAAACCGGGACTCGAAGGCGGCATCCCTTGGCGGTGTGCCCGAGTGGCCAAAGGGAGCAGACTGTAAATCTGCCGGCTCAGCCTACCCAGGTTCGAACCCTGGCGCCGCCACTGGAAGTGAAACCCCTTCCGACCTGCTGTTTCAGCAGGTCGGAAGGGGTTTTCTCGTTGTGGCGACCCGGGAGCGTCAGGCGCCCGAAACGCCACCTTGTCTCACCTGATCCCGCCCGAATCCCAGCTCCGACCAGGGCGTGTCCCCCAGACGTCCCCCGGGGGAGGGCGGGCTACTCGGGTTCGTTCCACTCCCGCATGGCTTCATCGATCCGCCGGTTCGCCCGGTCCTGTGTACGGGCGAGCACCTTGGCGTAGACCCGGAAGAGGACCGCGATCGTGTGGCCGGCGCGCCGCGCGCACTCCATCGGGTCCACTCCGGAGCTGAGCCAGAAGGACACCCCGGCGTGGCGCAAGTCATACGGCCGCCGGGCGAGCTGTGACGCCGATTCCTCCTGCGTGAGTACGTCCGCCCGGGCCTGCGCCCACACCTCGCCGTACCCGGTTTCTTGGAGCAGGCCGCCACGGTTGGTCCGGAACAGTCGCCCGTCCGGGGCGGTGCCGTGTGCGGCGATGTGCTGTCGGAGCGTCCGCACGAAGTGCGGCGGGATCGGCACGGGCCGCGAGTCCTCCACCGCCCGGGCCTTGAGGTGCCGGGCCTCGTGAGCCTGGCCGTCGTCGGTCCAGCCCTTCCCGACCCGTACGAAGCCCTGCCGGAGGGTCAGGGTGCCCCAGCCGGTTTCCGGCAGGTGGCACTGGGGGAGCCGCAGCGCCGTCGCCTCGGCCGGCCGCATGGCGGCGTAGTACAGGCAGCCGAAGAACGCTTCGAGGTGTTCACCGCGGGGGCCCTGCTCGCGTACGCCCCGGAGCAGCGCCCGGACCTGGCGGGGGTTCGCGACGCTGTCCGGGTCGACTTCTTCGGCGGTCTTCGGGGCCGCCCACTTCACGGTGGTGAGCGGGTTGACCGGTGTGGAGAAGTAGCCCTGCTCGACGGCAAGCCCGAGCACGTCGCTCAGGCAGGCCCGCTTGCGCCGTGCGGTGCGAGGAGCGGCGGGTTTGCCGTCCAGCTTGAGGGCGAGCGCGTCCAGGGCGAGCCGTACGGTGGCGGACTGTTCGAGCGCGGAGACCGGGTACGAGTTCTTGGCCACCCAGCGCAGGGCGTGCGCCACGTCCGCCGGGGGTTCGTCGTCCCACCGGTTCCGGTTGTACGCCCACCCGTACAGGGCCTTGCGGAGCGTCGCCGTGTCCGGGCGCCCGACCCTTGTCTTCATGAGCGCCGGCGTGATGGTCGCGAGGGCGTCCGCGTAGTTCTTCCGCGACTTCGCCGGCGCGGCGGCCCACTTCCGGTCGATGTACGCGCGGGTGTGCTCGTACCAGGTGATGGAGCCCTGCATCGCGCGGATCTCGGACGCGGGGAGCCCCAGCTCCTCATCGAACTGCTCGCCGCGCCGGACGGCGGACATCAGCTCGGACCGGCGGCCGTCGGCCTGCGCCTTGAGCTGGTAGCTCTTGGAGTGCTTGCGCTGTCCGACCCGCCAGCGCACCCGGTAGGGCTTCGGGCGTTCGCGGCGGACTTCAAGCGAGTAGAGGCTTACGTCGTACGTGAGAGGCATGGTTCTCCATAAGGAGAGGGCCCGCCGGAGTGGCGGGCCCTCGGTGGTCGGTGCGTCAGGGAAAGGTCAGGCGGCGGTCTCCTCGCACTGCGCCCACCACGCGTCCAGGTCGGAGCGGCGTACGCGGATCTGGCCGTTCGGGAGCTTGATGAGGCGGGGACCCTGACGGCGGGCACGCATGCGGTAGAAGGCGGCGCGGCTCATGCCGAGTTCGGCGAGCACTTCGGGGAGCTTGAGCATCTGAGGGCGGGCCATGGGTGCTACTCCTTCGCGCAGGTCGGCTCTAGGTGTGCGGTTACATCGGTTACTGCGGTTACGTCGCAGGTCAGGGGCCTGTTTTCTGTAACCGATAGGCGAGGTGTAACCGATGGCGTGCGGTTACAGGCGGAGGTGTGGCGGGGCGGTGTAACCGACGATGTTCCGGTTACACCGCCCCGATCGGTTACGGGTGCGTCGCAGGTCAGGAGTCCAGTGGGAGGGGTGTAACCGATGTAACCGGGCATTCCGGGGGCGGGGGGCAGTACCGGTTCCAGGCGTCGGTGAGGTCGTCGCGGTGGTAGCCCTTGACGATCTGTCCGCCGATGCGGAGCGGGCGAGGTGAGATGGGCTTGCTCTTGGCGGTGACGTACTCCTTGAGCGTCTTGGAGAGGGCGCGCGCGTTCAGCGGGCGGCCGTCCAGGTCCCCCCAGGGGGACTCCTCCAAGCCGTTGAGCAGGTGCAGGATTTCGACGGTGGAGACGGTGTCCTCGCCGGGGAAGACGTGGTCGCGCAGGTCGGTGAGGAGCTTGACTCCGAGCGAGGCGCGGTCGTCCTCGTTCACGGCGGTGACCAGGTCGACGCATGCCTGCCTGGCCCGGTCGGGCCAGGTTCCGCCGGCCGCGTCGGCGACGGCGAGCAGCGGTTCCCACACGTCGGCGGGGCGGTCCGTGATGCCGTCCGGCATGTCGGGGAACGCCCCGTCGACGCGGGGACGTACCTCCCTGGCCCATGTGGCGAGTTGATCGCGCAGGGCGTGGCCCTGGGGTTCGTGGATGCGGGCTCGGAAGGGTTCGACGCGCTCGTTACGGGCGCGGCGCCGCATGCGGATGATCACGGAGCGCGCCAGGATCGTGTCGGGCAGGGAGCCGAGCCCTCCCATGGCCACGGCGCAGTACGAGGGGAAGGCCACGACCGTCTGTGTTCCGCCGTCCCCGACGCACCGGTAGGAGACACCGCTCCTGCGGTGCCCGGCGTTGAGCAGGCCGCGCAGATCCTCGTTGTCCTTGGCCTTGGGGCCGAAGACGGTGTCGATCTCATCGAAGAGGACCGTGGGCCGCCCCGCCTCGTCGGCCACCGCACGGAAGAGCGCGGCCGGGGAGGCGTTGACGGCGTGCATGGGGTGGGGGACCAGCGTGCTGATGACTTCGAGCGCACGGGTCTTGCCGCTCCCCGGCTCGGGCGAGAGGAACGCGAGGCGCGGGGTGGAGTCGAAGCAGTCGAGCAGGTGCGTGTGCGCGTCCCACAGGGCCACGGCCACGTAGGCGGCTTCGGACGGGAAGGCGTTGAAGCGGCGATGGAAGGCTTCCACGTCATCGAGCAGAGCGGCCCCGTCGATGGGAGCCATGGGCTTGGTCGTCATGCTGCACTCCTGCTCACTACGGGTTCGGTGTGGGGGCACTGGCCGACCCGGGCGCGGGTGGCGAGGTTAGTGACGGCGTTCCGTCCCCGGGCCCGCTCGAAGTGGCCGCAGGTGCACAGCCAGTCGGCGACGGGGATCTGGTTGCGGCCGAGTCCGCGTACGGTCAGGCCGGGTTGGATGCCGGTCACGGTGATCGTGTGCGGGTCAGGGCGAACAGCAACGGGGACGGCCTGACGGCCGACGACCTTCGGCGCGCTACCGCCGGGGCCGCGCCCTGCGGGTTCGGCGGAGCGGGGCCCGGTGGAGGGCGCGGGAAGGCTTTTCAGGTGGGGGGTGGGTCCGGTGGTCATGCTGCCGCCGGTCGTGGCCGGCAGGTGCGGATGGACCAGGACAGGGCCGAAGCGATGGTGGCGCGGCACTCGGCCGCGGTAAGCCCGACCGCCTCGCCCTCCTCCTGAAAAGCCGCTTCGACTACGTGGCGGGGAAGGTCGCCCCAGGCCACGAACCGGCCCACTGCCCGTACGGACGCGAGCAGGGTCGCGTTGCGCCTGCCCTGCCCGGCGGCCCGGACGGTCTCGCGCTCACGCTGGAGGGCGGTCTCCGCGTAACGGTGGGCCCGCAGCGGCACTGGAGCAGCGGCGGGCACCGCTGCGGGCGGCCGGGGGTGAGCGGGGATGAGGAGTTGCTTGAGCCAACCGGGCAGGGGGCTGATGAGCGCGGGCCCGTCGACTTCGTAGCGGTGGCCGTTGACGATGCTGCCGGCGGCGACGACGTACCCGCCCCATGCCCGGGTGTCGACCAGCGGGGTCAGGGTTCCGGCGGTGTTGTGGAGTCGGGCGGCGGCGGGGGCGGAGAAGTACAGGTGCTGTCCGCCGCTCGCGGTCCGGATCGTGCGGGTGCGGGGCACCGGCTGCCCGGCGCGCTCGGAGAGCGCCGCGAGGTTCGCCGCGCCGTCAGGCGCGTCCATACGGGGCTTGGGCTTGTCGAGGTCCAGGACGACCAGCCCGGACGGGCCCGTTGCCAGCCCGATGTTGAACGGCCCGGCCGACCAGGCGGCGCGGATGCGGTCCGGGTCGGTAGTGGCCCGCTGCTCCCACTTCACGTGACCGGCGGCGCAGGTGCCGGTGCGGGGGCAAGCCTGCTCGCCGTGGAGGGCGGGCCGCTTGCCCCCGGGGCGGAGGGGGAAGACGTGCCAGCCGCGCTCCGCGGCGGTTAAGGCGGCGGCGAGCAGAGCTGGCCGCGCGGTGGTGGGTTGGGTCATGCTGGTGTCTCCAGTTCTCTTACTCAGTGCTGGATGAGGGCGGCCCCGGCTTTGGCGAGACGGGGGCCGTCCTCACTGGTTAGGGGATCAGGCCGCCTTGTCAGCGGTGAGTCCGCCGTCCGGGCGGCGGGTGACGTGCCCGGTGGCGGTGAGGCGCTTGACGGCCTTGGAGACGGTGCCCTTGGACAGGCCCGTGGTCTCGGCCAGGTCCTTCTGCCGCACCGGTTCCCCGGCGGCCGTGATGGCGTCGAGGATGCGAGCGTCCGCACCGTCCACGCCCGTAGCGACCGGTTCCGGTGCGGGCTTCACAAGGGTGAGCGCCGGTGCCCCGGTGGCGGCCGGTGCGGTGTGGGTCCGGGTCCAGGGGGTGCGTGCGGGCAGGGCGATGACAACGGCCTTGTCCATGTAGCGGACCTTGACCGGGTCGGGCTTGCGTTTGCCGTCGCGGATGAGGGCGACGCCGGGGGCGGGGAGTTCGTCTGCGTTCCAGCCCTTGGCCTGCGCGTCCTCACCGAGGACGACGCGGGCTTCGGCGGGGGTGCGGACGGCGAGGCAGATGGAGACGCTGATCTGCGGGGCGATCTGCTTGGGGATGCCGTCGTTGATGGTGGGCTTCTGCGTCATCCACCACAGGTCGATGCACGCGGCGCGGCCCATGCGGGCGATGGACTCCAGTCCGGGCAGGGCGCTGCGGTTGCGGACCTTGGTCTTGCCGTCGTCGTCCATCTCGGGGAAGGGGACTTTGTCGGCGGCGGTGACGACTTCGGCACCCTCGTCCACGACGACGGTGATCCTGGGCCGGTCCGGGGTGGGGGTCCAGGTGTCCTGTCCCTTGGGCAGCACGGCGAGGCGGTCCTGCATCTCCTCTTCCAGCTCGTCCACCACCGCGATCACCTCGTGCGGGGTGGAGGCGACGCGGGCCCGGTGGTCCCACAACCGCCCTTCCACGCGTTTCAGGTCGATGATGACCAGCGCGTTCGTGTCGCCCTCGGACGCGTCGAACAGCAGCGGGCGGGAGGCGACGGACTTGCCGGCGCCGGAGCGGCCCGCGATCAGTAGCCGCTCGCCCAGGGGCACGGTGACGTGGTCGCCGGTGACGGTGTCGATGCCGAGCGAGGACCGGTCCGGCGCCCACAGCATGTCGTCGCCATCGGCGGCGGAGCGGGTGCGCAGGGTCAGTTCCGCCCACCCGCCGCGCTTCCCGGCCTTGGTCTGGATCCGCAGGTCGGTGCGGGCACCGAGCAGGGCACGGACGTGGTCCTCGGCGGCGCGCAGCTTGGTGGTGGTCCACTGGCCGTCGAGGCGGACCGCGACGACGATCCCGGACTCGGTCAAGTCGGGCCGGGCGGTGAGCGTGCCAGCCAGGCCGCGCTGTTCGGCGTGCTCGCGCCAGTGCTCGGGCTGGAGCCGCTTGAGCAACGCGCTCTCCTCAGCGGTCGGAACGAGGTCCGAAGCTGCGGGGCGGTGGACGACGGCCCAGACGAGCGCGCCGACCACGGCCACGGTCACGGCGACGGCCGACCACATCCACACCCGGTCGGGCACGAGCGGCAGCCCGACGTACGCGCCGACGGCGGCGACGATCGCGGACTTGGACGCGAACAGCCACAGCGGGTCGGGGACCGCGCGCTGTGCGGACTTGAGCGCGCGTTCGGCGGTGTGCACGGCGGTCGTGAGCCCGTTGGGGTCCATGGCCCGCGCGGTAGCCACGGCCTTACGGGCGTCGCGGACGAGCGGCTTGCGCTCGGAGCGGAGCTTGCGGCGGCGTTCGGCTTCCTTGGCCCACCGGGTGGCGGTCCAGCGTGAGGCGGTGGCGGCGTACTGGCGGTGCGTCTGCCAGGCTGACGGGTGACTCATGTGCCCTCTTTCCGTGGTGGTGAGTCGGTGGGGGCGGGCCCTGCACGGCCCGCCCCCACGCGGAGGCGCATGTACGCGGAGTTGCGGAGTTTCCGGTTTCCTGGTTTCCGGCAGGGCCCCTACGCGTGTGCGCGCGAGGCGCCGGAAACCTGTCACGCTGCGTTTCTACGGGGCCCCTGACGACCGTTCAGGGCACCGGGGGTCTCAGACCACCCGCGAGGGGGTCTAAGCGCCCTGCGGGCCGCACGGCCGTTCCGGGGCTCAGTGGGTGTGGGTGTGGGAGCGGCCGAACCAACGGTTGGTGTTCGTGATCGTGGTCGTGTGGTGGTGGACCGTGGCCCGTGAGGTGCCGAGCACGGCCGGGGCGAGCCGTGAGGCGACGACCGCGACCGCCGCCCACATCGCGACGGAGCCGAGCCCGGCGAGCGCGGACACGGCCTGCCCCGCGCCGATGAGCAACTGGCCCCCGCCGTAACCGGCGCCCCCGACGAGCAGGCCACCGGCGGCGATGCGCTGGGCACGAGGGTCGAACAGCGGCTGCGGAGTCAGGTCACGCGGCGGAAGCGGCGCGGGAGCGGTCGGCAGATGCTCGCGGAGCACGGCGACCATGCTCCCGCCGGGGCCCGGGACGTAGACAACCGTCCCGGACTGCTCGCCGTGCAACTGCACGACGCCGGTCATGGGCACGTCCGGGAAAGTCGGCCGGCCCGTGGGGACCTGTACGAGGGGGTCCATGACGATCCTTCCAGGTCAGGCAGCCTGCGAGTCCGCACAGGGCACGCAGGCACCGAGCGAGCGAGGGATGCAGTACCCCGCATCCCGCTGACAGACGGGGCAGGTGCGACGGGCGCGCATGGCCTTGGCGAGGGCGGCGGTACGGCCCGGGGTCATGGGCCGTACCGGGCGGGCGAGGTCGATGCGGTAGAGGTAGGCGACCAGCGGCTCACGGCGCCGCCGGGGCCGCCGGACCTCCGCGGCCACGTCTTGACCGCCCGGGCGCAGCCCCATCGCGCGGAGCTGACGCCGGGTGGCCAGGCCCTCGGGAGCGAGCCGCCACCGGTAGGTGGGCAGGCCGCTCATGCCGAGACACCCTCAAGAGCGGGGGCGGTGGCGTCGCGCAGTTCCTGGTAGCGGGTGGAGACCCAGCCGACCGACCACCCGCACAGCTCCGCCGCGTTGCGCACGGGCAGGCCGCAGGCGTGAGCGGCGGTGACGATCTGACGGGCCCGCTCCTCGGGCAGCTTGGTGTTCACCGGCCCACCGGACAGCAGTGCTTCGCGTTCACGGGCCTCACGCTCCGCCCGCTCCTCACGCTGCCGGCGCTCGGCCTGCTCGCGCTCCAGACGCTCGCGCTCGCGGCGCTGGACGGCCTCGCGTTCAAGGCGTTCACGCTCAGCGCGCTGCTGTTCACGCTCGCGTTCACGGCGTTCACGAGCCTCCCGCTCAGCACGCTCCCGGGCCTCTGCCCGCTCACGCTCCTCACGCCGCACCGCTTCCTCACGCGCTGTCTGTTCACGGGCCAGCAGGGCTTCGTGCTCACGCTGCTCCCGTGCCAACTGGGCGGTGTGCTCGCGCTCCTCACGGGCCCGCCGCTCCTGCGCCTCGCGGCGTTCGGCGGCTTCCTGCTCGCGCTCCTTGCGGTCGGCCTTGAGCTGGGCTTCGCGTGCCTGCTGGGCGTCTGTGATGGCCCGGCGGTACGCGAGCCCGGCTTCGGCCGTGACGATGAGCAGGAGCGGGGCGACGGAGTGGACGGACGCCCCGACCAGGTCTTTCTTCAGCACGCTGTCGGCGACGTTCAGGGCGAGGGTCATGACGCCGGTCATCCACCGCAGGACGACGGGCCACCCTCCGCCGTGCCCGCCGAGGCGGGCCAGGGTGGCGCCCAGGCGGACCACGATGATGACGGCGGCGTCCACGACCAGGGGCAGGATCGGGGCCGTCCACCGCCAGCCCTCGGGGGTGTGGCGGGCCGCGAGCGGGGTGACCGTGAGGATCGAATACAGCATCGCTCCGCCGACGATCAGCCACGTTCCGGCCGACAGTGCCTTTTCCGCTGAACGGATCTGAACATCGTTCACGACGCCACCTCCCGCACCCGCGCGGACGCGATCAGGTAGACCGGGCCGGCCGGGTCATCGCCGGGGACGTGGTCCTCGGTCCAGTCCCAGACCGTGCCGTCGACGGGCGTGTAACCGAGCGCGTCCAGGGCCCGTGAACGGTCCTGAACGGTCGGCACCGTGGCGCCGTCGAAGACGTACTCGGGCCACTCGAAGACCAGCTCGCCGTAGATCACCACGTACAGGCGCCAACGGCCGGTGCTGCGGGCGATGGCCATCTGGGCGGTGAAGGTGTCAGGTGTCGTCATGCCGCACCGCCCTCGGGCCGGGGCGGGTTGGTGAGACCGGTCAGGTCGGCGATCTCGGCCCCGGTGAGGAGGGTGCGCTCGTTCATCGCCTCGGCGACCAGCCGGATCTCCCGCCAGTGGTAGGCGATCCGGCGCCGGGCCATGCCGCGCACCTGCGCCCACGACCGGCCACCGGCCGGAACGTGCGTGCGGCCCAGGCAGGCGCCGTAGTGCGCGAGGACATCGACGGCCTGTTCCCGGTCGTGCACGGCCGCGCAGGCAAGCGCCCGCTTCGGCGTCCACAGCCCGGCGATGAGCAGGTACTGAACCTCCGTCACCGCCCCGGCCGCGCACATCGCCGCGTACTGCCACGCACCGACCCGGTCCACGTCCAGCTCGGTGGAACCGGTGATGCTCCAGACGCCCTCGTGGGTCCAGGTCATGATCTCGCTGGTGACGACGTGGATGCCGTAGGTCATGGCCACCACCGCGTGCCCGGCCTCGTGGAACGAGCCGGCCAGTCGCTCCGACGCGCAGTCCAGGTCCGATGCGGCCCACGGCTTGGGCTCGCCCCGGTGGTCCTGGAGCAGTTCCGGCTTCGGCGCGGTCTGCATGGCGCTCATGCGGCACCGCCCGGCTGCACCGTGACGGTGCGGTTGCTCAGGTCGCGGCGGGCGGCCATGACCCGGTTCCGGGCCCGGCGGATACGCCGTACGTCCAGCTCACTGGCCGGGCGGTCGAGGGTCATGATCTGCGCGTCCAGCAGCTCGACCTCCGCCCGGATGAGCGGCATCTCCTGCTCGATCGCGTCCAGCTCGGCGGCCGGCGGCTCGAAGTCGAGCGACGCGGCCGTAACAAGGTCCTGAAGTGCTGCGATGGTCTTCATGGGTCGTTTTCTCCCTGGCAGGCGAGACGGCCCGAACAGCGGCTCCGGTGTTCCCGCACCGGAGCCGCCCGCCGTCGAAGTCGGTGATCCGGCTCCCCTCAGCGCCGCACGTACGAGACGTGCGGCGGAGGCAACCGGCCGCAGCTCGAACGCTGCGGAGAGAGCAAATCGCGCTGTACTCACACGGAGAGCCCGTGTGGCCGCCTACTTGGCCGAGGAGAGGCGGCGTGATCCCCATTTAGTTGTGAAAGAACTGGCGCTTCCTTGGAGCCCGTTTCACGGAGCCCTCCGGGCGGCGGACACAGGTGTGTCGGGCGCCCTCCGCTCAATAGATCCGACCGGCGGGCACATCCCTAAGGTTCCCTAGGGTTCCCTGTGGTGTCAAGCAGTAAGGTAGGGAACCTCAGGGATGTTCACGCGAAGGAGCAAGCGAAATGGCAGGCCAGGCCGACAATCGGGCCCCTTACGCAAAGATTGCCGCTCACTACTCAGAGCTGATCTCGTCCGGCGAGTTGCTGCCGGGGAAGCTCCTGCCGAGCATCAAGAACCTCGCCGAAGAGTGGAAGGTGAGCACCGCGACGGCGGAGAAGGCCCTGCGGAAGCTGCGCAGCGAGGGCCTTGTCCGAGGCATCCACGGAATCGGCACCGAAGTCCTGGACCAGCCGGCCCCGATGTCCTCGGGCGCCCAGCGACAGGACCGGGGACGCCGTACCGGCTCCAGCTGGGGGACGGGCGAACGTTCCGACTCGCACCAGGCAGCCGTAGTACCTGCGCCTGCCGATGTGGCGCAGGCCCTGGACGTCAAGCCCGGCTCGAAGGTCGTACGCCGTAGCCGCGTGTACCGGGACCGGCACGGCATCGTCGCTCACAGCACGTCGTGGATTCCCGCCCGGTACGGGAAGCTGGTGCCGCAGTTGACTGAGAGCGAGCGCTTGACGGGGGGCACGTCACTCCAGCTCATCGCGCACGCGACCGGCCACCCGATCACTCGCCGCATCGACACGGCATCGTCCAGCCGCCTCACGCCGGAGCACGCGCGGCTCTTGGAACTGGACCTGGATGACCTGCCGGCCGATCCCGTGGTCGTGATGACAGCGAAGTTCCTCGACAGCGAGGACACCGTCGTGGAGTACGGCGTCGACCTCGGTGCTCCAGGTCGTACGTGGCGCACCGAGACGGAGGTCGCCCTGTGACCGGCGCGAACACCACACCCCCGAACGAGCAAGAAGGGCGAGTGGCCGCCTCGCTCGCGGCCAGGCCCGGCGGCACCATGGAGCCAGGAACCGAAACCGAGGCAGCAGTCATCTCACGAGCCATGACGCAACCAACACCAACGCGGTCCCCGCTTTGCGTGCTAATGGCCGGACTTCCCGGCTCCGGCAAGACCACGCTGTCCCGCGCCCTGACGGATCGCGGGTTCGTCCGCCTGTGCCCGGACGAGGAGATGTTCCGTCGACACGGCGTCTACGGAGTCGACTTCCCTCGGGGCGTCTTCCCCACGCTGGAACGACCCGTGCTCGAAGACGTGGCGGCCGACCTCCGCGCACAGCTCAAGGCCAGACACGACGTCGTAGTGGACCACGGCTTCTGGACCCCGGAGGATCGCGCCAAATGGCAGGCCATCGCCACCGACGCCGGCGCGGTTCCTGTGCTCGTTTACCTCGCTGCCAGCCATGAAGAACTGTGGGCGAGGGTCAGCAAGCGCAACGAATTCCACGCGAACGACGCGAACGCGATCTACTTCGCGGAAAGCGACCTCCAGCGGTATAGAAATCGGTTCATACCGCCCACGCCGGACGAGCCGCACTTGGTATACGAGGGCGACGCCGCCGCGGTGATCGAGGCGCTGGGAGCTGCTGGCCTTTGACGCTTCCCAGGTGCTGGAGCAGAGTTCTCCTTCCTCTGCTCCAAGCGTTGGAAATGATAACCTGAGCCGGGGCTGTGCCAACTCCTTAGTTTATGTAGCGGAGCTACTTGGCGAGGGGGACACAGAGAGAGGGCTCATGAAATGCTTGCTTTGGGCCATCCGGAAAAGGCTGTCGTAAGCAGTCATGAATGAGTCGCGACACTCCGCTATCTCGGTAATTGCTTGCTGCCATCTTTCGGGTTGGGTTAGTTGCCATTCTCGTGGAATTTCCAGGCGCGTGCACCCGCTTCCCTCGTACCACATGTGAGCCTCCATTTTTTCGACCAATTCGCGGCCGGTGCTCAGGAACTCGCGGTATGCGCCATTGAGATCGACATTATCGAAGCCTCGCGGCTCTCGTTGAAAAAACTTGATCATTTTTTCGAATTCATGGAATGCTTCAGTGTTAGCGTGTGATGCTAGGAAGTGTTCTCTCAGCCAAACAATATGGGTGCCTTGAGGAGACGCTTGGTCGCTGACTGCTGAAAACATCTCAATGTCGTGGCGGCTCGGTGTGGCCAACAAGTCATTCAGTGTGGCCACCTCGGCCCGTAGCCTACCCATCTCGGCACGGTCGGCCATTAGCGAGTTGGCTAGAGTAATCGTGACGGCAACAAGCAGTAGCGCAGCAATCGAAACGGAAGAATAGTTCTCCTTCAGCCATGCTTGCACATCTGCTGACAGCAAGAAAAAGGCGGCAGCTGACGCGTCTGCGGTGAGACCCATGATGAGAACCCACACGGAACCGCTGATTCGGTCACTTGCGAATCGGGAAGACATTTCGCCCCAATGGCTTGTTAGACGACCTCTTGTTGTCCCTGATGGGGTTGGTCGAGTTGTTGCTCACGCTTCCTTTGTTCAATTCGAATGTTTTCAACTGTGGTTGCAAAGAGTTCCAGGTTGGCGGAGTCCGTCTGTGCGTAGGGAGAAATTCCAAGGTCCAGCGCGGTGACGTGCTGTTCAATACTGTCTGCCGTCTGCTGCAGATTGAAGGCGCGCTCTCGGGGCTTGAAGTAACCAGTGGCGGCAGTGATTACCGTGATGGTGAACCCCAAGAAAATGAGAGCGCCCTTACCGGGTTGGGGAGGGTCGTACCATGCGGTAATTGCGGTGACGCTTGCTGAACAGACAAAGAGGAGCCATTGCATCCAAAGGTGCACGCGGCGGTAGTGGCGGGACTCCTTCCTCAGGCGTTCCACCTCAACGGGGGTTCTTTCCTTGTAGGACGCCTGCCGCTCCACAGGTGAAGGTGTGAGTCTCCTCGCTTCGAGGATTCGTCGTTCCTCGGAGAGCTCGAGTTCCAACTGGAGTTGAGCGACTGAAGTCCTTTCGTCTTCCCAGTCCCAGAATTCTGACGTAAATTCGAGAGCAAATTGGAAGGCGCTGGAGCCGGCCAGGGCTGCCGCGATGGCGAAAAAGGCGCCATGGGCCGAATCTGGCATATCCCGGTTCAGCCAGATGGTATTCTTCGCGGCAATCCATGAAAGAATCACGAAGACGCAAAGCGCAGGAGTGCAATACAAACCAAGAACTTGCATACGGCGATTTCTTATTCGCCGCCGGAGGTCGGCTACATTTCGTCGGTGCTGAATCAATTCGTCGGTTGTATTCCCGCCAGCTGGGGAAGTTGCGGGGACTGGCATTAGTTACGTGAACCTCCTGTGCGATCGCCGCAGAGCAGCTGTCGGGCTCTGTGGGGAGACAGCTGAAGCGCACGTGCTTCCCGGGTGACGAAGACCTGGCCGCTGCGACGCGCAGTCTGCCAGCTGTGGACACCTGGGGCGCCTGCTTTGGGTAGATTCCTCGCGGCACTAGCGAGTGAGACTGTTGATCCCCCGAGGTTCGGCTTGTTGGCCCACCCCGCCACTCGTCCCAACTCCCTGCGGGCGCCTCCCACGCATGCAGTGCTCTCACGCGCCCAGACTCGCTCTCGGGGGCCAGAAGGCAGATTGCTGGAGCGTGCTGGGCTGAGCGAGCGGGGGGCTGAGTCGAGAGGCTGTCCCCCACACGTCCCCCGACGCGGCTACGGAGTCTGGAACGCCCTGGTGGGGAGGCACGAAGGGAGCCCGCTGTAAATCTGCCGGCTCAGCCTACCCAGGTTCGAACCCTGGCGCCGCCACAAGCAAGGCCCCCGTTCTTCGAACGGGGGCCTTCTTCGTTGGGGCGGTCAGTTGCCGGCGATGTCCTTCACCGCGACCGTCAACGGCACGTTGCCCGAGATCAGTTCCAGGGTCAGGCCCGCCGTGGCCGGGGTGTCCAGGAGCTCGACCAGGGCCGCCGCCACGTCGTCGCGGGGGACCGGGCCCCGGCCCGTGGAGGCGGCCAGGAGGACCTGGCCGGTGCCGGCGTCGTTGGTGAGCATCCCGGGGCGCAGGATCGTCCAGTCCAGGGCCGGGCGGGAGCGCACGTCCGCGTCCGCCTCGCCCTTGGCCCGCAGATACACGTCGAACACCTCGTCCCCGGCGTGGTCCGGGTCCGCGCCCATGGACGAGACCACGAGGTAACGCCGCACCCCCGCCCGCTCCGCCGCGTCCGCGAAGAGCACGGCCGCGCCCCGGTCCACCGTGTCCTTGCGGGCCGTGCCGCTGTTGGGGCCCGCCCCGGCCGCGAAGACCGCCGCGTCGGCGCCCCGCAGGACCTCGGCGACCGCGTCGACCGTGGCCGATTCCAGATCCAGCACCACGGGCTCGGCTCCCACCGCCCTGAGGTCGTCGCTCTGTCCGGGGTTGCGGATGATGCCGGCCGCCTCATCCCCGCGCGCGGCGAGCAACCGCTCCAGCCGCAGCGCGATCTGACCATGTCCACCTGCGATGACAATGCGCATACGACCGACGGTACGCCGGAGCGCGCCGCGACGCTCACGGCCCGCCGGTGGATTCCGGCCGTCCCTGGCGGGGAAGACCGGGCCCGCCGCCGGCCTCCGAGTCGCAGTACTCGCGCACCGCGCTGGTCCGGGCCACCACCCGCCCCCGGTGCACCACGATCCGGCTGTACGCCAGCGACAGCGCCCCGGCCAGCCCTTCCCCGCGTACGGCGAGGAGCTCGGCCGGGAAGCCCGCCTCGACGCGGACCTCGGGGAGCCCCATCACGTGCCGGGCCTCGGCGGACACCGCCGCGTAGGCGTGCTCGGGGCGCAGGCCGCCCTGCGAGGCCAGCAGGAACGCCGCCTCCAGCGGGTCGCCGCGCCCCACCGGATTGGCCGGATCGCGCAGGGCCCCGCTGCCCGCGGCGACCCGCACCCCGGCCTCGCGCAGCAGCCGTACGGGGGCGGCGCCCCGGTGCTCCGTACCGCAGCAGCCGCCCTGGGGGAGGCAGGTGACGCCCACCCCGGCGGCCGCCAGCTGTTCGGCCGCCCGGGCGGCGACGTCGGCGGGGAGGCGGGCGAGTCCGGCGCAGGGGCCGATGGTGACCTCCTGGCGCAGGCCGCCCGCCAGCGCGGCGAACCGGGCGAGCCGGGCGGGGTCGTCGCCGTCCAGGTGCAGGTCCACGGGGCAACCGTGCTCGGCGGCGACTTCGAGGACGGCCTCCGCGTATCCCGTCGGGTCCGGGTCGAGGTCGGGGCGGCCGCCGACCGCGCCGGCGCCCATCTTCACCGCGTCGCGGAGCATCGCCAGGTTGCCCGCCCCGGCGACGCCGGTGAGCAGCCGGGGGACGGCGACCGGGGTCAGGTCGGCCAGGCCGCGCAGCGAGCGCCGGGCCTGGAGGACGGCTTCGAGCGCAGCCAGGCCCTGGGGGCCGCCGATCCGCACGTGCGAGCGCAGGGCCGTCGCGCCGTGGCCGAGCTGGAGCAGCGCGGCCTCCGTGGCGCGCCGCTGGATGTCCTCGGGCCGCTCGGAGGCGGGCCCGGGGCCGTCCGCGGTGAGGGCGGTGTCGCTGTGGGCGTGCGGCTCGGCGGGCGCGGGGAGCAGGAGGTGGCCGCGCAGGTCGACGCGGGCGCCGGGGGCGGCGGTGAGGCTGCCCGCGGTGCCGACGGCCTCGATGCGGGCGCCGCAGACCCGTACGTCCACGACGCGGCCGTCGGTGAGGCGGGCGCCGCAGAGCGTCAGGGCCGAGGTCTCCGGGCCGCCGGTGGTGTCGGCCGCGTGGTCGTCGGGCCGCTGCGGCTGGCTGTCGGGCATCGTGCTCCTGGGAAGGGGTCAAGATCACGCAGAGTGAGTAGAGCCTAGGGGCGTGGGCGGTCCGGTCGGAGGAGGAGCGCAATAGTCGTACCGGTGCCGCCTTGCTGATCAGCGGTGTGAGGGTGCCCGGAGCGGGGTACGAGCCCGGGTTGGCCGAGCCCCACGAAACGGATTTGGGCGATCGGCGACCGAGCGTGTAATGTCTTCATCGCTCGCCCCAATAGCTCAGTCGGTAGAGCGTCTCCATGGTAAGGAGAAGGTCTGCGGTTCGATTCCGCATTGGGGCTCTGGTGATCGGAAACCCCGCTTCGGCGGGGGGCCCAGTCATCAAAGCGGTGTAGCTCAGTCGGTAGAGCAAGCGGCTCATAATCGCTGTGTCACCGGTTCAAGTCCGGTCACCGCTACTAAAAGTAGCCGATTGTGGGGTCGGTCCTTCGATCGGCTACTCTTTTATGCGTTCATCCGTTCATCGTCCGTCCAAGGAGCACTCACGTGGCTGCCACCGACGTCCGCCCGAAGATCACGCTGGCCTGCGTGGAGTGCAAGGAGCGGAACTACATCACCAAGAAGAACCGGCGTAACAACCCGGACCGTCTTGAGATGAAGAAGCACTGCCCGCGCTGCAACTCGCACACTGCGCACCGCGAAACGCGCTGAATCAGGCTCGTACACGAGGCCGTCCCCTTCGGGGGGCGGCCTCGCGTCGTTGTGCGGCGGGTTTGGCGTTGAATGGTGCCGGACGCCGCCACAGGCCGGCCCAGTCGTTCTTTCATCAGGAGGTTGCGAGTTCATGGCGCTCGACCAGTCCTTCGTGGGACGGACCTATCCGCCCACCGCGCCGTACGAGGTCGGACGGGAGAAGATCCGCGAGTTCGCCGAGGCCGTGGGCGACGCCCACCCCGCGTACACCGACCCCGAGGCCGCCAAGGCGCTCGGCCACGCCGATGTGATCGCGCCGCCGACCTTCGTGTTCTCGATCACTTTCAAGGCCGCCGGCCAGGTCATCGAGGACCCCCAGCTGGGTCTGGACTACAGCCGGGTCGTGCACGGCGACCAGAAGTTCGTCTACGTCCGCCCCGTGCGCGCCGGCGACCGGCTGTCGGTCGTCTCGACCATCGAGGCCGTGAAGTCGATGGCGGGCAACGACATCCTGGACGTCCGCGGTGATGTCCACGACGAGTCCGGTGAGCTGGTCGTGACCGCCTGGACGAAGCTGGTGGCGCGCGCCGCCGAGGAGGCGTGATGACGGCGAAGGTGAGTTACGAGTCCGTCGAGGTCGGTACGGAGCTGCCGGCGCGGTCCTTCCCGGTCACCCGGGCGACGCTCGTGCAGTACGCGGGCGCCTCGGGCGACTTCAACCCGATCCACTGGAACGAGCGCTTCGCGCGCGAGGTCGGGCTGCCCGATGTGATCGCGCACGGCATGTTCACCATGGCCGAGGCGGTCCGCGTGGTCACGGACTGGACCGGCGACCCGGGCGCGGTGGTCGAGTACGGGGTGCGCTTCACCAAGCCCGTCGTGGTCCCGGACGACGACAAGGGCGCGTTGATCGAGGTCAGCGGCAAGGTGGGCGCCCTGCTGGACGACCGGCGGGTGCGGGTGGACCTGACGGTCATGAGCGACGGCAAGAAGGTCCTGGGTATGTCCCGGGCCGTGGTGCAGCTCGCCTAGGGACGACGGGCGACGCGACGCGTTGTAAGGGGCACGGTCCATGGGGCCGTGCCCCTTACGCGTACCCCCTCGCAACCTCGCTCGGCGCCCCCGCTTGACGAAGTTAGTGATTGAGTACTAACTTATGGGCATGGCAAGGATGAGTGCAGATGAGCGGCGCGAGAGCGTCATCCGTGCGGCGATCACCGAGTTCGCCCGCGGCGGGTACAGCGCGACCTCCACCGCGGTGATCGCCCAGCGGGTGGGTGTCTCGCAGCCGTACCTCTTCCGGCTCTTTCCCAACAAGGAAGCGATGTTCCTCGCGGCGGCCGAGCGCTGCCTCGAAGAGACCCGGCGGGTCTTCGCCGAGGCGGCCGACGGGCTGCACGGTGAAGAAGCGCTGCACGCCATGGCCAGTGCTTACCAGCAGCTGATCGCCGACGACCCCGAGAAGCTGCTCATGCAGATGCAGATGTACGCGGCCGTCGCCGCCGCCGAAGCCGCCGGGGACCACGAATTCGGCGAATCGGTGCGGGCCGGCTGGCTGGAGCTCTTCGACTCCGTCAACCTCGCGCTCGGCGCCGAGGCCAACGAGACCACCCAGTTCCTCGCGTACGGCATGCTCGCCAACACGCTGACCTCGCTCGGCTTCCCGGCCGGACACCGGATCTGGTCCGGTTTCTACGCCTCCGCCCAGCCGGTCTCCTGAACGCGTTCGACCCCGGGTTCCGCCCGGTTTTCTGCCCGGAAAAGTTAGTCATCAATAACTAACCCTCAGGGGGAGCAGTGAACCAGCAATCGAAGGGCCGCGCGGGAGCGGCCTGGGCCCTCGTCATCACCAGCGTCGCCGGCTTCATGGCGGCTCTCGACAACCTCGTCGTCACCACCGCCCTGCCGTCCATCCGCGAGAGCCTCGGCGGAGAGATGGAGGAGCTGGAGTGGACGGTCAACGCCTACACGCTCACCTTCGCCGTCCTGCTGATGTTCGGCGCCGCCCTCGGTGACCGCTTCGGCCGCCGCCGGCTCTTCCTCACCGGCCTCACCGTCTTCACCGGCGCCTCCGCCGCGGCCGCCCTCTCGCCCGGCATCAACGAACTCATCGCCTTCCGCGCCGTCCAGGGCGTCGGTGCAGCGATCATGATGCCGCTCACGCTCACCCTGCTCACGGCCGCCGTGGCACCCGCCCGAAGGGGCATGGCGCTCGGCATCTTCAGCGCCGCGACCGGCCTCGCCGTGGCCAGCGGACCCCTGATCGGCGGCAGCCTCACCGAGCACATCTCCTGGCAGTGGATCTTCTGGCTCAACGTCCCGATCGGCCTGCTCCTGCTGCCGCTCGCCCGCTTCCGCCTCGCGGAGTCGTACGCCCCCGGCGCCCGGCTCGACGTCCCCGGCACCCTCCTCGTCAGCGGCGGCCTCTTCGGCATCGTCTACGGCCTCGTCAACGCCAACGCCGACGGCTGGACCAGCCCGACCGTCCTGACCTCCCTCATCGCCGGCATCGCGCTCATCGGCGCCTTCGTCCGCCACGGCTTCCGGGGCCGCAAGCCGATGCTCCCCATGCGGCTCTTCCGGGACCGCGGCTTCTTCGGGATCAACATCGCCAGCCTGCTGATGTACCTCGGGATGTTCGGCGCGATCTTCCTGCTCAGCCAGTACTTCCAGGGCGTCCTCGGCTACTCGCCGACCGAGGCCGGGCTGCGGATGCTGCCCTGGACCGGCATGCCGATGCTCGTCGCCCCCATCGCCGGGATCCTCTCCGACCGCTTCGGCGGCCGTCCGGTGGTCGTGACCGGGCTCGCCCTCCAGGCGGTGGGCCTCGCCCTCTTCGCCCTGGTCATCGCCCCGGACGCGTCCTACGTGTCGCAGCTGCCCGGCCTGATCATCGGCGGCATCGGGATGGCCCTGTACTTCGCCCCGGCCGCCAGCCTGGTGATGTCCAGCGTCCGCCCCGGTGACCAGGGCATCGCGTCCGGCGCCAACAACGCCCTCCGCGAGGTCGGCGGCGCCCTCGGGGTCGCCGTGCTCACCACCGTCTTCGCCTCGCAGGGCGGCCTGGAGTCCGCGCAGTCCTTCACCGACGGCACCGTGCCCGCCGTCTGGATCGGTGCCGGAGTCGTCGCCCTCGCCGCGCTCGTCGCCCTGATGATCCCCGGCCGCCGCGCCGCCGGTACGCAGGAGGCCGCCGCCGGGACCGCCGAGCCCGAGGCCCGCGCCGAGGAGCCGGTCTCCGTACCCGCCTGACGCACCCCGTACACGCCACACGGTCCGTGGCCCCGCCGTCCGGCGGGGCCACGGACCGTACCCTTGTCCCCGTGCAGGAACTCCACGACGCCCCCCTCGCCCCCCTGACCACCTTCCGGCTCGGCGGCCCCGCCACCCGGCTCCTCACGGCCACCACGGACACCGAGGTGATCGATGCCGTGCGCGAGGCCGACGACAGCGGCACCCCGCTCCTGATCATCGGCGGCGGCAGCAATCTGGTCATCGGCGACAAGGGCTTCGAGGGCACCGCCCTGCGGATCGCCACCAAGGGCTTCGTCCTCGACGGCGGCTCCCTGGAACTGGCCGCCGGGGAGGTCTGGACCGACGCCGTCACCCGCACCGTGGAAGCCGGTCTCGCGGGTCTCGAATGCCTGGCTGGCATCCCCGGCTCTGCGGGCGCGACGCCGATCCAGAACGTCGGGGCGTACGGACAGGAGGTGTCCGCCACCATCACGGAGGTCGTCGCCTACGACCGGCGCACCCGCGAAACGGTCGTCCTGCCCAACTCCGAGTGCGCGTTCTCCTACCGGCACAGCCGCTTCAAGGCCGAACCCGACCGGTACGTGGTGCTGCGCGTCCGCTTCGGCCTGGAGGAGGCCGGCGGGCTCTCGGCGCCCCTGAAGTACCCGGAGACCGCGCGGGCCATGGGCGTCCGCGAGGGCGAGCGCGTTCCCGCCGCCGAGGCCCGTGAAACCGTGCTCCGGCTGCGCGCCGGCAAGGGCATGGTGCTGGACCCCGAGGACCACGACACCTGGTCGGCCGGGTCCTTCTTCACCAACCCGATCCTGGAACAGGCCGAGTTCGACGCGTTCCTGGCCCGGGTCGCCGACCGGCTCGGCCCGGACGTCACGCCCCCCGCCTTCCCCGCCGGTGAGGGGCGCACCAAGACCTCCGCCGCCTGGCTCATCGACCGGGCCGGCTTCACCAAGGGCTACGGCACCGGGCCCGCCCGCATCTCCACCAAGCACACGCTCGCCCTCACCAACCGGGGCGCGGCGGCCACGGAGGACCTGCTCGCCCTGGCGCGCGAGGTCGTGGCGGGGGTGCACGCGGCCTTCGGCGTCACCCTGGTCAACGAACCGGTGACGGTGGGCGTGAGCCTGTAGCGCGACCGGGCCCGCGCCCCGCGCCCTCAGTACGCGACGCCCACGCCCTGCTTCACCGTCGCCTGGTCGCCGATCAGGGCCAGCATCGCGTGGGCCACGTCGGCCCGGGAGATGGACCGGCCGCTGCGCGGGTTGCCGCCGACGACCGTGCGGTAGGTGCCCGTCAGGGGCCCGTTCGTCAGCTTGGGCGGCCGCACCGACGTCCAGTCCGTGGCCGAGGCCGCCAGTGCCGCCTCCATCGCGGTGAGATCCGCGTACACCTCCTTGAGGACCGCGCCGATCATCGAGAGCATCATCCGGTCGAGCAGCGGTTCGCCGGCGGGTGTGGGGGCGACCGGGGCGGCGCTGACCACCAGCAGGCGCCGGGTGCCCTCCGCCTCCATGGCCGTCAGCACGGCGCGGGTCAGCCGCTCGGCGATCCCGTCGGCCTTCCGGCCCCTGGACCCGAGGCCGGAGAGGACCGCGTCCCGGCCGGCCACCGCCTCCCGCAGCGCCTCCGGGTCGTCGACCCGGGCGGCCGTGTGCACCGTGACGTCCGAGAGCGGGACCGCGAGCCGGGCGGGATCGCGGACCACCGCCGTGACCTCGTGCCCCGCCGCCACCGCCTGGCGGACGATCTCCTGCCCGATACCGCCGGTCGCACCAAAAACCGTGAGCTTCATGGCACACCCCTTCGAGGTGGGTAAGTGTTCACTCACCTCTAGAGTGGGTGGGTAATCACTCACCCGTCAAGCCATATGGGAGTGCTCATGGAGCAGAAGCCGGCCCGTGTCCGCCTCGTCGACGCCGCCCACGAGCTCATGCTCACCAAGGGCCTGGCCCGGACCACCACCAAGGAGATCGCCAAAGCCGCCGGCTGCTCGGAGGCCGCGCTCTACAAGAACTTCCTCAGCAAGGAGGAACTGTTCGTGGTGGTCCTCAAGGAACGGCTGCCCAGGATCGACCTGCGCGAGCTCATCGCCGACCCGGGCGCGGGGGAGCGGTCGGTCGAGGAGAACCTCACCGACATCGCCCGCCAGGCTTCCCTTTTCTACGAGCAGAGCTTCCCGATCGCCGCCTCCCTGTACGCCGAACCGAGGCTCAAGGAGCGCCACGACGCGGCCATGCGCGAGCTCGGCACCGGCCCCCACCTGCCCATCCGCGGCGTCGACACGTATCTGCGGGCCGAACAGACCGCAGGTCGCGTCCGCCCCGACGCCGACACCTACGCGGCCGCCTCACTGCTCCTCGGCGCCTGCGCCCAGCGCGCCTTCGCCTACGACGCCACGGGCAACGGCGAACCGCCCCAGCCACTGGACGACTTCGCGGCGGCCCTCGCCCGCACCCTGCTCAACGGCCTCGCCGGCTGAGGCTCAGGCCGTGGGACCGGCCAGCCACGCGTCGACCTCCGCCATCAGCTCCGCCCGCACCGGCTCCGGCGCCGTCGAACCGCGCACCGACTGGCGGGCCAGCTCGGCCAGTTCCTCGTCGGTGAACGCGTGGTGGCGGCGCACCAGGTCGTACTGCGCGGCCAGCCGGGAGCCGAAGAGCAGCGGGTCGTCCGCGCCCAGGGCCATCGGCACCCCGGCGTCGAACAGAGTGCGCAGGGGGACATCGGCGGGCTTCTCGTAGACGCCGAGCGCCACATTGGACGCGGGGCACACCTCGCAGGTCACCCCCGCCTCGGCGAGCCGCCGCAGCAGCCGGGGGTCCTCGGCGGCGCGCACGCCGTGCCCCACGCGGGCCGCGTCGAGGTCGTCCAGGCAGTCCCGGACGCTGGACGGGCCCGACAGCTCGCCGCCGTGCGGAGCGGCCAGCAGACCGCCTTCCCGGGCGATGGCGAACGCCCGGTCGAAGTCACGGGCCATGCCGCGCCGTTCGTCGTTGGAGAGCCCGAAGCCGACGACGCCCCGGTCCGCGTACCGCACGGCGAGGCGCGCGAGGGTCCTGGCGTCCAGCGGGTGCTTCATCCGGTTCGCCGCGATGACCACCCGGATCGGCAGCCCGGTCTCGCGCGAGGCGGCGTCCACCGCGTCCAGGATGATCTCGATCGCCGGGATCAGACCGCCGAGCAGGGGCGCGTACGAGGTGGGATCGACCTGGATCTCCAGCCAGCGGGATCCGTCCGCCACGTCCTCCCGGGCGGCCTCGCGCACCAGGCGCTGGATGTCCTCGGGGGCCCGCAGACAGGACCGGGCGATGTCGTACAGCCGCTGGAAGCGGAACCAGCCCCGTTCGTCCGTGGCACGCAGCTTGGGCGGCTCGCCGCCGGTCAGGGCCTCGGGCAGCCGCACCCCGTACTTGTCGGCGAGCTCCAGCAGTGTCGTGGGCCGCATCGACCCGGTGAAGTGCAGGTGCAGGTGGGCCTTGGGCAGCAGCCGTACATCACGTTCCATTGCAAGATCCTGCCGCACGGACGGGGCGGCGCGGTAGCCGCTTTCCCCATCGAGTGCCCCGTCGAACGCGAAAGCGACCCCCGATTCGGACATCGGGGGCCGCCTTATCGGGAAGAGGGCCGGGTTACGCCTTCGCCTCGCCCAGCAGCTTCTGGAGCCGCGAGACGCCCTCGACCAGGTCGTCGTCGCCCAGCGCGTACGACAGGCGCAGGTAGCCCGGCGTGCCGAACGCCTCGCCCGGGACGACCGCCACCTCGGCCTCGTCCAGGATCAGTGCGGCCAGCTCCACCGAGGTCTGCGGGCGCTTGCCGCGGATCTCCTTGCCGAGCAGGTCCTTGACCGAGGGGTACGCGTAGAACGCGCCCTCGGGCTCGGGGCAGAACACGCCGTCGATGTCGTTGAGCATCTTCACGATGGTCCGGCGGCGCCGGTCGAAGGCGGTGCGCATCTCGGCGACCGCGTCCAGGTCCCCGGAGACGGCGGCCAGCGCGGCGGCCTGCGAGACGTTGGCGACGTTGGACGTGGCGTGCGACTGGAGGTTGGTCGCGGCCTTCACGACGTCCTTGGGGCCGATGATCCACCCGACGCGCCAGCCGGTCATCGCGTACGTCTTGGCGACGCCGTTGACCACGATGCACTTGTCGCGCAGCTCCGGCACGACGGCCGGGAGCGAGGTGAACTTCGCGTCCCCGTAGACCAGGTGCTCGTAGATCTCGTCGGTCATCACCCAGAGGCCGTGCTCGACGGCCCAGCGGCCGATCGCCTCGGTGTCGGCCTCGCTGTAGACCGCGCCGGTCGGGTTCGACGGGGAGACGAACAGGACGACCTTCGTACGCTCGGTACGGGCGGCCTCAAGCTGCTCCACGGAGACCCGGTAGCCGGTGGTCTCGTCGGCCACGACCTCCACCGGGACGCCGCCGGCCAGCCGGATCGACTCGGGGTAGGTGGTCCAGTACGGGGCCGGGACGATGACCTCGTCGCCCGGGTCGAGGATCGCGGCGAACGCCTCGTAGATCGCCTGCTTGCCGCCGTTGGTCACCAGGATCTGGGAGGCGTCGACCTCGTAACCGGAGTCGCGCAGCGTCTTCTCCGCGATGGCGGCCTTGAGCTCGGGGAGCCCGCCCGCGGGGGTGTAGCGGTGGTACTTCGGGGTGCGGCACGCCTCGACGGCGGCGTCCACGATGTAGCCGGGGGTCGGGAAGTCGGGCTCACCGGCACCGAAGCCGATCACCGGGCGGCCGGCGGCCTTGAGGGCCTTGGCCTTGGCGTCGACGGCGAGGGTGGCGGACTCGGAGATGGCACCGATGCGGGCGGAGACCCGGCTCTCGGACGGAGAAGTAGCAGCGCTCATGGCCCCCATGCTCGCAGACCGTTTTCCGCGTCGGCACGGGGGTTTCAGGGACCGGACAGCACTCGGACAGCATGCGGACAGGAAGCGACCAGGAGCGATCAGCAGCTTTCTGTTCGACGCCGGGCCGCTGAGCACGTACACTCTCCTGTCGTTGGCCTTCACCAGCCGCACCGTTCCTGCACTCGGGTCATCCGGGAACATGCGGTAGGTTGGTGGAATCCACAAAGGGTCGTAGCTCAATTGGTAGAGCACTGGTCTCCAAAACCAGCGGTTGGGGGTTCAAGTCCCTCCGGCCCTGCTACACACTCCTTCGCCAGGATGTGTGCGCATGTACGTACTTCAATGCACCGCCGTGCGGCTCCACCGGGCGCGGCACGGCCACGACCCGGAATCAGGTGAGAAGCGTGACGGACGCCGTGGGCTCCATCGACAAGCCTGATGCCGAGGACGAGGCCCCCGAGTCGAAGAAGAAGACTCGGAAGGGCGGCAAGCGCGGCAAGAAGGGCCCTCTGGGCCGTCTCGCGCTCTTCTACCGCCAGATCGTCGCGGAGCTCCGCAAGGTCGTCTGGCCGACGCGCAACCAGCTGACGACGTACACCACTGTGGTGATTGCGTTCGTCGTCGTCATGATCGGCCTCGTAACCGTGATTGACTTCGGTTTCGCGCGGGTCATCAAGTACGTTTTTGGCTGATCCACGCGAAGGGCGCCTGATGGGCGCCCCTTTCGCATGTTCCACCCATCTGTATCCAGGAAGAAGCCATCGTGTCTGACCCGAACCTGAACGACGCCGTCGAGCCGACGGCGGGCGCCTTCGAGTCCGCCGAGGACGAGCTCGACATCGTCGAGGCGGCGGACGCCGAGGAGTCGGACCAGGCCGAAGCCGCCGACGCCGACGAGGCCCCCGAGGCCGGCGACGAGGCGTCCGAGGACACCGCCGAGGAGACCGCGGACGCGGCCGACGAGGAGGAGGCCGAGCCGGCCGAGCCCGTCGACCCCGTCACGGCCCTGCGCGAGGAGCTCCGCGGGCTGCCGGGCGAGTGGTACGTCATCCACACGTACGCCGGTTACGAGAAGCGTGTGAAGGCCAACCTGGAGCAGCGCGCCGTCTCGCTGAACGTGGAGGAGTTCATCTATCAGGCCGAGGTGCCTGAGGAGGAAATCGTCCAGATCAAGAACGGCGAGCGCAAGAACGTCCGCCAGAACAAGCTCCCCGGCTATGTCCTGGTGCGCATGGACCTGACGAACGAGTCCTGGGGCGTCGTCCGCAACACCCCCGGCGTCACCGGCTTCGTGGGCAACGCCTACGACCCGTACCCGCTGACGCTGGACGAGATCGTCAAGATGCTCGCTCCGGAGGCCGAGGAGAAGGCCGCCCGTGAGGCCGCCGAGGCCGAGGGCAAGCCGGCTCCGGCCCGCAAGGTCACCGTCGAGGTCCTCGACTTCGAGGTCGGCGACTCGGTCACCGTCACCGACGGCCCGTTCGCGACGCTGCAGGCGACGATCAACGAGATCAACGCCGACTCGAAGAAGGTCAAGGGCCTGGTCGAGATCTTCGGTCGCGAGACCCCGGTCGAGCTGAGCTTCGACCAGATCCAGAAGAACTGAGCTTTCCGCCCGCTTCTGGACACATGCCTACCGAGCAGGTCAGACAGGCTCTCGCAGCCGGTCTGACCTGCTTGGTTTTTGGTCGCACGGCTATACCCGTTATCGTTGTGCGGTATGCCTGCATCCGGATGACCGGATGAAGGCGAAAACTCTCACTAGGACCCGGAGAGAGCACATGCCTCCCAAGAAGAAGAAGGTCACGGGGCTTATCAAGCTCCAGATCAACGCCGGTGCGGCGAACCCGGCCCCGCCGGTCGGCCCCGCACTGGGTCAGCACGGCGTCAACATCATGGAGTTCTGCAAGGCCTACAACGCCGCGACCGAGTCGCAGCGTGGCATGGTCGTGCCGGTGGAGATCACGGTCTACGAGGACCGCTCCTTCACCTTCATCACCAAGACTCCGCCGGCCGCCAAGCTGATCCTCAAGGCCGCGGGTGTGGAGAAGGGCTCCGGCGAGCCGCACAAGACCAAGGTCGCCAAGCTGACGGCTGCCCAGGTCCGCGAGATCGCCACGACGAAGCTCCCCGACCTGAACGCCAACGACCTCGACGCCGCGTCGAAGATCATCGCTGGCACCGCCCGCTCCATGGGCATCACGGTCGAAGGCTGATTCAGCCCCACGCCCTCAGTGGTAGGACCGGCGCTGGTCCGCACCACGACTCCACACTCTGAAAACCATCAGGAGTAGAAGTGAAGCGCAGCAAGAACCTCCGCGCTGCGGACGCCAAGATCGACCGGGAGCGCCTGTACGCCCCGCTCGAGGCCGTCCGTCTCGCCAAGGAGACCGCCACCACGAAGTTCGACGGCACCGTCGAGGTCGCCTTCCGCCTGGGTGTCGACCCGCGCAAGGCCGACCAGATGGTCCGCGGCACCGTGAACCTCCCGCACGGCACCGGCAAGACCGCCCGGGTCCTGGTCTTCGCGACCGGTGACCGTGCTGCGGCCGCGGAAGCCGCCGGCGCCGACATCGTCGGCTCCGACGAGCTCATCGACGAGGTGGCGAAGGGCCGTCTGGACTTCGACGCCGTCGTCGCGACCCCGGACCTCATGGGCAAGGTCGGCCGCCTCGGCCGCGTGCTCGGTCCGCGTGGTCTGATGCCGAACCCGAAGACCGGTACGGTCACCCCCGATGTCGTGAAGGCTGTCAACGACATCAAGGGCGGCAAGATCGAGTTCCGCGTCGACAAGCACTCGAACCTGCACTTCATCATCGGCAAGGTCTCCTTCGACGAGACCAAGCTGGTGGAGAACTACGCAGCGGCGCTGGACGAGGTCCTCCGCCTCAAGCCGTCCGCGGCGAAGGGCCGCTACATCAAGAAGGCCGCCCTGGCGACCACGATGGGCCCCGGCATCCCGCTGGACTCCAACCGCACCCGCAACCTCCTCGTCGAGGAGGACCCGGCCGCCGTCTGAGCCCCCGCGCTCGTACGACCGCCGCGTCACGTGTGACATGGGACGGGCCCCGCAACCTTTCGAGGTGCGGGGCTCGTCCTCATTCGTACGTGGACATGACTGTCGGACCCCTGCGTTAGCGTGGGTGACCGAGAGTCGAACGAGGGGTGGGAATCTCAGATGGTGACGAATACCGTACGGCGCGTGGGTCTGTGCGTCGCTGTGGCGGCGGCGCTGACCTCGGTCGCGGCCTGTGGCGGATCGGACGACGGGGGTACGGGCAAGGGCTCCGGCAAGACCGAGAGCCGCGGCGGCTCCGTGGTGAAGGTCGACCCGATCGCCGCGCTGGTCGCCGTGCAGAAGAAGACCGGCCAGGCGCACTCGGCGCGGATCGACGGCACGACGACCATGGGCAGCGCGATGTCCGCCAAGCAGCAGGGCGCCATCGACTGGTCCGACGGCATCACCGGCACGCTGAAGATCACCTCCACCGGTGGCGCCATGGCCGACAGCATGAAGCAGCTCGGCAGCAACGGCACGATGGAAGCCCGGTACCTCAAGGACGGGTACATGGTGGACATGGGCGAGGCCATGGCCCAGCAGACCGGCGGCAAGCGCTGGATCAGCTACAGCTACGACGACATGGCCAAGCTCTCCGGCGCCGCGGGCGCCGCGATGGAGGACCAGATGCAGAACAGCACCCCCGAGCAGGGGGTGAAGTCGCTGCTGGCCTCCGGTGACGTGAAGAAGGTCGGCCAGGAGGACGTGCGCGGCGTCCGCGCCACGCACTACTCGGGTACGGTCGACGTCGCCGAGCTGACCGCCAAGAACGGCAATCTGGACGCCGACGAGGTCGCCCAGCTCAAGGAGCAGCTGGCCACCTCCGGGATCACCACCGAGACCATCGACATCTGGGTGGACGACAACGACCTCCTGGTGAAGAAGACCGAGCGCGGCCAGATGAACACCGGCGAGCTCAACTCCACGGTGTTCTACAGCGACTACGGCGTGAAGGTGTCCGTCGAGGCCCCGCCGGCCGCCCAGACCGTCGACTTCACCGAGCTGATGAAGCAGCAGCAGGGAGCCGCTTCGTAACCCGGTTCCGGGGAGTTCAAACCTCCCGGCACCGATCGAAACGGGACGGATTTGCCCGGCGCGACCCGAGTCGCGTACTCTTCTGCAGAAGCCAAAGACCGCTGGTCGTTGTTCTGAATCCATCAGGGTTCGGGCAACCGAAGGCTCCGTTGATGCGGACGACCTGCGCAGGTGACTGTGGAGAGCTCCCGGACTTCGTTCGGTCGAGCTTCGCCCTGGCGCCTGCGCCGGGGCGTTTCGTCTTTCCGGTCCCTTTCGAGCGGTCCTCATCACCCGGAAGGAGGCCGACGCTATGGCTAGGCCCGACAAGGCTGCTGCGGTAGCCGAGCTCGCGGACCAGTTCCGCAGCTCGAATGCCGCCGTGCTGACCGAGTACCGGGGTCTCACCGTGGCACAGCTCAAGCAGCTGCGCCGTTCGCTCGGTGAGAACGCCCAGTACGCCGTGGTGAAGAACACGCTGACCAAGATTGCGGCCAACGAGGCCGGGATCGACACGCTGGACGACCTGTTCGCAGGTCCGACGGCGGTTGCCTTCGTCACCGGTGACCCGGTGGAGTCGGCGAAGGGTCTTCGTGACTTCGCCAAGGACAACCCGAACCTGATCATCAAGGGCGGTGTCCTTGACGGCAAGGCGCTGTCCGCCGATGACATCAAGCAGCTCGCGGACCTCGAGTCCCGCGAGGTTCTGCTCGCCAAGCTGGCCGGTGCCATGAAGGGCAAGCAGACTCAGGCTGCGCAGCTCTTCCAGGCGCTGCCGTCGAAGTTCGTCCGCACCGCGGAAGCGCTTCGCGTCAAGCTGGAGGAGCAGGGCGGTGCCGGTACGCCGGCTCCCGCCGAGGCCGCCGAGTAATCACGCTCAGCGGTCCAGCGGGCACCGTGTACGCCCGCCGACACATACATCCGGCACCTGCCGAATAGTGGAAGGACGCCTGTCATGGCGAAGCTGTCCCAGGAAGACCTGCTCGCTCAGTTCGAGGAGCTCACCCTCATCGAGCTCGCCGAGTTCGTGAAGGCCTTCGAGGAGAAGTTCGACGTCACCGCCGCCGCGGCCGTCGCCGTCGCGGGCCCGGGCCAGGCCGGCCCGGCCGCCCCGGTCGAGGAGGAGAAGGACGAGTTCGACGTCATCCTCACCGCCGCCGGTGACAAGAAGATCCAGGTCATCAAGGTCGTGCGCGAGCTGACCTCCCTCGGCCTGAAGGAGGCCAAGGACCTCGTCGACGGCGCCCCGAAGCCCGTCCTCGAGAAGGTCGCGAAGGACGCCGCGGAGAAGGCTGCCGAGTCCCTCAAGGGCGCCGGCGCCTCCGTCGAGGTCAAGTGACCCGAGGAGTCCTCTGACTCCTCAGGACCCCCGTGCCGCGAGGCGCGGAGTCACATCGCGAAAGGCGATCACCCGTACGGGTGATCGCCTTTCGGCGTACCGGAGGCGGGTGCCTTGCCCTTCGCGCGTTGACGAGTATGGTGATCTTCGCCGTGCGCCTCTCGCGGGGCCCGAGGGCGGCCGGGGCCGAGGGGGCCCTTGACGAACCGCACGCGGCGCGCAATTCTCAAGGCGCGTCGCCGAATCGATCCGAATCCGAGGCATGGATCGACGGTGAAGCGGGCAGTAAAGAAGGGCGCACCTCGCGCAGGGCTGAACAAGGGTGTTGAGAAGAGCTGTTGAGAGCAACGTGGGTCTCTGAAAACCCCGACTGGACATCAGTGTGGCACTTGGCTACACTGACCCTTTGCGCTGCCTGTTAGCTGCCTCCTGCCCGTCACCAGGGGCATACCCATCTTGAGCATCGTGGACCGATCATCCCTGATCTGGGATTTTCTGCCCTCATGTCCAATTTGGGACCGGTACGCGCGTAGTGAGTCCGAGCCCTCGGAAGGACCCCCTCTTGGCCGCCTCGCGCAACGCCTCGACCGCGAATACGAACAACGGCGCCAGCACCGCCCCGCTGCGCATCTCTTTTGCAAAGATCAAGGAGCCCCTCGAGGTTCCGAACCTCCTCGCGCTGCAGACCGAGAGCTTTGACTGGCTCCTCGGCAACGCCGCCTGGAAGGCTCGCGTCGAGGCTGCTCTGGACAGTGGACAAGACGTCCCCACCAAGTCCGGCCTGGAGGAGATCTTCGAGGAGATCTCTCCGATCGAGGACTTCTCCGGGTCGATGTCGCTCACGTTCCGCGACCACCGTTTCGAGCCCCCGAAGAACTCGATCGACGAGTGCAAGGAGCGCGACTTCACGTTCGCCGCCCCGCTCTTCGTCACGGCCGAGTTCACCAACAACGAGACCGGCGAGATCAAGTCCCAGACGGTCTTCATGGGCGACTTCCCGCTCATGACCAACAAGGGCACCTTCGTCATCAACGGCACCGAGCGTGTCGTGGTGTCGCAGCTGGTCCGCTCGCCGGGTGTCTACTTCGACTCCTCGATCGACAAGACGTCCGACAAGGACATCTTCTCCGCCAAGATCATCCCCTCCCGGGGTGCCTGGCTGGAGATGGAGATCGACAAGCGCGACATGGTCGGTGTCCGCATCGACCGCAAGCGCAAGCAGTCGGTCACCGTCCTCCTGAAGGCGCTCGGCTGGAGCACCGAGCAGATCCTTGAGGAGTTCGGCGAGTACGAGTCCATGCGTGCCACCCTGGAGAAGGACCACACCCAGGGCCAGGACGACGCGCTGCTCGACATCTACCGCAAGCTCCGCCCGGGCGAGCCGCCCACCCGCGAGGCCGCTCAGACGCTGCTCGAGAACCTCTACTTCAACCCGAAGCGCTACGACCTCGCGAAGGTCGGCCGCTACAAGGTGAACAAGAAGCTCGGCGCGGACGAGCCGCTGGACGCCGGCGTGCTCACCACCGACGACGTCATCGCGACCATCAAGTACCTGGTCAAGCTGCACGCCGGTGAGACCGAGACGGTCGGCGAGTCCGGCCGGACGATCGTCGTCGAGACCGACGACATCGACCACTTCGGCAACCGCCGCCTGCGCAACGTCGGCGAGCTCATCCAGAACCAGGTCCGTACGGGTCTCGCCCGTATGGAGCGCGTCGTGCGTGAGCGCATGACGACCCAGGACGTCGAGGCGATCACGCCGCAGACCCTGATCAACATCCGGCCGGTCGTCGCCTCCATCAAGGAGTTCTTCGGCACCAGCCAGCTGTCGCAGTTCATGGACCAGAACAACCCGCTGTCGGGTCTCACCCACAAGCGCCGTCTGTCGGCGCTCGGCCCGGGTGGTCTCTCCCGTGAGCGGGCCGGCTTCGAGGTCCGAGACGTGCACCCGTCCCACTACGGACGCATGTGCCCGATCGAGACCCCCGAAGGCCCGAACATCGGTCTGATCGGTTCGCTCGCCTCGTACGGCCGCGTCAACGCGTTCGGCTTCATCGAGACGCCGTACCGCAAGGTCGTCGACGGCCAGGTCACCGACGAGGTCGACTACGTCACCGCCGACGAGGAAGACCGTTTCGTCATCGCCCAGGCGAACGCGACGCTCTCCGACGAGCTGCGCTTCACCGAGCCCCGCGTCCTGGTCCGCCGTCGTGGCGGAGAGGTCGACTACGTGCCCGGCACCGAAGTCGACTACATGGACGTCTCGCCGCGCCAGATGGTGTCCGTCGCGACCGCGATGATCCCCTTCCTGGAGCACGACGACGCCAACCGTGCCCTCATGGGCGCGAACATGATGCGCCAGGCCGTCCCGCTCATCAAGAGCGAGGCGCCGCTCGTCGGCACCGGCATGGAGTACCGCTGCGCCACCGACGCCGGCGACGTGCTGAAGGCCGAGAAGGACGGTGTGGTCCAGGAGGTCTCCGCGGACTACATCACCGTCACGAACGACGACGGTACGTACACCACGTACCGCATCGCCAAGTTCATGCGCTCCAACCAGGGCACCTCGGTCAATCAGAAGGTCGTCGTCTCCGAGGGCGACCGCGTCATCGAGGGCCAGGTCCTCGCCGACGGCCCGGCCACCGAGTTCGGTGAGATGGCGCTCGGCAAGAACCTGCTCGTGGCGTTCATGCCCTGGGAGGGTCACAACTACGAGGACGCGATCATCCTGTCGCAGCGCCTCGTGCAGGACGACGTCCTCTCCTCGATCCACATCGAGGAGCACGAGGTCGACGCCCGTGACACCAAGCTCGGCCCCGAGGAGATCACCCGGGACATCCCGAACGTCTCCGAGGAGGTCCTCGCCGACCTCGACGAGCGCGGCATCATCCGTATCGGTGCCGAGGTCGTCGCCGGCGACATCCTCGTCGGCAAGGTCACGCCCAAGGGTGAGACCGAGCTGACCCCCGAGGAGCGCCTGCTCCGCGCGATCTTCGGTGAGAAGGCGCGCGAGGTCCGCGACACCTCGCTGAAGGTGCCGCACGGTGAGATCGGCAAGGTCATCGGCGTCCGCGTCTTCGACCGCGAAGAGGGCGACGAGCTGCCGCCGGGCGTGAACCAGCTGGTCCGCGTCTACGTCGCGCAGAAGCGCAAGATCACCGACGGTGACAAGCTCGCCGGCCGTCACGGCAACAAGGGCGTCATCTCGAAGATCCTGCCGATCGAGGACATGCCGTTCCTGGAGGACGGCACCCCGGTCGACATCATCCTCAACCCGCTGGGTGTCCCGTCCCGAATGAACCCGGGACAGGTCCTGGAGATCCACCTCGGCTGGCTCGCCAGCCGCGGCTGGGACGTCTCCGGCCTCGGTGACGAGTGGGCCAAGCGCCTGCAGGCCATCGGCGCCGACCAGGTCGCCCCCGGCACCAACGTCGCCACGCCCGTCTTCGACGGTGCGCGCGAGGACGAGATCTCCGGTCTCTTCGAGGCCACGATCCCGAACCGCGACGGCATGCGTCTGGTGCAGCCCTCCGGCAAGGCCAACCTGTTCGACGGCCGCTCCGGCGAGCCGTTCCCGGACCCGGTCTCGGTCGGCTACATGTACATCCTGAAGCTGCACCACCTGGTCGACGACAAGCTCCACGCCCGTTCGACCGGCCCGTACTCCATGATCACGCAGCAGCCGCTGGGTGGTAAGGCGCAGTTCGGTGGGCAGCGATTCGGTGAGATGGAGGTGTGGGCCCTTGAGGCTTACGGCGCCGCTTACGCCCTCCAGGAACTGCTGACGATCAAGTCCGACGACGTCACCGGCCGCGTGAAGGTCTACGAGGCGATCGTCAAGGGCGAGAACATCCCCGAACCGGGCATTCCCGAGTCCTTCAAGGTGCTCATCAAGGAAATGCAGTCGCTCTGCCTCAACGTGGAGGTGCTGTCCTCGGACGGCATGTCCATCGAGATGCGCGACACGGACGAGGACGTCTTCCGCGCGGCGGAGGAGCTCGGTATCGACCTGTCCCGGCGCGAGCCGAGCAGCGTCGAAGAGGTCTGACGGGTTGGCCGGCCGGATCCCCGTGATCCGGCCGGCTCTCCCCGGACCCGTTCAGACCATTGCTGAAGTGCCCCGATTTCTCGCGTGACGCGAGGGGGCTCGAACCCCCGAAAGAGGGATTGACGACAAGTGCTCGACGTCAACTTCTTCGACGAGCTGCGGATCGGCCTTGCCACCGCGGACGACATCCGGACCTGGTCCCACGGCGAAGTGAAGAAGCCGGAGACCATCAACTACCGCACCCTCAAGCCCGAAAAGGACGGACTCTTCTGCGAGAAGATCTTCGGTCCGACCCGGGACTGGGAGTGCTACTGCGGCAAGTACAAGCGTGTCCGCTTCAAGGGCATCATCTGTGAGCGCTGCGGCGTCGAGGTCACCCGCGCCAAGGTGCGCCGCGAGCGCATGGGCCACATCGAGCTCGCCGCTCCCGTCACCCACATCTGGTACTTCAAGGGCGTCCCGTCGCGTCTGGGCTACCTGCTGGACCTCGCGCCGAAGGACCTTGAGAAGGTCATCTACTTCGCCGCGTACATGATCACGTTCGTGGACGAGGAGCGCCGCACCCGCGACCTCCCCTCCCTGGAGGCCCACGTCTCCGTCGAGCGCCAGCAGGTCGAGAACCGCCGCGACTCCGACCTGGAGAACCGCGCCAAGAAGCTTGAGTCCGACCTGGCCGAGCTGGAGGCCGAGGGCGCCAAGGCCGACGTACGCCGCAAGGTGCGCGAAGGTGCCGAGCGCGAGATGAAGCAGCTGCGCGACCGTGCGCAGCGCGAGATCGACCGCCTCGACGAGGTGTGGAGCCGCTTCAAGAACCTCAAGGTCCAGGACCTGGAGGGCGACGAGCTGCTCTACCGCGAGCTGCGTGACCGCTTCGGCACGTACTTCGACGGCTGCATGGGCGCCGCCGCGCTGCAGAAGCGCCTGGAGTCCTTCGACCTCGACGAGGAGGCCGAGCGCCTCCGCGAGATCATCCGTACCGGCAAGGGCCAGAAGAAGACCCGTGCGCTCAAGCGCCTCAAGGTCGTCTCCGCGTTCCTGCAGACCAGCAACAAGCCCAAGGGCATGGTGCTCGACTGCGTGCCGGTCATCCCGCCGGACCTGCGTCCGATGGTGCAGCTGGACGGTGGCCGCTTCGCGACCTCCGACCTGAACGACCTGTACCGCCGCGTGATCAACCGCAACAACCGCCTGAAGCGGCTTCTCGACCTCGGCGCGCCCGAGATCATCGTGAACAACGAGAAGCGCATGCTCCAGGAGGCCGTGGACGCCCTCTTCGACAACGGTCGTCGCGGTCGCCCGGTCACCGGTCCCGGTAACCGTCCCCTGAAATCCCTCAGCGACATGCTGAAGGGCAAGCAGGGTCGTTTCCGTCAGAACCTGCTCGGCAAGCGCGTGGACTACTCCGCGCGTTCCGTGATCGTCGTCGGTCCGCAGCTCAAGCTGCACCAGTGCGGTCTGCCGAAGGCGATGGCGCTGGAGCTCTTCAAGCCGTTCGTGATGAAGCGCCTGGTCGACCTGAACCACGCGCAGAACATCAAGTCGGCCAAGCGCATGGTCGAGCGCGGCCGCACCGTCGTGTACGACGTCCTCGAAGAGGTCATCGCCGAGCACCCGGTGCTGCTGAACCGTGCGCCCACGCTGCACCGCCTCGGCATCCAGGCCTTCGAGCCGCAGCTGGTCGAGGGCAAGGCCATCCAGATCCACCCGCTCGTCTGCACCGCGTTCAACGCGGACTTCGACGGTGACCAGATGGCCGTGCACCTGCCGCTCTCCGCGGAGGCGCAGGCCGAGGCCCGCATCCTGATGCTGTCCTCGAACAACATCCTGAAGCCGGCCGACGGTCGTCCCGTCACCATGCCGACCCAGGACATGGTGCTGGGCCTGTTCTTCCTGACCACCGACGGCGAGCTCCGCGACACCAAGGGCGAGGGCCGCGCGTTCGGCTCCACGGCCGAGGCGATCATGGCGTTCGACGCCGGCGAGCTGGCGCTCCAGTCGTCCGTCGACATCCGCTTCCCGGTGGGCACCATCCCGCCGCGTGGCTGGGTGCCGCCGGTCGCCGAGGAGGGCGAGCCCGAGTACCAGCCGGGTGACACCTTCCGGCTGCGGACGAGCCTGGGCCGCGCGCTCTTCAACGAGCTGCTGCCCGAGGACTACCCGTTCGTCGACTACTCGGTCGGCAAGAAGCAGCTCTCCGAGATCGTCAACGACCTCGCCGAGCGCTACCCCAAGGTCATCGTGGCGGCGACGCTCGACAACCTGAAGGCGGCCGGCTTCCACTGGGCGACCCGTTCGGGCGTCACCGTGGCCATCTCCGACGTCGTCGTGCCCGAGGCCAAGAAGGCCATCGTCAAGGGCTACGAGGAGCAGGACGAGAAGGTCCAGAAGCAGTACGAGCGCGGTCTGATCACCAAGGACGAGCGCACGCAGGAGCTCATCGCGATCTGGACCAAGGCGACCAACGAGGTTGCCGAGGCCATGAACGAGAACTTCCCCAAGACGAACCCCATCTTCATGATGGTTGACTCGGGTGCCCGAGGAAACATGATGCAGATGCGTCAGATCGCCGGTATGCGTGGTCTGGTGTCCAACGCCAAGAACGAGACGATCCCGCGTCCCATCAAGGCGTCCTTCCGTGAGGGCCTCACCGTTCTGGAGTACTTCATCTCCACGCACGGTGCCCGTAAGGGTCTGGCGGACACCGCTCTGCGTACCGCCGACTCGGGTTACCTGACCCGTCGTCTGGTGGACGTCTCGCAGGACGTGATCATTCGCGAGGAGGACTGCGGCACCGACCGCGGCCTCAAGCTGAAGATCGCCGTCAAGGGTGCCGACGGTGTCCTCCGCAAGACGGACGACGTCGAGACCTCGGTCTACGCCCGCATGCTCGCCGAGGACGTCGTGGTGGACGGCAAGGTCATCGCGCCTGCCAACGTCGACCTCGGTGACGTCCTGATCGACGCCCTGGTGGGCGCCGGCGTCGAGGAGGTCAAGACCCGCTCGGTCCTGACCTGTGAGTCCGCGGTCGGCACCTGTGCCTTCTGCTACGGGCGCTCGCTCGCCACCGGCAAGCTGGTCGACATCGGTGAGGCGGTCGGCATCATCGCCGCCCAGTCCATCGGTGAGCCCGGTACCCAGCTGACGATGCGTACCTTCCACACCGGTGGTGTGGCCGGTGACGACATCACCCAGGGTCTGCCGCGTGTCGTCGAGCTCTTCGAGGCGCGTACGCCCAAGGGTGTCGCCCCGATCTCCGAGTCCGCGGGCCGTGTCCGCATCGAGGAGACCGAGAAGACCAAGAAGCTCGTCGTCACCCCGGACGACGGCAGCGACGAGATCCCCTTCCCGATCTCGAAGCGCGCCCGTCTCCTGGTGGGCGAGGGCGACCACGTCGAGGTGGGCCAGAAGCTCACCGTGGGTGCCACCAACCCGCACGACGTGCTGCGCATCCTCGGCCAGCGCGCGGTCCAGGTCCACCTGGTCGGCGAGGTCCAGAAGGTCTACAACTCGCAGGGCGTGTCGATCCACGACAAGCACATCGAGATCATCATCCGGCAGATGCTCCGCCGCGTGACGATCATCGAGTCCGGCGACGCGGAGCTGCTGCCGGGCGAGCTCGTGGAGCGCTCGAAGTTCGAGACCGAGAACCGTCGCGTGGTCACCGAGGGCGGTCACCCCGCCTCCGGCCGTCCGCAGCTGATGGGTATCACCAAGGCGTCGCTGGCGACGGAGTCGTGGCTGTCCGCGGCCTCCTTCCAGGAGACGACCAGGGTCCTGACGGACGCGGCGATCAACGCCAAGTCCGACTCCCTGATCGGCCTCAAGGAGAACGTCATCATCGGTAAGCTCATCCCGGCCGGTACGGGCCTGTCCCGCTACCGCAACATCCGGGTCGAGCCGACCGAGGAGGCCAAGGCCGCGATGTACTCGGCCGTCGGCTACGACGACATCGACTACTCGCCGTTCGGCACGGGCTCCGGCCAGGCCGTTCCGCTGGAGGACTACGACTACGGTCCGTACAACCAGTAAGCGAGTCGCTTGATACGCCCGGAGGGCGGTCATCCCGGTTGCGGGGTGGCCGCCCTCCGGCGTGTGATACGTCACAGTGGCGCGCCGGAGGGGCGGGGCTCCCGGGGGCCCACGCGGGGCTCGTATGGCCTCAGAGGCGCTCTCAGGGGCTTGTGGGGCATCCGTACGGGTCGGGACAAGCCGGGCGCGCGGGCCGGCCGCCCGGGCTGGACGCCATTTGTTTTGACCCAGGTCCGTGAGGTAGGTACGCTCAGACCTTGTGCCTGGGGTGTGCCTGGGTTCGCGTGCGTGTCCTCAACCGCATGGCGAGCCTGTCTTCGGCCACCGTGATCCGTGCTCCTCATGCCGTTTCGGTACGGGCTCGCAGGATCCGACACACCCGACCGCGTGGGTCGGCGACGTTCCAGGTTAGTTTCACCGACGGCACACAGAAACCGGAGAAGTAGTGCCTACGATCCAGCAGCTGGTCCGGAAGGGCCGGCAGGACAAGGTCGAGAAGAACAAGACGCCCGCACTCGAGGGTTCGCCCCAGCGCCGCGGCGTCTGCACGCGTGTGTTCACGACCACCCCGAAGAAGCCGAACTCCGCGCTCCGGAAGGTCGCACGTGTGCGCCTGACCTCGGGCATCGAGGTCACGGCCTACATCCCGGGTGAGGGACACAACCTGCAGGAGCACTCCATCGTGCTCGTGCGTGGTGGCCGTGTGAAGGACCTGCCGGGTGTTCGTTACAAGATCATCCGCGGCTCGCTCGACACCCAGGGTGTCAAGAACCGCAAGCAGGCCCGCAGCCGCTACGGCGCCAAGAAGGAGAAGTAAGAATGCCTCGTAAGGGCCCCGCCCCGAAGCGCCCGGTCATCATCGACCCGGTCTACAGCTCTCCTCTTGTCACGTCGCTGATCAACAAGATCCTGCTCGACGGCAAGCGTTCCACCGCCGAGCGGATCGTGTACGGCGCCATGGAGGGTCTTCGCGAGAAGACCGGCGCCGACCCGGTCATCACGCTGAAGCGCGCGCTGGAGAACGTCAAGCCCTCGCTCGAGGTCAAGTCCCGCCGTGTCGGTGGCGCCACCTACCAGGTGCCGATCGAGGTCAAGCCCGGTCGTGCCGCCACTCTGGCCCTCCGCTGGGTCGTGGGTTACTCCCGCGCCCGCCGCGAGAAGACGATGACCGAGCGGCTCATGAACGAGCTGCTCGACGCCTCGAACGGTCTTGGCGCTGCCGTCAAGAAGCGTGAGGACACCCACAAGATGGCCGAGTCCAACAAGGCCTTCGCGCACTACCGCTGGTAGTCGCTACCCCCATCGAGACCGAGAGAAGACTGAGCCTTATGGCCACCACTTCGCTTGACCTGGCCAAGGTCCGCAACATTGGGATCATGGCCCACATCGACGCGGGCAAGACGACCACCACTGAGCGGATCCTGTTCTACACCGGCGTTTCGTACAAGATCGGTGAGGTCCACGACGGCGCTGCCACGATGGACTGGATGGAGCAGGAGCAGGAGCGCGGCATCACCATCACGTCCGCCGCGACGACCTGTCACTGGCCGCTCAACGATGTTGACCACACCATCAACATCATCGACACCCCGGGTCACGTCGACTTCACCGTCGAGGTGGAGCGTTCGCTCCGCGTCCTCGACGGCGCCGTCACCGTGTTCGACGGTGTGGCCGGCGTCGAGCCGCAGTCCGAGACCGTCTGGCGTCAGGCGGACCGCTACGGCGTGCCGCGTATCTGCTTCGTCAACAAGCTCGACCGCACCGGTGCCGACTTCCTGCGCTGCGTCAACATGATCGTGGACCGCCTCGGCGCGACCCCGATCGTCATGCAGCTGCCGATCGGTGCCGAGGCGGACTTCACGGGCGTCGTCGACCTCGTGTCGATGAAGGCCTTCGTGTACCCCGAAGAGGCCGCCAAGGGCGAGATGTACAACGTCGTTGACATCCCGGCCGAGCTCCAGGAGCAGGCGGACGAGTGGCGCGGCAAGCTCCTTGAGGCCGTCGCGGAGAACGACGACGCCATGATGGAGCTGTACCTGGAGGGCACCGAGCCCACCCAGGACCAGCTGCACGAGGCGATCCGTCGCATCACCCTGGCCTCCAAGGGCAGCGCCGACTCCGTCACCGTCACCCCGGTGTTCTGTGGCACCGCGTTCAAGAACAAGGGCGTCCAGCCCCTGCTCGACGCGGTCGTCCGCTACCTGCCTTCCCCCCTGGACGTCGAGGCCATCGAGGGCCACGACCCCAAGGACCCCGAGACGGTCATCAAGCGCAAGCCCTCGGACGAGGAGCCGCTGTCGGCTCTGGCGTTCAAGATCGCGAGCGACCCGCACCTCGGCAAGCTCACCTTCGTCCGGATCTACTCCGGTCGCCTGGACGCCGGCACCGCGGTGCTGAACTCCGTCAAGGGCAAGAAGGAGCGCATCGGCAAGATCTACCGTATGCACGCGAACAAGCGTGAGGAGATCGACTCGGTGGGCGCCGGCGACATCATCGCCGTCATGGGCCTGAAGCAGACCACCACCGGTGAGACGCTGTGCGACGACAAGAACCCGGTCATCCTGGAGTCCATGGACTTCCCGGCGCCGGTCATTCAGGTCGCCATCGAGCCCAAGTCCAAGGGTGACCAGGAGAAGCTGGGTGTCGCCATCCAGCGCCTCTCCGAGGAGGACCCGTCCTTCCAGGTGCACTCCGACGAGGAGACCGGCCAGACCATCATCGGTGGTATGGGCGAGCTGCACCTCGAGGTGCTCGTCGACCGCATGAAGCGCGAGTTCCGCGTCGAGGCGAACGTCGGCAAGCCCCAGGTCGCGTACCGCGAGACGATCCGCAAGGCCGTCGAGCGCATCGACTACACGCACAAGAAGCAGACTGGTGGTACCGGCCAGTTCGCGAAGGTGCAGATCGCCATCGAGCCCCTTGAGGGCGGCGACGCGTCGTACGAGTTCGTCAACAAGGTCACCGGTGGCCGCATCCCCCGTGAGTACATCCCCTCGGTGGACGCGGGTGCCCAGGAAGCCATGCAGTTCGGCATCCTGGCCGGTTACGAGATGGTCGGCGTCCGCGTCATCCTTCTCGACGGTGGTTACCACGAGGTCGACTCCTCGGAGCTCGCCTTCAAGATCGCCGGTTCGCAGGCGTTCAAGGAGGGTGCCCGCAAGGCGTCCCCCGTGCTCCTTGAGCCGATGATGGCCGTCGAGGTCACCACGCCCGAGGACTACATGGGCGATGTCATCGGCGACCTCAACTCCCGCCGTGGCCAGATCCAGGCCATGGAGGAGCGCAGCGGCGCTCGCGTCGTGAAGGGCCTCGTGCCCCTCTCGGAGATGTTCGGCTACGTCGGAGACCTCCGCAGCAAGACCTCGGGTCGCGCAAGCTACTCGATGCAGTTCGACTCCTACGCCGAGGTTCCGCGGAACGTCGCCGAGGAGATCATCGCGAAGGCCAAGGGCGAGTAACTCTTCCGAGCTCACGCTTTAGGCTTGTCACCGGAGCCCGGTCGGGCATTCGTCGCACCGCGTAAGCAGCGTGGCGGATGCCCCCGGCACCGGCATTCCAGCAAAGATCACCTGGCGCCGATGAAGCAAGGCGTACAGAACCACTCAGGAGGACCCCAGTGGCGAAGGCAAAGTTCGAGCGGACTAAGCCGCACGTCAACATCGGCACCATCGGTCACATCGACCACGGTAAGACGACCCTCACGGCCGCCATTACCAAGGTGCTGCACGACGCGTACCCGGACCTGAACGAGGCCTCGGCCTTCGACCAGATCGACAAGGCTCCCGAGGAGCGCCAGCGCGGTATCACGATCTCGATCGCGCACGTCGAGTACCAGACGGAGTCGCGTCACTACGCGCACGTCGACTGCCCGGGTCACGCGGACTACATCAAGAACATGATCACCGGTGCCGCGCAGATGGACGGCGCCATCCTCGTGGTCGCCGCCACCGACGGCCCGATGCCGCAGACCAAGGAGCACGTGCTCCTGGCCCGCCAGGTCGGCGTTCCGTACATCGTCGTCGCCCTGAACAAGGCCGACATGGTGGACGACGAGGAGATCCTGGAGCTCGTCGAGCTCGAGGTCCGCGAGCTGCTCTCCGAGTACGAGTTCCCGGGCGACGACCTTCCGGTCGTCAAGGTCTCGGCGCTCAAGGCCCTTGAGGGCGACAAGGAGTGGGGCAACACCGTCCTCGAGCTCATGAAGGCCGTGGACGAGAACATCCCGCAGCCCGAGCGCGACGTCGACAAGCCGTTCCTGATGCCGATCGAGGACGTCTTCACGATCACCGGTCGTGGCACCGTCGTCACCGGTCGTATCGAGCGTGGTGTCCTCAAGGTCAACGAGACCGTCGACATCGTCGGTATCAAGACCGAGAAGACCACCACCACGGTCACCGGCATCGAGATGTTCCGCAAGCTGCTCGACGAGGGCCAGGCCGGTGAGAACGTCGGTCTGCTCCTCCGTGGCATCAAGCGCGAGGACGTCGAGCGCGGCCAGGTCATCATCAAGCCCGGTTCGGTCACGCCGCACACCGAGTTCGAGGCCCAGGCCTACATCCTGTCGAAGGACGAGGGTGGCCGTCACACCCCCTTCTTCAACAACTACCGCCCGCAGTTCTACTTCCGTACCACGGACGTGACCGGCGTCGTGACCCTCCCCGAGGGCACCGAGATGGTCATGCCGGGCGACAACACCGTCATGTCGGTCGCGCTGATCCAGCCGGTCGCCATGGAGGAGGGCCTGAAGTTCGCCATCCGTGAGGGTGGCCGGACCGTGGGCGCCGGCCAGGTCACCAAGATCAACAAGTAATCACTTGTTGCGTCTGACCTGGTAGCTCCGCACAGAGCACCAAGAAGGGCCCCGTCCCACCGTTCACGCGGTGGGACGGGGCCCTTCGGGTTTTTACGGGCTTACGCGGCAGGCTCGGGCCGTCGGATCATGAACACGTCCACCGGGTCCTCCCCCTCGGTCACGAAGCCGTACCGCTCGTACAGCCGCCGCGCGGCGCTGCCCTGGAGCACGTTCAGCCGCACCGGCACCCCTTCGGCGTCCGTACGCTCCAGCAGGCGCCGCAGTACGCCGGAGCCGATGCCCCGCCCCTGGAGCTCCGCGTCCAGGAAGAAGCTCTCCAGGCACCAGCCGTCCTCGTACGGCTTCAGCGTCACGCAGCCCGCGAAGCGGCCGTCGACCACGACGACCGAGGTGTGCTCGGGGACGTACGAGTCACGCATCCGCTGCCGCACCCGGTGCTCGTCGTATCGGCCGAGGCGGACCAGGTCGGGGCGCATCACGACGGCCCGTAGCTCGACGATGTCGTCCAGGTCGGCGGGGGTGGCGGGGCGCAGGTCCCAGGCTTGGGTGGTACGTACATGCATGGCGGGAGTCTGTCAGAGGGCGGGCGGCCCTGCGATCCGGTATCCCACGCCGGGGGTGGTGGTGATGACCCCGGGGTCACCGAGCTTGCGGCGCAGACGGCTGATGGTCACGGCGACCGTGTTGGTGAAGGGGTCGGCGTGCTCGTCCCAGACCTGTTCGAGCAGGTCCTCCGCGCTCAGGAAGGCGGGGCTCGCGGCCAGCAGGGCTTCGAGGACCGCGAACTCCTTGACGGAGAGGTCGAGGCGGCGGCCGTCGCGGACGGCGGTCCGGTGCGTCGGGTCGAGCTCGATGCCCGCCGCGCTCAGGGTGCGGGATCGGGCGGCCGGGCGGCGGCGGGCCAGGGCGCGGATGCGCAGGACGAGCTCGGGGAAGTGGAACGGCTTGCCCAGGTAGTCGTCGGCGCCCAGGGTCAGACCGCTGACCCGGTCGCCGGGGGAGCCGGCGGCGGTCAGCATCAGGACCATCGCCCGGCCGTCGCGCTCGGTGATCATCCGGCAGAGCGTGTCGCCGTGGATGCCCGGCAGGTCCCGGTCGAGCACGACGACGTCGTACGCGTGGACGTCGAGCTTCGCCGCCGCGTCGAGCCCGTCATGGGCCACGTCCACGGCCATGCCCTGGTCGCGCAGCCCCTCGGCGACGACCTCGGCGAGGGCACGGGCGTCCTCGACCACCAGGACCCTCATGGCGCCGCGCCCGCGCCCGTGCCCGTACGGGGCAGGGTGAGCGTGACGCGCAGGCCGCCCTCCGGGCGGGCGCGCAGGTCCAGGGTGCCGCCGTGGGCCCGGGCGATGGCCGCGACGATGGACAGGCCGAGCCCGCTGCCCCGGCCGGTGCCGGTGCGGTCGCCGTCCAGCCGGCGGAAGGGCCGGACGAGGTCCGCCACCCGCTCCTGGTCGAGCACCGGCCCGCCCGACTCCACCACGAGGGCCACCGCCGCGCCCCCCTCGGCCCGTACCGCGACACCGATCCAGCCGCCGGGTCCGTTGTGCACGATGGCGTTGTCGACCACGTTGTCGACGGCGCGGCGCAGGAGCGTCGGGCTGCCGGACACCCACGCGGTCCCGTCGGCCCGGTCCTCGCGCACGGTCAGGTCCCCGGCCGCGATGTCGTCGGCGCGGTCCGCCAGGGCGGCCAGCGCGAGCGGCGCGAGGGCGAGCCGCGTCGTGTCGGTGAACCCGCCCTGCCGACTGCGGGCCAGGACGAGGAAGTTCTCCAGCAGCCGGTCCACCTGGTCGAGTTGGGCGCGCATCCGGGTGGCCAGGGTGGCGGTGGTTTCGGGGACCGGGCCCGGCTTGGCGAGGGCCACGTCCAGGGAGGCCCGCATCGTGGTGAGCGGGGTGCGCAGTTCGTGGGAGGCGTTCGCGACGAAGAGGCGCTGGCCCTCGAAGGAGCTCTCCAGCCGGCCGAGGAGATCGTCGATCGTGTCGGCGAGCTCCTTCACCTCGTCGCCGGGCCCGTCCATGGCCAGGCGTTCGTGCAGGCCGTCGGCGGTGATCCGGCGGGTGGCCGCCGTCATCACGCGCAGCGGACGCAGCACCCGGCCGGCGACGAACCAGCCGAGCCCGGCCGAGGCGATCACCATGACGCCGAGGGCGATGGCGCAGCCGATCAGGATCTGCTGGGTCCGGGTGTCGTGGGCCTGGGCCAGTTGCCGCTCCAACTCGGCGATGCGGCCCTGGGCCTGTGCCGCCGTCGCGGGTGTGCCGCCACCGGGGGCGGTTCGGCTGTCCCGCGAACCGCCGGAGGCCACCACGGCCGCGATGGTGAGCAGTGCCGTTCCGGACAGCAGGAACAGCGTCACGTACAGGGCCGTGAAACGGGTGCGCGCGGTGGTGCGGCGCAGGCCCGTGAGCCGTCGGGGTGGACCCCATGTCATCCGCGTGCTCCCCTCTCGCCACGGCCGGTACCGGTCAGGCTAGGCCGAGGCGCCTAACAGCGGGATGACAGCGGCCGTTCGGTCCCTGTGAAGCGGCCCCGCCCAGGGTGGGGCCATGAGTGATGAGAGTACGAGTGCGACGATCGAGGTCATCGGTCTGCGTAAACGCTTCGGGCCCCAAGTGGCCCTGGACGGGATGACGTTCACCGTGCGGCCCGGGCGGGTGACCGGCTTCGTCGGTCCGAACGGCGCGGGCAAGTCCACCACCATGCGCGTCATCCTGGGACTCGACGCGGCCGAGGAGGGGGAGGCCCTGGTCGGCGGGGTGCCGTACCGCACCCTGCGCCGGCCGCTCCGGCATCTGGGGGCCCTGCTCGACGCCTCCGCGGTGCAGCCGAGCCGCACCGCCCGCAACCACCTGCTGTGGCTGGCCCACTCGCAGGGTGTGCCCGCCCGGCGCGTGGACGAGGTCATCGACCAGGCCGGGCTGGGCCCGGCGGCCCGGCGCAAGGCGGGCGGCTTCTCGCTGGGGATGCGCCAGCGGCTGGGGATCGCGGCGGCGCTGCTCGGCGATCCGCCGGTGATCATGCTGGACGAGCCGTTCAACGGCCTCGATCCCGACGGCATCGTGTGGATGCGCGGCTTCCTGTCGACGCTGGCCCGGGACGGCCGCGCCGTCCTGGTCTCCAGCCACCTGATGGGCGAACTGGAGGACACGGCGGACCACCTGGTGGTGATCGGGCGCGGCCGGGTCCTCGCGGACACCAGCGTCTCCGGGCTGCTCGCCGAGGCGTCCGGCGGCCGGGTCGTCCTGCGTACCACCGTGCCGGAGCGCGCCGCCGAGGTCCTGCGCGGCGCGGGCGCCACCGTCCTCGTCACCGGCCCCGACACCCTCGGCGTCACCGGTCTGACCGACGAGGCGGTCGTGGCGCTGCTCGCCCGGACCGGGGTGCCGTTCTCGCAGGTGTCCGCGCACCGGGCGACGCTCGAAGAGGCGTACATGGGGCTCACCCGGGACGCGGTGGAGTACCAGGGCGTTGCGGCGGGGGAGGGCGCGCGATGACCGGCTTCCTCGTGACGCTGCACGCCGAGTGGACGAAGTTCCGTACGGTGCGGGGCTGGGTCCTCACCATGGCCGGTGCGCTGCTGGCGACGATCGTGGTCGGTCTGCTCAGCACGGCCGCCCCCGGTCCCGGCGGCGAAGCCTCGTACCCGAAGGGCCCCGGCGGCGAGGCCGTCAACGACAGCTTCTACTTCGTCCACCGGACGCTCACCGGCGACGGCACCCTCACCGTCCCCCTGCGGTCGCTGACCGGTGTGGCGGACACCGGGGCCGGGAAGACGGCTCGCGGCGCCCAGCCCTGGGCGAAGGCCGGGATCATCGTCAAGGAGAGCCTCGCTCAGGGGTCCCCGTACGCGGCGCTCATGGCCACCGGCGCCCACGGCGTCCGCATGCAGTACGACTACACGCACGACATGGCGGGCCCCGAGGTCCGCCAGGGGTGGCTGCGCCTGGTCCGCTCCGGCGACCGCCTCACCGGATACGCCTCCACCGACGGCTCCCACTGGACCGAGGTCGGCCGCGCGAGGCTGCCCGGGCTCCCGCGCACCGTGCGGGCCGGGCTCTTCGCCACATCGCCCCTGGCGAGTCAGGACACCGGAGCGGGTGCGGGCTTCGGCCCCGCCGTGGCCACCGGCACCTTCGGCCGCCCCGGGCTCACGGGCGGCTGGTCCCGGAGCCCGTGGAGCGGCACCCAGGTGGGTGGCGACGCGGGCACCTCGGGCAGCTACACGAACACCCTCAAGGGCGGGTTCACCCGGACCGCCGGCGGGTTCGCCGTGACCGGGGCCGGGGACATCGCACCGGTCGTCGGCGGCCCCGCGATGGGCGTCGGCTTCGCCGTCGAGGACTTTCTCGTCGGCACGTTCGCCGGGTTGATCGCGGTGATCGCCGTGGCCACGGTCTTCATCACCGGCGAGTACCGGCGGGGTCTGCTGCGTACGACCATGACGGCAACGCCGTTGCGGAGCCGCGTACTTGGTGCCAAGGCGCTGGTGGTCGGGGGTGTCGCGTCCGTCGTCGGCCTGGTGGCCGCCGCGATCGTGCTTCCCCTCGGAGCACGCGGCGCGCGCGGTAGGGGCTTCCTCGTCCTCCCCGTCACGACGGCGACCGACATGCGGGTCGTGGTCGGGACCGGCCTGCTCTGCGCGGCCGCCGCCGTACTCGCTCTCGGCGTCGGCGCGCTGCTGCGGCGCAGCGGCACGGCGGTCGCTCTGGTCGTCGCGTCGCTCGTGCTGCCGTTCCTGCTCGCCGCCTCCGGCGTGCTGCCCCCGGGCGTCTCGGAGTGGCTGCTGCGGGTGACCCCGGCCGCGGGCTTCGCCGTACAGCAGACGCTGCCGCGGTACGCGCAGGTGCTCAGCGTGTACGAGCCGTCGACCGGGTACTTCCCGCTCGCGCCGTGGGCGGGGCTCGCCGTGCTGTGCGGGTACGCGGCGCTGGCTCACGGCCTGGCCGTGGTGCGGCTGTGGGGGAGGGACGTATGAGCGCCCTGCGCGCGGAGTGGACGAAGCTGCGCACGGCCGGGGACCTGGGCAGGCTGCTCCTGCTCGCCGTCGCGCTGACCGTGGCGGTCGGCTGCGGCACCGCGAAGGCCGTGAAGTGCCCGGATACGGGATGCGGCCAGGACGCCGTGCGGCTCGCGCTGACCGGCGTCACCGTCGGCCAGGCCGTCGTCGCCGTCCTCGCGGTGCTGGCCGTGAGCGGGGAGTACGGGACCGGGATGATCCGTACGACGCTCACGGCGATGCCCGACCGGACGACCGTGTTCGCCGCGAAAGCGACGGTCCTCGCGACGGTCGTCCTGGCCGCCGGGACGGCTGCCGTCGCGGCCTCGCTCCTCGGCGGCCGCCTCGTCCTGCCCGGCAGCGGGTTCACCGAGGCGCACGGCTACGCCCCGTTGTCCCTGGCCGACGGCCCGACCCTGCGCGCGGCCGTGGGCTCGGTGCTCTATCTCGTCCTCATCGCCCTGCTCGGGCTCGGCGTGGCGACCGCGGTACGGGACGCGGCGACCGCCATCGGGATCGTGCTCGGGCTGCTCTACGTGTTCCCGGTCGTGATCGGGGTCGTCCAGGACCCGGCGTGGCAGGGCCACCTCCAGCAGCTCTCGCCCATGCCCGCGGGCCTCGCGGTGCAGGCCACGGTCCATCTGGACGAGCTGCCCATCGGCCCATGGGCCGGTCTGGGCGTGCTCGGGGCGTGGGCGGCGGCCGCGCTGCTGGCGGGCGGGCTGCTGCTGCGCGGGCGCGACGCGTAGCCACTCACATATATGGCAAGGTGCCGCATATGTGCCATTACTGCGGCTGCCGTGAGATCCCGTTGATCAAGGAGTTCATCGCGGAGCACGAGTCCGTCACGGACACGGCGGGCGCGGCCCTGCGCGCGCTGGACGACGGGGACCCGGCCGTCGTCCCGGACCTGGTCGCCCGCATGGAGCGGGAGCTCGTGGCGCACTGGCAGGGCGAGGAGCGGGGCCTCTTCGCGGTGATGAGCGCGGACCCGGAGTACGCGGACTACATCGCCGCGCTCGTACGCGAACACCGCGAACTCGGCGCGTTCCTCCGGGAGGTCGACCTCACCCGCGCCGAGGACATCGCCCGGCTGCGCGAGGCGGTGGCCGAGCTGCACCACCACATCGCCAAGGAGGAGGACGGCCTGTTCCCGGCGTCGCTCACGGCGTTGACGGGGGAGGAGTGGGACCGGTCGATGCGGGCTTGGCGGGAGGCGCATCCGGCGTAGTGCCGCAGCCTCAGCAGGGCGACCCGCAGTCGCTCGCCGCCTGCGGCTCCGCCAGGACGTCGAGGCCGTAGCCGAGCGCGGCGAGTCCCGCGACGGCCGCCGCCAGGCCGAGTGCGGTGCGCCGGCGGCCCCGTACGCCGGCGAAGGCGGCCAGGGCCGCCAGCGTGCCGCCGAGCAGCAGCACCGGCAGGCCCAGCAGGAGCACGTCGGTGTTCCGCTCGCCCTCGAAGGCGCCGAAGAGGCCCCTGCGGCCGTACGGCAGCCAGACGGCGAGGCCCGCGAGGGCGCCGAGCAGCGCGGTGAGGAGCCCTGCGGTGCTGGTGAGGGCTTCGCGGCGGGACGTCTGTTCGGTTTCCATGTACGGAGAGACGCCCGGCCGGGCGCCGGCGGTTTCGCCGGTCAGGCGGATGGCGGGTCGTTGGTGGTGTCGAGGGTGAGTTCCTCTGCGGCCATGTCGAGGAAGTGGTATTCCGACACCCTGGTGCGGCCGACGGCATCGAGTTTGCGCCGGAAGCGCACCCGCGGTTGCGTACGAAGCCTGCCGGGTGCCTGACGATCGGTGGGAGGTCGCTCGTGAGGGCGTGCAGGACCGTTGCGGGGTGTACGTCGCGGGCGAGCCAGGTCGCGACTGTGGGGGCCAGTTCGCTGATCGCCTGCGCGGACAGGGTGAGTTGGGGTGCGTGGCGGCGGAGGCCGGTGAGGAGCGTGGTCGCCGTGGGGTGCGCTTCGGTGGGGGCCGGGGGCGTCGCCGGAGCGGCGGGCTCCTGCTGCTCAGGGGGCGCGTTCGGGGCGGGTTCCTGCTGCTCCGGGGTCGCGTGCGGCTGGTTGTACGACGTCGTACGGGTGACCACCCGGCCGTCCGGCAGGCGTACGCGGTCCCGGTGGAGATACCCCGCTGTCTCCAACTCCCTTAGCGCGGACGCGATTCGGGCCTCGCTCTCCGGGAAGCGGGCCGCGAGGAGCTTGATGCCGACCCTGGCGCCCGTGGGCAGCGACTGGATGTGCGCGGCGAGCCCGATCGCGGTCAGCGAGAGCTGCGCGTGCTGGGCGAGGTGGTTGCCGATCACCGTAAAGCCGGTGGTGTGGCGGACGTTGATGTGGTGAACACCGGCGGTGGGGGAGCCGGAAGGGGCGCGAGGGGGCGCGATAACCTGCGGGGTAGCCATCAGGAAGGTTGCTTCTTCCGTGTTGGTCAGGCCCTCGGTGGAGATTCCCGTCTCGCCGGGGGCCGTCACGTTCTGTGGTGTTGTCGCGGCGAGCATATGCCAGCGAACCCGGCCCGAATCCAGCCCAGTTGCCCGAGTTCACTCGCGCGAGTGATGCAGGTCAAGACGGGGTGGGGTGGGTTTTGGTCTGGTTCTTTCCCAGGTTCTTTAGAAGCCTTTTTACGTCGCGAAGGACCGCGACCCGGTGGCCCGGGACGCGGTCGGGGGCGTCACGGCAGTCACGGTACGAGGTCGAGTTCCGCCCACACCGTCTTGCGCGGCACCGGTCCCTCCTCGACGCCCCAGCGGTCCGCCAGCGCCGCGACGATGAGCAGGCCGCGCCCGCCTTCGGCGTACGGGTTGGGGGTGTCGGGCACGGGCAGACGGTCACTCCGGGTGTCCGTCAGCTCGATCCGCAGCCGGGCCGTGTCACTCACGGTGAGGCTCAGTCGGAAGTCCCGGCCCTGCACCCGCCCGTGCGTGGCCGCGTTCGCGGCCAGCTCGGCCACGATGTGCGCGGCCGCCTCGGTGGGGAGCCCCCAGTCGCCCAAATGCGCCGTTGTGAGCAGCCGGGCGAGCCGTGCGCCCCGGCGCGTGGGGGAGAGCAGAACGGCGAACTGCCGGGCGGGAGCGGAAGTTTCGGTTCGGGTGATTTCTCGATTCACGTCACTCAGGGTGGCCGCGCGCCCCTACCGTGAACAGTGACTCGGTGCTTACGTACGGTCATTGTCCCGCGCTTGTCCAGCGTTGTCCCCGCTGTACGGGGTGACGCCCGGGGGACGTACACGGTTGAGGAACGACGGCACGCGTGAAAGCGGGGCACGGATGAGTGTGGACGAGATCGGCACGGACTGGCAGCCCGACGCCGGGGCGGACGAACCCGGCTGGGACGTCGACCCCGACGACGAGTCGGGCGTCGCGGTGGTCGCGGCCGTGGGCCGCCAGATCAGGGCCTGGCGCGAGGCGGCGGGCCTGACGGCGGCGGAGTTCGGTACGCGGTTGGGGTACGGGGAGAACCTGATCTACAAGGTGGAGGGGGGTCGCCGGATCCCCCGGCCTGAGCTGCTGGACATGGCGGATGAGGTGTGCGGGGCGGGCGGGAAGATCGCCGCGATGAAGAAGGACCTCGCGGCGGTGAGATACCCGAAGAAGGTCCGGGATCTGGCGAAGCTGGAGGCGCGGGCCGTTGAGATGTCGCTGTACAGCAACCACAACATCCACGGCCTGTTGCAGACGCCCGAGTACGCGCGAGCCCTGTTCGAGATGCGGCGTCCCGCTTACTCGCAGGACGAAGTGGAGCGGGTGCTTGCCGCACGCATCGCGAGGCAGGCGATCTTCGAGAGGTCACCGGCCCCTGCACTCAGCTTCGTGCAGGAAGAGGTGACCCTGCGACGTCCCATCGGGGGCACAATGGTGTTGCGAGGCCAGCTCGAACGGCTTTTGGCGCTCAGTGAGTTGCGGAGCGTCGAGATCCAGGTGATGCCGACCCATCGTGAGGACCACGCGAGCATGGAGGGCGGCGTTGAGGTGCTGAAGTTCGAGGACGGCTCAGCGGTAGGGCGGGCAGACGGCGCCTTCGCGGGTCGGCCGGTGTCTGACCAGAAGCAGATCAGGATTCTTGACCTGCGCTGTGGAATGATCCGGGCCCAGGCACTGCCGCCGCGCGAGTCGCGGGCCTTCATCGAAAGAGTGTTGGGAGAGACATGATTCGCGAGACCTCTGCCCGGGGTGCTGTCGGGCTGGAGTGGTTCAAGAGCAGCTACAGCAGCAGCAGCGAGGGGGACTCGTGCGTCGAGGTCGCGGCGGCGTCCGGTTCGGTGCACGTCCGTGATTCCAAGGACTTGTCCGTGCCGGAGCTTGCCTTCGGCACAGACGCGTGGGCGGGGTTCGTCTCGTACGCCTCCGACTGCTGACGCTGGGAGCAGGTCATGACCCGCGAGAACGAGTGGTTCAAGAGCAGCTACAGCGACAGCAGCAACCCGAACGACTGCGTTGAGGTCGCGGCCGCGACTGGCGTCGTGCGTGTCCGCGACTCCAAGGACCTGTCCGTGCCGCAGCTCGCCTTCGGTGAGACCGCGTGGGCGGAGTTCGTTTCGTACGCCGCTCACTGAGGACGCGCGTCAGGCGGCGGAGCCGCCCACGTGCTGCGCCGCGAGCGCGGTGACCTGGGCGGCCAGGTCCGACAAGGACGGCTCGCGTAGGGCGGCGGCGTGTGCGAGCCGGGCCACATCGTGGCCCCACGCGCCGCTGGCCCGGGCGTCCTCGCCGATCCGGGCGAACCCCCGGTCCAGCAGGCCACGGGCCTCGTCGTCCCGCTTTCGGGCCACCGCCTTGACCGCGCCGATGGCGTTGGCCAGGGCACTGGCCGGGCGCGACCACTCGTCGTCATGGGCGCGTGCCGCCGGGTTCTCCGCGTCGTAGTGCGGGTCGTCCGCGACCGACGCGGCGCGGACGTCCAGGTCGAGCCGCCAGAACAGCGGCACCCCCGCGAAGCGGACGAACAGGAGGCGTCGGCGGTCGGAGCGATAGAAGTCCGGGTCGAGACGGACGCTGTCGACCGGTCGGACCCCGCCCAGAACCGCCACCACGCGATCCAGGCAGTCCGGGAACCGCGCGTCCGGCAGCACCCACGCGATGTCGATGTCGCTGAAGGCGTCCGCCGTGCCCGACCCCAGCGAGCCGGTCAGCTCCGCGCGTGATCCGGGGCAACACCCCTTCAGCGCGAGGCACACCTCATCGGCCAGGGCCGCACGGTCGGTCTCACTCGCCACGAAGCCCACCGTAGTGCGTCTCGGTTCACCACCCTTCGCGCATCGCGCGGGCACCCGGCAAGGGCTGCTCGCACGGCCGATGTTTGAACGCGCCGTTCCGGTACAGACGGTGGTTGACAAAATCTTTATACGACCAGGCAGGTGGGACATCATGGGCATCATCGCGTGGATCATCATCGGGCTTCTTGCGGGTCTCATCGCCAAGGCGCTCGTGCCGGGGAAGGACCCGGGCGGCATCATCATCACGATGCTCATCGGCATTGCGGGCGGCCTTCTCGGCGGCTGGCTCGGCAAGGTCATCTTCGGCGTCGACTCCATCGACGGCTTCTTCGAAATCTCCACCTGGATCGCGGCCATCGTCGGCTCGATCATCCTGCTCGTGCTCTACCGGGTCATCACCGGCAACCGCCGCCACGCCTGACCCCACCACCGCTCCGCACGGTCGCGAAACGGCTTCCCCGACCCCGGGGAAGCCGTTTCGCGCGTCCCGGACGAAAGCCGGGAACGCCACCCGCCGACAGGTGGACAGAGGGTTACCGGCAGGGGAGCCGCGAACTCAGTCGTCGGCGCCGTGGGGCGGGATGGGCCGGGGATCGCACGGGGCGGCAGCCCCCTCGACCGCCGAGTACCACGCGCCGACCTGGTTGCGCTCGATCACCAGGGTGTCGCCGGGGTGGAGCGTGGCCCGCCAGTCGGTGTCAGCGCCCTTCCCCGTGGTGCCCGGCGGCATCGGGAACGCGGCTCCCCGCCCGCCCCCCGCTGCCGACTCGCGCAGGAGCTCTTCGACCGCCTTACGGTCCATGACGCCCGCCGGGGGCTGGATGACCTTCCCCCTGGGCCAGGCACAGGCGGTGCCGGCAGGCGGGCTGTCGATGCTCACCAGCACTCCCAGTTCGCGCACCCGCGCCACGAGTGCGTCCTGTTCTTCGGGGTCCGGTGTGAGGTCGTAGAGGGTGACGGTGACGGTGCCGTCTCCGTTCCGGTCCACGGCGTACGCCTTCGGAGCGCCCGGCGATCCGGGCAGCAGCACCGCCGCCACCGTCGCCGCGGTGGCCAGTCCGGCGACGAGCGCGAAGCGGGGCGCTGTGACCACGCGGCGCGGGCGCGCCGGGGCGGGCTGTGGTCCGCGCGCCGTGATCTCCTGCTTCAGCTCTTCGAGTAGCCGGTCCTCGAATGTCGTCTTCATGCTCTCTCCCCTGTTCCCGCGATGAGTGTGTCCCCGGCGAGTGCCGTCGCCGGTCGATCCGTGGCGCTGTGGGCCACCGCCCCGCGCAGTGCCTTGCGCGCCCGGTGCAGCCGCACCCGGGCGGTCACTTGGCGGATACCGAGTGCCGAAGCGGCCTCCGGGAGCGTGAGCTGGTCGACGGTGATGAGCTCCAGCAGCGCGCGCTCGCCCTGCGGGAGGACGGCGAGCGCGGCGAGCGCCCGGCGGCCGGCCGCCTCGGCGTCCAACTGCTCCTCCAGGCGCGCGATGTCGTCCGCCTCCAGCAGCCTGCGACCCGCGATCCGGGCGCCCAGGGCCGCTTGGCGGGCGGTGCGGCGGGCCTCGGCGCCGACCAGGTTGCGGGCTATGCCGTACAGCCAGGCCGTCTCGCTGCCCCGGCCCGGACGGTAGGAGTCCGCGGAGTCGATCGCGGCGAGGAAGACCTCCGCCGTCACGTCCGCGACCGTGTGGGGGTCGGTGACGCGCCGCGCGACGAAGCGGGTGATCGCGTCGAAGTGGCGCCGGTAGAACTCCTCGAAGAGGTCCGGATCGCGCGCTGCCGCCGCTGGTCCTTCCTTGCCGCGGGTGTCGCTCGTCAAGGTGGTGCCTCCCCTCTTCCGGCCTGCCTGTCACCTCTACTTGGCAGCGGACGGGACGGGCGTTACACGGGCGCGCGCCTCTTGAGGTTCGCTATGCCCCGGCTTCCGAGGAAGGCGCTTCCATCGGGAAGTGGATCGGGCTGAGCAGATACTGCGTCCGCTCAGGGCTCGGCCCGTTGGCGAGCTTCGGGGCGATGGCCGCGCGCAGGCCGCCGATCAGCTCCTCCAGCTCCGCCGGGCTCAGCCAGACCGAGTGCTGGCGGTAGCCCACCCGGTCCGCCACGGGATCGGCCCCCTCGCGGTCCAGGTAGGCGGTGAACTCGGCCAGCAGCGCCGTCATCGCGGTGGTGAAGGCGCGCCGGTGGTCGTCCGGGGTGAGCGTGGACACCGTCTCCGGGCTGATCGTGGCCCGGTCCTGGCGGAGCCGGTAGTGGCGCTCCACCGCGCCGCGCACCCTGCGCTCCTCGGCCACCTCAAGGATGCCCCCGGACGCCAGCCGGTCGATGTGCCGGTAGACCGTGGCTTTGGACGCCTCCGGAATGCGGGCGCAGAGCTGCGAGGTGGTCAGCGTCCGCGCACCGCCCATCGCGAGCACGATCCGCAGCCGGATGGGATGGGCGAGCAGGTCCAGGGAGTCCACCCGCTCACCTTCTCATGACTGATACCTTTCTCAACTATGAGAACGGTTGAGGGTGGGGCGCCGGGGACGGGTGGGGTACCGGAGGCGGCGCGGCGGTTTGCCGCGCTGTTGCGGACGGAGCGGTTCGAGGAGTCGGTGGAGCTGTTCGCGCCCGCGCTGCGGGCGGCGCTCCCCGCCGAGCAGCTACGGCTCGCCTGGGCCGCCGAGGTCGCGGGACGCGGCGGCCGCGTGAACGTGGAGGAGCCGGTGGCCGAGGCCGGCTCGGCGCGCGTGCGTATACCGGTGCTCTGCGCCGAAGGCGGGTTCACCGTGGTCACGTCGGTCGGTGACGACGGCCTGTTGCAGGGGCTGCGCTTCGACACGCAGGGCGACGCCGCGTGGGAGCCGCCGGGTTACGTGGATGAGGACCGGTTCACCGAGTGCGACGTCGTCGTGGGCACCGGGCCGCTCGCGGTTCCCGGAACGCTCACCCTGCCCGTGGGCGAGGGGCCGTGGCCCGCCGTGGTGCTGCTCAGCGGCGGCGGCGCGTTCGACCGGGACGAGACCATCGGGGCGAACAAGCCGCTGAAGGACCTCGCGTGGGGCCTCGCCTTCCGGCGGGTGGCCGTGCTGCGCTTCGACAAGGTGACCTTCGCCCACCCGGGCCGCCTGCGGCCGGACTTCACGATGGCCGACGAGTACGTACCCCACGCGCTCGCCGCCGTCCGGTTGCTGCGGGAGCGGCCCGAGGTGGCCCCGGACCGGATTCACCTGCTGGGGCACAGCATGGGCGGCAAGGCGGCGCCCCGGATCGCCGCGGCCGACCCCTCGATCGCGGGCCTGGTGCTGCTCGCCGCGGACACCCAGCCGATGCACGAGGCGGCGGTCCGGGTGGCGCGCCATCTGGAGGCGTCGGCACCCGGACCGGCCGCCGACGCGATGGTGTCGGCCCTGGTCCGCCAGGCCGCCGCGGTGGCGGACCCGGCGCTCACGCCCGACACGCCCCCGGAGTCGCTGCCGCTGGGGTTCTCCGCCTCCTACTGGCTCGACCTGCGCGCCTACGACCCGTCGGCCACGGCCGCCCGGCTGGACCGCCCGATGCTGATCCTCCAGGGTGGCCGGGACTACCAGGTGACCGTCGCCGACGACCTCGCGGGCTGGCGGCGCGCCCTCGCGGGCCGCCCGGAGGTGTCCATCCGCGTCCACGAGCGCGTCGACCACCTCTTCTTCGCCGGAAGCGGCCCGTCCACCCCGGCCGACTACGCGCGGCCCGGCCATGTGGACCCCGCCGTGGTGGACGAGGTCGCGAGCTGGCTGACGCGCCACGAGACCCCGTAGCGCCTGTCCTCAGGTGTCGCGTGGACGCGCCACCGGGTTCGGGCCCGGGCGCAGCGATGCCCCCTTGAGTCCGCGCAAGACTTCCGCCCCGATCTCCGCCAGGCGGTGCGTCTTCGGGGGTGTCGTGCCCAGGCCGATCGCGTAGCCCGTGTGGTCGGGGGTCGTGATCGGGCGGGGCCAGATGCGGGTGTCGGGGGCGCCGGCCTCCGCGAGGGCGGTGGTGAGGGCGAGGAGGCGGCCCCTCAGGCGGCCCTCCTCGGTGGGGTGCGCGGAGGCCAGGGCCCACGTGGTGTGTTCCGTGAGCGCGGGCGGGGCGCAGAGCGCGTCCGGTTCCGTGTCCAGGAGCTCCCACGCCCGGAACAGCTCCGCCGTCAGCAAGTCGCGGCCTGCGGAGCTCACTTGGGTCGTGCAGGAACGGACCGGGGCCGTCGGGGTGTACACCGTCACCGGGTCGCCCGTCACCGGGCCCTCGCCCACCGGGTCTCGCCAGTCCCATGCCGCCCAGGTCGCGAATAAGTCCCGCAGGCCGCCGCCCTCGTGTGCCGTACGGGCCGCGAGGGCCGTCCAGGCGATGCCCGGGAGTCCGCCGCACGGGGCGGAGTCCAGGCCCCTGGCCGCCGCCCACTCCTTGACGTCCCGGGCCAGCGCGGCGAACGCCTCCCGGTGCGATGAGGCCGCCGCGAGCACCGCTTCCGCGTCGCTCACCGCGCTGAGCGCTACCGCCGCCGCCTCGCCCAACTCCGCCCGGCGGCCCACCGCTTCGGCGGGCGGCACCGGTCCCGTCGCCACGATGACCAGGTCCACCCGCAGGCCGTCCACGTACCAGCGAAGTCCGGGGACGCGGGCGCCGCTCACCTCGCGCAGGTCCCGCGCCTCCGGAAACGCGGCGGCGAGCCGGTCCCGTACCCCCGTGGTGTCGGGCAGCGCCGCCACCAGGTCCAGGTCCGCGCCGGGGCGTGCGCAGCCCATGCGCCGGGAGCCCACGACGTGCACGCGTGCCCCGGGGAGTGCCGCCGCGACCCGGTTCGCGACCTCCTCGGCCCGCGCGGAGGGCGCGGCCAGTTCCACCCGTACCCCGTAGTGGTCGGAGACGTACAGCCGCCCGGGGCCCGGGGTGTCCCCGGTCAGGGTCGCCGCGCGCGCCCGCAGCCGGTCCGTACGCAGCAGCACCCGGTCCAGACGCGACACCCGGCCCGAGAGGGACGAGATCGCGGCCAGCGGATTGGCCGACGGGTCGAAGGTCGGGGTGTCGTCGGCGGGGCCGTGCACCTCCGTCCACGCGTCCGTCATCGCCAGGCGGGTCTGCGGGTGGTCGCCGCCGTCGTTGAAGTCGCCGACGAGCAGCAGTTCCCCCGCCACGTTCGCCAACCCCGTCGCGAGGTCCGTGAGTTCCGCCTCTCGGCGAGTCGCGCCCTCGGGGGAGTGGTCGCTGCTGAGATGCGTGACGGCCACCGTGACCGGGCCGTCCGCCGTCTCCACCACCGCCGCCGCGACCGCCTTGTGCGGGCCCAGCACATGCACCGCCGCCTCGCTCACCGGCAGGCGGCTGAGCAGCAGCAGACCGTGGTCCGGGACGTCGTGACCGGCCGGGTCGGTCGCAAGGGTGTAGTGAGCACTCACCCACTCGCACCCCAGCAGCAGCGTGAGCAGCGCGGGCTCCACCTCCTGGAGCGCGATGACGTCCGCGTCCGCCGCCCGCAGCGCCTCGGCCAGCAGCGGGCGGCGGCGCGCGGTGTCGATGCGGTCGCTGTCGTAGCGGTCCCAGAGGGTGTTCCAGGTGAGGACCGTCAGCGGACCCGCCGGGCCCTTCGCACCAGTCGGTGCCGGTTCCCAGGTGCCCGTCGCCGGTGAGTACGCGTGCGGGGTTCGGGCCGTGAAGTACGGGGAAGGCAGGCGGCGCTCCTCCCGTATCCGTCCGGCGTCCGTCGCGTCGATGCGGTCCGTGCCCGTCGCCCGGTCCCAGACGACCTCGCCGTCCGCCTCGAAGAAGAGGACCCGGTGCCAGGGGATGTCCCCGCCCGGCGTGAACCGGTCCAGCGGCACCCGCTTCGGCTCCCGGCCGCGCTGCGCCACGCCCAGCACGAAGCGCGCCGGATCGAAGCGGGCGTCCCAGCGGACCCGGTGGTAGATCTCCTCGCTCGTACGCATCAGGCCCGGTCCTCCACGGTTCCGCTGGTGCCGATGTACCAGGTGCGGTGCGCCTGGCCGGGGTACGGGGGCACGAACCGGTGCAGCTGCGACGCCAGTACCTGCGGCGGTACGGGGTGCTCCCGGCGCCCGTTGCGCGCGGCCAGTTCCGCCTCACCGATCCAGGCCACGGCGTGCGTGACCAGGGCGTCGCGGCGGCGGGCGACCGCGTGGACCAGGGAGCGCTGGTGCGGGTTGAGCGAGGTGGCGTCCCAGACCACCGTCGCGCCGGGGGCGAGGGCCGCGTCGAGGCGGTCCAGGCCCTCGCGCAGCACGTCCCCGTTGCCGCTCTGGTCGGCGCGCGAGCCCCGGGCCAGGCGGAGATCGTCCAGCGAGATGTACGTGGCGACCCCCGGCAGACCCCGGCCGAAGGTGCTCTTGCCGCTGCCCGAGGGGCCGGCGAGCTGGACCAGGCGCGGGAAGTCCCCGGACCGCCACCGCCAGGTCGCGGCGACCGCCTCGTCGGCGGTGGCGATACGCCCGGCCGCGTACGCCTCGCGGGCCTGCGCCAGACACCGCGCGGCGGCCTCCGGCCCGAGGCCGGCGAACGCCTCGGCCAGCCCGACCGGCTCCCGCACCTCCTCCGCGTGCAGGGCCGACCACTCGACCTGCTCCCGCGCCTCGGCGCTGTCCGCCAGCACTCCGGACACCGCGTGCAGCACGGACAGGTCCACGGCGAGCGCCATCCGGGCCAGCCCGGCGCGCCGCTCCTCGTCGGGGTAGGGCCGGTGCAGCCCGGGGGCCAGGCCGACGAGATCCGCGACGCGACGGGCGAGCGGCATGCCGACGCGGCCCGCGACGAGCGGGGCGAGGGCGGTGCGGCGGGTGCCGTGCAGCAGGGCGGCGAGGACACCGGCGAGGCGGTCGTCGCCGGTGCGGCCGAGGGCGTCCAGGGCGTCGGCGGCGGCGAGGGCGGCGTCCGCCGCGCCCGTGCTCACGGCCGGGCCCGCGTTCTCCGGGGCGCCCGGGCCGTCTTCCGGGTCCCCGCCCACCGCCGCGCGCAGCGCCCCCGCGTCCACCGGTGCTCCGCTCCGTACCGCCCACAGCGCCGCCGTCGCACCGAGCCCGTTCTCCACGACCTCCGCGTGCATCCAGTGCGTATCGGTCACCACGTGCCCCGGCCGCACCCACTTCCCGACGACGCGCCCGAACAACGCGGCCGGGAAGGAGGCCGCCGGCCTGACGACGTACCCCTCCTGCCGCCCCGTATCCGGCTTCAGCGCGCGCAGCGCCTTCGCGTCGAACACCCCGCGCCACAGCACCGGCGGCGCGGGGATGCCCAGGGAGCGCAGGAACTCCACGGTCCGGTCCCAGCCCAGGCAGCGGTCGCCGTCCCACACGGAGAACCCGTAGAAGTGGCTCTCCAGCGCGTCGTACGCCAGGGAGTGCCGCGCGAACATGTTCTCCCCGCAGATCCGCCACCCCCGCGGGACACGGGGGCCGACGCGGGCCTGGAGGGCCTTCACCCAGGTCCGCGACGGATGGTGCGCCGAGTCCAGCGAACGGGCGTGCAGCCCGTCCGCGTACAGCGTGGTGTTCTCGCCGTCCAGCTTCTCGGTGACGACGACCTCGGTCCCGGCCAGCGCCGCCAGGTCCGTCATCCGCACGTCGTCGGACGTGGCCCCGGGCGACCACGGCAGATGAGGGGTCCGTGGATAGTGCGTCCGCATGCTCTTCCGCCCCCGTACCGTCGCCGCTCCCGGCCCGAAACTGTAGGGGCGGGGGGCTTGCGCGTACGAACGAATTACGCGGGCGGGTCGGTGCGGCAGCGCGGGCGGGTCAGTGCGGCAGCGCGGCCCCGAACGCGTCGCCGTCGCTGCCCGCCGAGAAGCCGAGGTCCGCCTCGGCGAGGGCGACGGCCGACTCCAGGGTGCCGGGCTTGACCTTGAGCACGGTGACGGTTCCGGCCGCGTTGCCGGGAGCGCCGACCAGCGGTTCGACGCGGCCGTTGCCATCGGTGTCCAGGGCCCCGACCGTCCAGCCGAAGTGGTCGCCGACGGCCGGGTCGCCGGGCACCTTGTCGGTGTCCTGGTCGATCCAGAGAGCGCCCTTGGTGGTGACGCCGCCGGTCGCGTTGCCGAAGAGGATCATGGAGGCGCCGGCGCCGGTCGCGGAGCCGATCGCCTCGCTGCGCATACCGACGACCAGGTCGTCGGTTCCGTCCCCGTCGAAGTCGCCCGAGGCGAGGCTGGAGGCGAAGTAGTCCTCGGTCTCGGGGGCGCCGGAGATGCCGGGGGAGTCCTGGTCGAAGAGCTTCACGCGGCTGGTGGCGGACAGGCCCTGGGAGCTCCCGTAGAAGACCGCGAGCCGGCCGGCCGCGCCCTTGGTGCCGACCTCCTCGTCGGACACGCCGACGGCGACGTCCGCGTAGGCGTCGTCGTTGAAGTGGCCCACCGCCAGCGCACTGCCCGCGAACTCGCCGATGCCGTCGACGCTGCCGGAGTCGATGTAGCCGCCGGCGGCCGGGGCCCCGTTCTTGATGGGGCCGTACAGGATGTGCAGCGAGCCCCGGTCGGAGCTGCCGGTTATCTGCTCGCCGATGGTGGCGGAGATCAGGTCGCCGACGCCGTCGCCGTTGACGTCGGCCACGGCGAGCTGCTCGCCGAAGCGGTCCTCCTTCTCGGGGCCGCCGGGCACGTTCGCCGTGTTCTGGTCGATCTGGATGGTGTCCTTGGCGTTCAGGCCGGTGGACGTACCGAACATGATCTTGATGGTCCCGGCGTTCGACGCGCCACCGGCGCTGTCGAGGGGCTGGCCGATGGCGAGGTCGCAGTAGCCGTCGCCGTTGACGTCGCCGGTGGCCAGTGTGTACGTGAAGATCTCGTCCTTGGCCACGTCACCCGGGTACGACGCCGTGTCCTCGCTGAAGGTCTCGGTCGTGGCGTTGTAGATCCCGCCGGAGCCGCCGTAGTGGACGCTCAGCATCCCGGCGCCCTCGACGTCCCCGATCGCCTCCATCGGCGAGGCCACCGCGAGGTCGGCGTACCCGTTGTTGTCGAAGTCGCAACTGGCCACCGCTTGGCCGAAGGCGTCGTCGTTCTCCGGGTCGCCCCCCACGCCCGGAGACGCCTGGTCGATGCGGACCGAGCTGTGGGAGGGCCCGGAGGCGGTGCCGTTGGCGATGATGACCGAACCGGCGCCCGCGTGGCCCGACACGGTGTTTCCGGGCAGGCCGACGACGAGGTCCGGCTTGCCGTCGCCGTTGAAGTCATAGGGCTTGGCCGCGTGGCCGGAGCCGGCCGTGAGGGCGACCGTCGCCACCACGCCCACGGAGGCGAGCAGGGCGACGGCCGCATGCCACGCCTTGGGCCGACGCTTCGTTGCCTTCTCTTCGGCCATGACTGTCCTTCACTCGTCTCCGGGGCATGCCGAGTTCGCTCCATGGCCGGTTTCCGCACCATGAGTGCCTCACGCGGAAGGCGGGAACGGAGTGGCCCGCGGCGCGGTCCGCGCGATCGACGTCGCAGGCTATCCCGTTGATCATCTCGACTTGATCACGGTCGGACGGCCGCGCGAGGCGGTGCATCAGGGCTGGCTGAAACCGTTTGTCGCAGGCAGGGATGGGTAGTTGAGCCTGTGGAGGAGGCGTGGAGACTCCGTGTGACACGGACTCGGGGTGACATGTCGTTATGAATCCGTTGTCATGGCCATGGTTCGGGCGTCCGTTGATCACTTAACGTGTACGCCGCCGAGGTCTCGTGATCTTCTTCGGGCCCGGCTCCCTGCTTCCGGCCGATCGCTCCCCACGGGTGGGCGGTCGGTCTTCGGTTTGAAGGAGTTCCGTGCCCAGCCGCCCCCGCCCCCGTCCGCACGCGGTCTTCCGGCACGCCTTCGCGGGGCGCTCCTCGCGCGCCGCCGCCCTGACGGCGGGCAGCGTGCTCCTGGCACTGGGCGCGACCCTGCTGCCGCCCCCGGCCCTGACGCCGTTCGCGCGCGCCGCCGACGCCGCGGCGCCCTGGTCCGACACCGAGGCGCCCACCCAGCGCACCGGGACCGCGGCGGGCCGCGACCACGAGGTCGGCGCCGACCGCACCGACGCCACCGGCCGCAACGACCTCGACCCGGCGGACCTGGAGACGGGCGACGGCGCCCTGCCGCTGCACGACGGCGGCAACGGGTTCGCACCGGTCGAGCCGGAGGCGGCGCAGACCGCCCTCGAACCGGGCACCGAGACCACCGAAGAGGACGGCACGACCGGCTACGACCCGGACGAGAGCGTCGAGATACCCGCCGAACGGACCTCCAACTCCAAGGAGTTCGGCAACCCCGACGGCACCCGCACCACCCGCGTCTACACCGAGCCCGTGCACTACGAGGACGCCTCCGGCACCTGGCAGGACATCGACACCTCGCTCGTCCCGGCCGACGAGGCCAAGGGCGCCCCCGAGGCCGCCAAGACGGACGGCGACCGGCTCGCCGCCGCCTCCGACGACACCGGACTCACCCTCGCCCCGCAGGGCGACGACCCGGCCCTGGCCCGGCTGACGCTGGACGAGGGGCAGCACGCGGTCGGCTTCGGGCTCGACGGCGCGTCGGACACCACCGCGCAGGTTCACGGCGACACCGCGCACTACGCCGGAATCCGGCCGGGCGCGGACGTGACCCTTCAGGCGACGCACGGCGCGGTCAAGGAGACCATCGTCCTCGACTCGTCCGACGCCCCGCACGTCTGGACGTTCCCGCTCGACCTCGACGGGCTCACCCCCTCCCTGGACGAGCACGGCGCGGTCCTCCTGAAGGACGCCGACGGCGCCGCCCAGGCCGTCATCCCCAAGGGCTGGATGGAGGACTCGTCGCACGACGCGGAGACCGGCGGCCCCGCCCTCTCCGGCGACGTCGACTACGCCCTCACCGAGAAGGACGGCCGCTGGTCGCTGAAGGTCGAGCTGGACGACGCGTGGCTCGACGCGCCGCAGCGCGTCTACCCGGTCAAGGTCGACCCGAGCGTGGACGATATCGACAGCAACGGCGACGCCTTCGTCCAGGACTCCTGGCCGGACAGCAACTTCGCCGGGGACGACGAGCTGAAGATCGGCAGCTACGACGGAGGCACCAACCGCGCCATCAGCTACATGCGGTTCAACAACGTCACCAGCAAGCTCAAGAACCGGTACATCCTCAACGCGGACCTGGGCCTGTTCAACGTCTGGTCCTCCAGCTGCAGCGCCCAGAAGATGACGGTCAACCAGGTCACCGGCTCGTGGAGTTCCACCACGGTCACCTGGAACAACCGCCCGCCGAGCCAGGACCACCTGGTCGCCTCCGACTCGTTCGCGTACGGCGAGAACTGCGGCGGCTCCAAGTGGCGGACCATCGACCTCGGTAACAAGGGCGTCGACCTCGTCCAGGGCTGGGTGGACGGCTCCATCACCAACAACGGGCTGGCGATCTGGGCCGACTTCGACAGCTCCGGCCCCTGGAAGCGCTTCGGCAGCGCCAACTCCGCCAACAAGCCGTACCTCAGCGTCACCCACAGCGCGTACGGCGCGCAGTACACCGTCGGGTCGCAGACCGCCCCGCTGACCGGCGGCCAGAGCGGTGAAGTGGACGTCACCGTCAAGAACCTCGGCGACTTCACCTGGGAGCCGCAGGGCTGGAACGAGGTCCGCCTCGGCACCCGCGTCCGCAACTACAGCACCGGCGCCCTCATGGGCCAGGAGGCGTTCACCCGCCTCAACGAGCGGCTGACCCCGGGCGACGACGCGGCCCTGAGCGCCCGCATACCCCCGCTTCCCCCGGGGAAGTACAAGGTCAACTTCGACGTACAGCGGCTGCGCGACCAGAAGTGGTTCTCCAGCGAGAGCGTCCCCGTCGCCACCGTCACCGTCACCTCCCAGGACATCGGCCCCCGGGTCACCGACGTCTACCCGCACCCCGGCGGACAGGTCGGCAGCCTCACCCCGACCCTGTTCATGGACACCGAGACCGTCGACCACTACCCGGCCGGCGCCGCGATCGACCACTACTTCGAGGTCTGCTCGGGCACGGCGGACAAGCCCACCGGCTGCGTCAACTCCGGCTGGCAGACCAAGCGGACCTGGAACGTCCCCGCGTCCAAGCTGACCTGGGGCAAGCAGTACATCTGGCGCGTCAAGGCCCGCGAGAACGGCCTCGCGACCGCGCTCAGCCCCTTCTACACCTTCACCACCGCCGTCGAGCAGCCCGCGATCACCTCGCACCTCGGCGACCAGGGACCGGGCGGCGACGGCCGCGAGGTCGACCCCGGCATCGGCAACTACACGACCACCGACACCGACGCCACCGTCGCTACGACCGGCCCCGGCCTGACCGTGGCCCGCACCTACAACAGCCGCGACCCGCGCTCCGACAACGCCTTCGGGGCCGGCTGGACCACCCGCTACGACATGCGGATCGCACCCGACGGGGACGGCACCGGCAACGTCGTCGCCACCCTGCCCACGGGCCGCCAGGTCCGCTTCGGCAAGAACCCCGACGGCAGCTACGCACCCCCGTACGGCAGCTTCTCCACCCTCACCTCGGTCACCGGAGGCGGCTGGACGCTGACCGACAAGGACCAGACCTCGTACGTCTTCGACGGCGACGGGCGCCTCACCCGGGTCACCGACTACCGCGACCGCGCCCAGACCCTCACGTACAACACCTCCGGCGAGCTGACCACCGTCACCGCGACCGGTGGACGCGCCCTGCACCTCACCTGGTCCGGCGGCCACGTCAAGACGGTCACCACCGACGCCCCGGCGACCGGCGCGGACCCGCTGACCTGGACGTACACCTACGACGGCGACCGGCTGACCCAGGTCTGCGGCCCCGAGGACACCACCGGGCACTGCACCGCCTACAGCTACGGCGACGGCTCGCACCACCGCACCGTCGTCCACGACGCCGGACCGTTCTCCTACTGGCGCCTGGACGAGAAGGACGGCGCCACCGACGCCGCGAGCGACCTCCCGCTCGACCGCGACGAGCACGCCGCGACCTACCAGGACGTCCAGCTCGGCACCGCCGGCGCGCTCAAGGGCAGCGCCGACACCGCCGCCACCTTCAACGGCACCACGTCCTATGTACAGCTGCCGGACCAGCTGATCTCCGACACCCCGTACCTCACCGCCGAACTGTGGTTCCGCACCACCGGCAGCGGTGTCCTGCTCAGCTACCAGGACCACACCCTCGAAGAGGCCACCACCGGCAAGAACACCCCCGCCCTCTACGTCGGCACCGACGGAAAGCTGCGCGGCGAGTTCTGGAACGGCACGGCCGCGCCCATCACCTCGGCCACCACCGTCAACGACGGCACCTGGCACCACGCGGCCCTCACCGCCGCCGGCAACACCCAGACGCTGTACCTCGACGGCAAGAAGGCCGGGAGCCTCAGCGGCGACATCACCCAGTACGACCAGCGCTTCGTCTACCTCGGCGCCGGCTACTGGAACGGCTGGGCCGCCACCACCGGCACCATCGGACACCTCACCGGTGACATCGACGAGGCCGCCGTCTACAGCCGCCCCCTCGGCGCGAGCACCATCGCCCAGCACCACGCCGCCGCCCAGGTCGCCCAGCAGCTCACCGGGGTGACCCTGCCCAGCGGACGCGTGCACTCCGCGGTCACGTACGACACCGTGCACGACCGGGTGTCCTCCTACACCGACGCGAACGGCGGCGACTACACGCTCTCCGACCTCGCGGCGACCGGGACCGACGCCAAGCCCGCCACCGACGACCAGGACGCCGTCGACGGCACCACCACCCTCACCGTCACGGTCACCGACCCCGGGAAGCGCACGTCCGCGTACACGTACGACCCGCTCCAGGGCAACCGGCTCATCAGCCGGAAGGACACGGCGGGCCACACCGGCACCTTCGCCTACGACACCGGCGGCTTCCTGGCCGCCACCACCGGCCCCGACGGCACCGTCACCCGCTTCGGCAACGACGACCGCGGCAACAAGGTCTCCCAGACCACCTGCCGCGATGCCGCCGCCGAGGCCACCTGCCACACCGCGTACTACGCCTACTACCTGAACGCCTCCGACCCGCTCGACCCCCGCAACGACCAGCTCACCGCCGTCCGCGACGCCCGCTCGGCGAGCGCGACCGACGACACGTACAAGACGACGTACGGCTACGACGCCCACGGCGACCGCGTCTCCACCACCACCCCGGCCACCCCGGACTTCCCCTCCGGCCGCACCGAGTCCTCCACCTTCACCGACGGCACCGAGAGCGCGGTCGGCGGCGGCAAGGTCCCGGCGGGCCTGCTCGCCGACACGACGGACCCCCGGGGCGGGGTGACCGGCCGGGCGTATACCGCGGCGGGTGACCTGGCCGAGGTGACCGACCCGGCGGGCGCGGCCACCGCGTACGCCTACGACGCGCTCGGCCGCGAGACCGCCCAGACGGAGACGTCCGACGCCCAGCCCGACGGCGTCACCACGACGACCGTCTACGACGGCGAATCCCGGCCGGTCACGGTGACCGACCCCGCCGTCACCAACGCGGTCACCGGCAAGCAGCACCAGGCGAGGACCACGTACGCCTACGACGCCGACGGCAACGTGCTCACGGAGTCGGTCTCCGACACCGTGGGCGGCGATCCGGCCCGCACCACCGAGCACGGCTACGACACGCACGGGCGGCAGAAGTCGGAGACCGACCCGTCCGGGGCGACCGAGACCAGCACCTACGACGTGTTCGGCCACCGCGTCGCCGGCACCACGGCCGACGGCCAGAACTACGAGTACGCCTACACCGCGCTCGGCGCGGTGGCCGAGGTGACCCTGAAGGACTGGAAGGGCGACCCGAACAACCCGTCCGACCCCGTCGACAAGGTCATCGACTCCTACGCGTACGACCCGGCGGGCCGGCTCGCCGAGCACACGGACGCCATGGGTCGCACCACCCGCACCACCTACTACGACGACGGGCTGGAGGCCCGGCAGATCCTGACCGGGTTCCACGACCCGGCCGGTACCACCCGGGACCTCGTCCTGAGCGAGAAGAAGTACGACGCCGCGGGCAACCTCACCTCCGAGACCACCGGCAACGGCACCGTCACCACCGCCTACGAGGTGGACGCGGCCGGCCGCACCACCGCCGAGGTCCTCGACCCGGCCGGCCTGGCGCGGCGCACCGCCTACACCTTCGACGCGTCCGGCGCCGTCCTCACCGAGACGCACACCGGAGCGGGCGGCAGCCGCGCCGAGAAGGTCACCTACGAGCGGGACATCACCGGCGAGGCCACCCGCCTGACGGTGGAGAACGGCGACGACGACCTGGTCACCACCCGGACCGTGGACGACCGCGGCCTGGTGCTGTCCGAGACCTCGGCGCGGGGCAACGCACCCGGCGCGGACGCCGCCGCGTACACCACCGACTACGGCTACGACGCGCTCGGCCGCCAGATCGAGGCGAAGGCACCCCCGGTCACCGCGGAGACCCGCGACGGCGGCGCGAGCACCGTCCGCCCGGTCACCCGCACCGGCTACAACGCCTTCGGCGACGCGGCGGACCAGCAGGACCCCGACGGGAACGTCACGCACACCACGTACGACGGACTCGGCCGGGAGACCGCCACCACCCTGCCCGGCTACACCCCGCCGGGTGGCTCCCCGCTCGTCACCCGCACCTCCCGCACCTACGACTCCGCGGGGCGGCCGGTCACCGAGACGGACGAGCTGGGCGGGGTCACCACCTACACCTACGACCAGCTCGGCCACCTCGCCGGAGTGTCCCGGCCGGCCCCCGCCGAGGGCGCCGACCTGCCCGTCACCACCATGACGAACGACCTCCTGGGCGAGCAGCTGTCGGTCACCGGGCCCACCGGCGCCCGTTCCGAGGCCACCTACGACGACCTCGGGCGGCAGATCACCTCGACCCGGCTGGAGCGCACACCCGCTCCGGGCGCCTTCACCACCACGCTGACGTACGACGACGCCGGCAACCTGGTCGCCACGAAGAGCCCCACCGGGATCACCGAAGGCAGCGAGTACAACGCGGCCGGCGAGCCGGTCTCGCAGACGGACGCCGCCGGGAAGAAGACGCTCTACACCTACGGGCCGACCGGGCTCACCACGTCGGCCACGACCCCGCAGGGCCGGACCACCCGCGCCGGATTCGACCTGGCCGGGCGCGCCGTCTCCGCCTCCGACGAGGACGCCACGGGCAAGGTGCTGAGCACCCGCAGCTCGACGTACGACGCCGACGGCAACCCCGTCGCCGTCACGGACGCCCTGCACCACACCGTCCGGCAGAGCTACGACGCGCTGGGGCGGCTCACCGAGCTGGTCGAGCCCGTCGACGCCGACACGTCCATCACCACCACGTTCGGCTACGACGCGGCCGGTCAGCAGACCCGGCTGACCGACGGACGCGGAAACACCACCTGGACCACCTTCACCAGCCACGGTCAGCCGGAGTCGATCGTCGAGCCGTCCACCACGGCCGACCCGGCCGAGGCCGACCGCACCTGGACCACGGTGTACGACGCGGCGGGCCGGCCCGCCGAGGAGCGCCAGCCGGGCGGGGTGACGCAGAAGCGCACCTTCGACGCGCTGGGCCGCGTCACCGAGGTCACGGGGTCCGGAGCCGAGGCGGCGACCACCGCCGACCACTACGGCTACGACGCGGCCGGGAACCTCACCTCCGTGAGCGCCCCGGGCGGGACCGACCGCTACACCTACGACGACCGGGGCAACCTGCTCACCACGTCCGGCCCCTCGGGCACGGCCACCCTGGCCTACGACGAGGAGGGACACCTCACCGGGCGCACGGACGCCGCGGGCCACGCGGTCTTCGGCTACGACACGGCGGGGCGCCTCGCCTCGGCGGCCGATCCGCTGACCGCGACGCCCCTGACCTACGGGTACGACAACGCCTCCAGGCTGACTTCGGTCGGCTACGGCGCGTCGGGCGCCAAGCGGTCCTTCTCCTACGACGCCCTGGACCGGCTGACCTCCGACACGCTCAAGGCCCCGGGCGGCGCGACTACCGCGTCCACCGGATACGGCTACGACGAGGCGTCCCGCCTGGTGTCGGAGACGACCAGCGGTACGGCGGGCGACGGCGAGCAGGACTACGCCTACGACTGGGCGGGCCGGCTCACCGCGTGGACCGCGGCCGACGGCGCGAAGACGTCGTACGGCTGGGACGCCGCCGGCAACCGCACCGAGGCCGGTACGGTCACGGCCACGTACGACGCCAGGAACCGGCTGCTGACCGCGGGGGACACCTCGTACAGCTACTCACCGCGCGGCACCCGCACCGGCAGCACCGAGGGCGGCGTCACGCACACGGCGGCGTTCGACGCGCTGGGGCGCATGATCACCAGCGACGACACCGCCTACACCTACGACGGCCTCGGCCGCGTGGTGGGCCGTGGGGACGACGCCTTCAGCTACGCCGACCAGTCGAACAACCTGGTCAGCGGTGGCGGCTCGCTGGTCTTCCGGGATCCCGAAGGGGACGCGCTGGCCACCGCGGACCCGGACGGCAGCAACGCCTCGGCCGTCCTGTCCGACCAGCACGGCGATGTGACCGGCCGCTTCGCACCGGCCACCGGTGAGCTCGCGGGCTCCTCCGCTTACTCGCCGTTCGGCCAGGTCACCGCCCGGACGGCGGGCGGGACGGGCTCCCTGGGCTACCAGGGCGAATACACCGACCCGGATTCCGGGCAGGTGGACATGCACGCCCGCTGGTACGACCCGTCCACCGGCGGCTTCTCCTCCCGCGACTCCTGGACCCTGAACCCGGCGCCGTCCGGGCAGGCCAACCGTTACGCGTACGGGGCCGGCAGCCCGCTGCTGAACACGGACCCGAGCGGGCACTGCCTCGAGGACCTGTGCATCGGCGAGGCGGCCTTGGGCACCCTGCTGGCCGGGTACCTGGGATCGTCCATCTCCGAGTACTACCGGCAGCACCCGGTGCACATCTCGTGGCCGTCCTTCTCGTGGCCGTGGTCGCACTCCAGCAGCAGCTCGGCGGCGACCTCGTACACCAACATCTTCGGCAACTCGATGTCGTCCACCGCGAACGCCATCGCCGCCCAGGCGGCGGCACAGGCGGCGGCCGCCCGGAGCCACGCCGGGTCCCGGTCACACGTGGGCGGCCATCCCTCCTACTACCCCTCCTACACCCCGTACCGTTCGCCCGGACGGCCGCAGGCACCCCGTCCCCCGGGCCCGCCCCCGCCGCCCCCGCCGCCGCCGTGGGCCCAGATGATCAAGGCCGTCCTGCGCGTGGTCCAGGCCAGGCCGACGAGCAGCAAGGACACGGACGCCGAGCACCAGGCGTTCGTCGACAACTCGATGACCCGGTCCCAGGCCGAACTGGAAGTGACCCAGGAGGAGCTGCGCGGATACTTCAAGTCCTTCCCGCGCGCGGGCGGCCAGGAGTTCGCCGATGGACTGCTGGCCCCTGATCCGGCCGGGGCCCCCGGTGGCGGCAGTGGCACGGACACCCGCGACGATCCTTGCGACACCTCACGCGCGGAGCGGTACAACTACCAGCCCCTGCGGAACGGCCGCCCGGACGGAGCGACCGGCCTCATCTGCCCGGCCGACCTCAAGCCCAAGGGGAGCAAGCGTGACGACGGCGCCGCCGTCTCCGTCTCCGGGTTCCCGGAGGGCAACAACGTGGATGCCGCGGGTAAGCCGATCTACAATCGCACGCACATCATCGGAGACATGTTCCACGGTGAATGGCGGACCGAGAATCTGTTCACCGGGTACGACCGGATGAACAAGAGCGGAATGAAGCGCTGCGAGAACAAGATGGCGAAGCAGCTGAGGGCGAACAATCCCGTCTTCTATTCCGGTCAGCTCAACTATGGTGCTGGAAACAGTGCGATACCGGAAAGTATCCGGATGACGGCATACACGAAGAACGGGCGTCTCTTCGATGTGACGGTCCAGAACAGCTCTGATTGGCAGACGACATGTTGAACGTGACAGCTCTGGAAGACGTTGCTCCCGCCATGGTGCCGTTCCGCTCCGAGGCGTCACGCCGCATCGATTTCGCCGCCGTCACCTCCGCGCTGGGCTCCGACCTGCCGACGGACTTCAAGGAGCTGGCCCGTCGCTACCCGACACTGGAGTTCGACGGGTTCCTGCGTGTGCCGTTGCCTCGACCCGGTGCCGAGTCTGCCTTTGTCGACGGAATCCGTCAGGAACTTGAAATCCTGCGGGATCTGGAGGACGACGACATGGCGGAAGGGTATACGGCCTATCCGGCGCCCAACGGGCTGCTTCCCTGGAGTGAGTCCCTCTCCGGCGACGTGTTCTATTGGAGGGTCGCGGGTTCCGACCCCGATTCCTGGCCGGTCGTCGTGAACAGCAGGAACGACGACTGGTGGGAGTTCCCCGGCGGAGCCGTCGCCTTTCTGGTCGGACTGATCGACGGATCGGTCGAGCGGCGGGGCCTGCCCGGGGACGTTCCGAGCAGCTGTCCCTCGGTACGCGTCTATCCGGGGTGACACTCGGACGCCGGCTCGACCGGCGGGCGGGCGGCGTGACCTGGTCGAGAAGCACGACCCGCCGGACCTGGTGATCCGCGTCGACCCGTACGGCTCCGCAGACCCCCCGATGCGCGCCTGCGTTTGACCAGCCACTCGGCCGGGGTAAGATCCCCGGCCCGATTGGCCAGGCTCGCAGCCCGTATGGCACACTAGCCAGGTTGCTCGGTTGAGTGTCAATGCTGCGCGCCTCCCGCCGGGAGGACCGGAAGCGAGTCCCACAGTACTCGTCGGCCCCATGCGGGCCGGACGTACGGGAATCTTCCGGGAAGCGTAAGTGGGGCACCGGCCAGGCGCCCGGTGGGGTTTCACCCCCGGCAGCGTGGTCTTCGGCCCGCACCCCCTTGGTTGGGAAATCCTTCGGGACTTCTGCGTAGAGGGGATGCGACACGCCCGACCGCGTGGGTCGGAGGTGGGGGATACCAGAACCCCGGGTTCCAGAGCGTTAAACGAGAGACAGGACTACTAGTAGCCATGGCGGGACAGAAGATCCGCATCCGGCTCAAGGCCTACGACCACGAGGTCATCGACTCCTCGGCGAAGAAGATCGTCGAGACGGTGACCCGCACTGGTGCGTCGGTCGCGGGCCCGGTGCCGCTGCCCACTGAGAAGAACGTGTACTGCGTCATCAAGTCGCCGCACAAGTACAAGGACTCTCGCGAGCACTTCGAGATGCGCACGCACAAGCGCCTCATCGACATCCTCGACCCCACGCCGAAGACGGTTGACTCGCTGATGCGTCTCGACCTGCCGGCCGGCGTCGACATCGAGATCAAGCTCTGAGGGGACGGGCCGAGATGAGCAAGAACATCAAGGGCGTCCTGGGCGAGAAGCTCGGTATGACCCAGGTCTGGGACGAGAACAACCGGGTTGTCCCGGTGACCGTCGTCAAGGCCGGTCCGTGCGTCGTGACGCAGGTCCGTACGAACGACAGCGACGGCTACGAGTCGGTGCAGATCGCCTTCGGCGAGATCGACCCGCGCAAGGTGAACAAGCCCCTCAAGGGTCACTTCGCCAAGGCCGACGTCACCCCGCGCCGCCACCTGGTGGAGATCCGTACCCCTGACGCGAGCGAGTACACGCTCGGCCAGGAGATCAATGCCGAGGTGTTCGAGTCCGGCGTCAAGGTTGACGTCACGGGCAAGAGCAAGGGCAAGGGCTTCGCCGGTGTCATGAAGCGTCACAACTTCCGGGGCCTCGGCGCCGGTCACGGCGTGCAGCGCAAGCACCGTTCCCCCGGTTCGATCGGTGGCTGCGCCACCCCTGGGCGTGTCTTCAAGGGCATGCGCATGGCCGGTCGCATGGGTAACGAGCGCGTCACCACCCAGAACCTGACCATCCACGCGGTTGACGCGGAGAAGGGTCTGCTCCTCATCAAGGGCGCGGTCCCCGGTCCGAACGGCGGCCTCGTCCTGGTCCGTACCGCGGCCAAGGGGGCTTGAGGTAATGAGCACCATTGACATCCTTTCGCCGGCAGGCGACAAGGCCGGTACCGTCGAGCTCCCCGCGGAGATCTTCGACGCGAAGACCAGCGTTCCGCTGATCCACCAGGTCGTTGTCGCGCAGCTGGCAGCTGCCCGTCAGGGCACGCACAAGACCAAGCGTCGCGGCGAGGTCCGCGGTGGTGGGCGCAAGCCTTACCGCCAGAAGGGCACCGGCCGCGCGCGCCAGGGTTCGACCCGTGCGCCGCAGTTCGTCGGCGGTGGCGTCGTCCACGGCCCGCAGCCGCGTGACTACTCGCAGCGCACCCCGAAGAAGATGAAGGCCGCCGCCCTCCGCGGTGCCCTCTCCGACCGGGCGCGTCACTCCCGTATCCACGTCGTCACCGGCGTGGTCGAGGGTGGAGTCTCCACGAAGGCCGCCAAGACGCTGTTCGGCAAGATCTCGGAGCGCAAGAACGTGCTCCTGGTCGTCGACCGCGCCGACGAGGCCGCGTGGCTCTCCGCACGCAACCTGCCCCAGGTGCACATCCTGGAGCCGGGCCAGCTGAACACGTACGACGTGATCGTCTCTGACGACGTGGTCTTCACCCAGGCCGCCTTCGAGTCCTTCGTGTCTGGCCCCCAGACCGCTGAGACCGAAGGGAGCGACGCCTGATGAGCGAGGCGACCGTTACCAGCAAGACCTACGACGACCCGCGCGACGTTCTCGTCAAGCCGGTTGTCTCGGAGAAGAGCTACGCGCTGCTCGACGAGAACAAGTACACGTTCATCGTCGCGCCGGGCTCCAACAAGACCCAGATCAAGCAGGCCGTCGAGGCGGTCTTCTCGGTCAAGGTCACCGGGGTCAACACGATCAACCGCCAGGGCAAGCGCAAGCGCACCCGCACCGGTTTCGGCAAGCGCGCCGACACGAAGCGCGCCATCGTGACCCTCGCTGAGGGCGACCGTATCGACATCTTCGGCGGCCCGACCTCCTAGTGAGGCCGAGTCGTCCGGAATCGGACGAGGACTGAGAAATGGGTATCCGCAAGTACAAGCCGACGACCCCGGGCCGTCGTGGCTCCAGCGTCGCCGACTTTGTCGAGATCACGCGGTCCACGCCGGAGAAGTCGCTGGTCCGCCCCCTGCACAACAAGGGCGGCCGTAACAACACCGGTCGTGTGACCGTTCGCCACCAGGGTGGTGGCCACAAGCGCGCCTACCGCGTGATCGACTTCCGTCGTCACGACAAGGACGGCGTGCCGGCCAAGGTCGCGCACATCGAGTACGACCCCAACCGCACCGCGCGCATCGCGCTCCTGCACTACGCGGACGGCGAGAAGCGCTACATCATCGCGCCGCGTGGCCTGACGCAGGGCGACCGTGTCGAGAACGGCCCGGCCGCCGACATCAAGCCCGGCAACAACCTGGCGCTGCGCAACATCCCGGTCGGTACGACCATCCACGCCATCGAGCTGCGGCCCGGCGGCGGCGCGAAGTTCGCCCGCTCCGCGGGTGCCTCCGTGCAGCTGCTGGCGAAGGAGGGCACCATGGCCCACCTTCGTATGCCGTCGGGTGAGATCCGCCTGGTCGACGCCCGCTGCCGCGCCACCATCGGCGAGGTCGGCAACGCCGAGCAGTCGAACATCAACTGGGGCAAGGCCGGCCGTATGCGGTGGAAGGGCGTCCGCCCGACCGTCCGTGGTGTCGTGATGAACCCGGTCGACCACCCGCACGGTGGTGGTGAGGGTAAGACCTCCGGTGGCCGTCACCCGGTTTCGCCGTGGGGTAAGAAGGAAGGTCGTACTCGTTCGCCCAAGAAGGCGTCGAACAAGTACATCGTCCGCCGCCGCAAGACGAACAAGAAGCGCTAGGAGCGGGTTTAGATGCCGCGCAGTCTCAAGAAGGGGCCCTTCGTCGACGGCCACCTCGCCAAGAAGGTGGACGTACAGAACGAGGCCGGCACCAAGAACGTCATCAAGACCTGGTCCCGTCGCTCGATGATCGTCCCGGCCATGCTGGGTCACACCATCGCGGTGCACAACGGCAAGATCCACGTCCCGGTGTTCGTCACCGAGTCGATGGTCGGCCACAAGCTCGGCGAGTTCTCGCCGACTCGCACCTTCCGCGGCCACGTCAAGGACGACCGGAAGTCGAAGCGCCGCTAACGCGGGGTGACTGACTATGACTTACACCGAAGGGACAACCATGGAAGCCAGGGCCCAGGCGCGGTACATCCGCGTCACGCCCATGAAGGCCCGCCGCGTGGTGGACCTCATCCGTGGCATGGATGCCACGGAGGCTCAGGCGGTCCTGCGTTTCGCCCCGCAGGCCGCGAGCGTGCCGGTCGGCAAGGTGCTGGACAGCGCCATTGCCAACGCCGCACACAACTACGACCACACCGACGCCTCTTCGCTGGTCATCAGCGAGGCGTACGTGGATGAGGGCCCGACCCTGAAGCGGTTCCGTCCGCGTGCCCAGGGCCGTGCCTACCGGATCCGTAAGCGGACCAGCCACATCACCGTGGTCGTCAGCAGCAAGGAAGGAACCCGGTAATGGGCCAGAAGGTAAACCCGCACGGGTTCCGGCTCGGCATCACCACGGACTTCAAGTCCCGCTGGTACGCCGACAAGCTGTACAAGGACTACGTCAAGGAAGACGTCGCCATTCGTCGCATGATGACGAAGGGCATGGAGCGCGCCGGTATCTCGAAGGTTGAGATCGAGCGCACCCGCGACCGCGTCCGCGTCGACATCCACACCGCTCGCCCGGGCATCGTCATCGGCCGCCGCGGCGCCGAGGCCGACCGCATCCGCGGCGAGCTGGAGAAGCTGACCGGCAAGCAGGTCCAGCTGAACATCCTCGAGGTCAAGAACCCCGAGGTGGACGCTCAGCTGGTGGCCCAGGCCGTCGCCGAGCAGCTCTCCTCCCGCGTCTCCTTCCGTCGTGCCATGCGCAAGAGCATGCAGAGCACGATGAAGGCCGGCGCCAAGGGCATCAAGGTCCAGTGCGGCGGTCGCCTCGGCGGCGCCGAGATGTCCCGCTCGGAGTTCTACCGCGAGGGCCGTGTGCCCCTGCACACGCTCCGCGCGAACGTCGACTACGGCTTCTTCGAGGCCAAGACGACCTTCGGCCGCATCGGCGTGAAGGTCTGGATCTACAAGGGCGACGTCAAGAACATCGCCGAGGTCCGCGCCGAGAACGCTGCTGCCCGTGCGGGCAACCGCCCGGCCCGTGGCGGCGCTGACCGCCCGGCCGGCCGCGGTGGCCGTGGTGGCGAGCGTGGCGGCCGCGGCCGCAAGCCGCAGCAGTCGGCTCCGGCCGCCGAGGCCCCCAAGGCCGAGGCGCCCGCCGCTGCTCCGGCTGCTGAGAGCACCGGAACGGAGGCCTGACCGAAATGCTGATCCCCCGTAGGGTCAAGCACCGCAAGCAGCACCACCCGAAGCGCAGCGGCATGTCCAAGGGTGGCACGCAGGTTGCGTTCGGCGAGTACGGCATCCAGGCGCTGACCCCGGCGTACGTGACGAACCGTCAGATCGAGTCCGCTCGTATCGCCATGACGCGTCACATCAAGCGTGGCGGCAAGGTCTGGATCAACATCTACCCGGACCGTCCCCTCACCAAGAAGCCTGCCGAGACCCGCATGGGTTCCGGTAAGGGTTCGCCGGAGTGGTGGATCGCCAACGTCAAGCCCGGACGCGTCATGTTCGAGCTGTCGTACCCCAACGAGAAGATCGCCCGTGAGGCGCTTACTCGCGCAGCCCACAAGCTGCCGATGAAGTGCCGGATCGTCAAGCGCGAGGCAGGTGAAGCGTGATGTCGGCCGGTACCAAGGCGTCCGAGCTGCGCGAGCTGGGCAACGAGGAGCTCCTCAACAAGCTCCGCGAGGCCAAGGAAGAGCTGTTCAACCTCCGCTTCCAGGCGGCGACCGGGCAGCTCGAGAACCACGGTCGGCTCAAGTCCGTCCGTAAGGACATCGCCCGGATCTACACCCTGATGCGCGAGCGCGAGCTCGGTATCGAGACGGTGGAGAGCGTCTGATGAGCGAGAAGACTGTGACTGAGAGCAAGACCGCCGACCGCGGCTTCCGCAAGACCCGCGAGGGCCTCGTCGTCAGCGACAAGATGGACAAGACCGTCGTCGTCGCCGTCGAGGACCGCGTGAAGCACGCGCTGTACGGCAAGGTCATCCGCCGTACGAACAAGCTCAAGGCCCACGACGAGCAGAACGCCGCCGGCGTCGGCGACCGCGTCCTCCTGATGGAGACCCGGCCGCTGTCCGCCACGAAGCGGTGGCGCATCGTCGAGATCCTCGAGAAGGCCAAGTAATTCCTGAGGGGACTTCCCCTCAGGTCAGTTCCGCCAGGCTCGGCAGGGGCTCCCGTTAGCGGGGCCCCTGCCGGGAACCGGCAGACGATCAGGAGATAGACGTGATCCAGCAGGAGTCGCGACTGCGCGTCGCCGACAACACGGGTGCGAAGGAAATTCTCACCATCCGTGTTCTCGGTGGCTCGGGTCGCCGCTACGCGGGCATCGGTGACGTCATCGTCGCCACCGTCAAGGACGCGATCCCCGGTGGCAACGTGAAGAAGGGTGACGTCGTCAAGGCGGTCATCGTTCGCACCGTCAAGGAGCGTCGTCGCCAGGATGGCTCGTACATCCGCTTCGACGAGAACGCCGCCGTCATTCTGAAGAACGACGGCGACCCCCGCGGCACCCGTATCTTCGGCCCGGTGGGCCGTGAGCTGCGCGAGAAGAAGTTCATGAAGATCATCTCGCTCGCGCCGGAGGTGCTGTAAGCATGAAGATCAAGAAGGGCGACCTGGTTCAGGTCATCACCGGTAAGGACAAGGGCAAGCAGGGCAAGGTCATCGTGGCCTACCCCGCTCAGGACCGCGTCCTCGTCGAGGGTGTCAACCGGGTCAAGAAGCACACCAAGGCCGGCCAGACCGCTCGCGGTTCGCAGACCGGTGGCATTGTGACGACCGAGGCCCCGATCCACGTCAGCAACGTGCAGCTGGTTGTTGAGAAGGACGGCAACAAGGTCGTTACTCGCGTCGGCTACCGCTTTGACGACGAGGGCAACAAGATCCGTGTTGCCAAGCGCACCGGTGAGGACATCTGATGACTACCACCACCGCGCCGCGTCTCAAGACGCGCTACCGCGAGGAAATCGCCGGCAAGCTGCGTGAGGAGTTCTCCTACGAGAACGTCATGCAGATTCCCGGTCTGGTCAAGATCGTGGTCAACATGGGTGTGGGCGACGCCGCCCGCGACTCCAAGCTGATCGACGGTGCCGTCAAGGACCTCACCACGATCACCGGTCAGAAGCCGGCCGTCACCAAGGCCCGCAAGTCGATCGCGCAGTTCAAGCTGCGCGAGGGGCAGCCGATCGGCTGCCACGTCACCCTCCGCGGTGACCGCATGTGGGAGTTCCTGGACCGTACGCTGTCGCTCGCGCTGCCGCGTATCCGTGACTTCCGCGGCCTGTCGCCCAAGCAGTTCGACGGCCGTGGCAACTACACCTTCGGTCTCACGGAGCAGGTCATGTTCCACGAGATCGACCAGGACAAGATCGACCGGGTCCGGGGCATGGACATCACCGTGGTTACCACGGCGACCAATGACGACGAGGGTCGTGCCCTCCTTCGTCACCTCGGCTTCCCGTTCAAGGAGAACTGACCGTGGCGAAGAAGGCTCTGATCGCTAAGGCCGCCCGTAAGCCGAAGTTCGGCGTCCGGGGTTACACCCGGTGCCAGCGCTGCGGCCGGCCCCACTCCGTCTACCGCAAGTTCGGCCTGTGCCGCGTGTGCCTTCGTGAGATGGCTCACCGTGGCGAGCTGCCGGGCGTGACCAAGAGCTCCTGGTAATTCTCCTTCGCCCTTTGGGCGTTGGGAATCACCGGAGACTCTCGGTAAGCATCTGGTCGGCAGGAGCCCGGCCCCGCATGCCGTAGGCTTGCAGGGTTGGGCGCCTGCCGCCCATGACCGACTTACTACGCCGTAGGTCCCCGCACCGCACCCGTCCCGCCTCTGAGCGGGGAGAGGGATGGCGCATACAGGAAACCCCGGCGAGAGAGGCCGAAGGCCAACTCATGACCATGACTGATCCCATCGCAGACATGCTCACGCGTCTGCGCAACGCGAACTCGGCGTACCACGACGACGTCGTGATGCCGCACAGCAAGATCAAGTCGCACATCGCGGAGATCCTCCAGCAGGAGGGCTTCATCACCGGCTGGAAGGTCGAGGACGCCGAGGTCGGCAAGAACCTCGTCCTCGAGCTGAAGTTCGGCCCGAACCGCGAGCGCTCGATCGCCGGCATCAAGCGGATTTCGAAGCCGGGTCTGCGTGTCTACGCAAAGTCCACCAACCTGCCGAAGGTCCTCGGCGGCCTGGGCGTGGCGATCATCTCCACGTCCCACGGTCTCCTGACCGGCCAGCAGGCTCAGAAGAAGGGCGTAGGTGGGGAAGTCCTCGCCTACGTCTGGTAGTCGGGAACGGAGGAATAGCTCATGTCGCGAATCGGCAAGCTCCCCATCCAGGTTCCCGCCGGTGTGGACGTCACCATCGATGGCCGCACGGTCGCAGTGAAGGGCCCCAAGGGCACCCTCACGCACACCGTCGCGTCGCCGATCGAGGTCACCAAGGGTGAGGACGGCGTCCTGAACGTCGTCCGCCCGAACGACGAGCGTCAGAACAAGGCCCTTCACGGCCTGTCCCGCACGCTGGTGGCGAACATGATCACCGGTGTGACCCAGGGATACATCAAGGCGCTCGAGATCAGTGGTGTCGGTTACCGCGTCCAGGCGAAGGGCTCCAACCTGGAGTTCGCCCTGGGCTACAGCCACCCGATCCTGATCGAGGCCCCGGAGGGCATCACCTTCAAGGTGGAGACCCCCACGAAGTTCACCGTCGAGGGCATCGACAAGCAGAAGGTCGGCGAGACCGCGGCCAAGATCCGCAAGCTGCGGAAGCCTGACCCGTACAAGGCCAAGGGCGTCAAGTACGCCGGCGAGGTCATCCGCCGCAAGGTCGGAAAGGCTGGTAAGTAGCCATGGCATACGGCGTGAAGATCGCCAAGGGCGACGCGTACAAGCGCGCGGCTCGCAAGCGGCGCCACATCCGCGTCCGCAAGCACATCTCCGGTTCGCCGGAGCGTCCGCGCCTGGTCGTGACCCGCTCCAACCGCCACATGGTCGCCCAGATCATCGACGACATCGCGGGCCACACGCTCGCGTCGGCGTCGACCCTGGACGTCTCCATCCGTGGTGGCGAGGGCGACAAGAGCAGCCAGGCCAAGCAGGTCGGCGCCCTGGTCGCCGAGCGTGCCAAGGCCGCAGGCGTCGAGGCCGTCGTGTTTGACCGCGGTGGTAACCAGTACGCCGGGCGGATTGCCGCTCTGGCTGACGCCGCCCGTGAAGCCGGGCTGAAGTTCTAGCCCCGGTTCCTACGCACAGCGGACGTAACAGAGAGAGGTAAATCCAATGGCTGGACCCCAGCGCCGCGGAAGCGGTGCCGGTGGCGGCGAGCGGCGGGACCGGAAGGGCCGTGACGGCGGCGCTGCCGCCGCCGAGAAGACCGCGTACGTCGAGCGCGTCGTCGCGATCAACCGAGTCGCCAAGGTTGTGAAGGGTGGTCGTCGCTTCAGCTTCACCGCGCTGGTCGTGGTGGGCGATGGTGACGGCACCGTCGGTGTCGGTTACGGCAAGGCCAAGGAAGTTCCCGCGGCCATCGCCAAGGGCGTGGAAGAGGCCAAGAAGAACTTCTTCAAGGTCCCGCGTATCCAGGGCACCATCCCTCACCCGATCCAGGGTGAGAAGGCTGCGGGCGTCGTCCTGCTCAAGCCGGCTTCCCCCGGTACCGGTGTGATCGCCGGTGGCCCGGTGCGCGCCGTTCTCGAGTGCGCCGGCGTCCACGACATCCTGTCGAAGTCGCTCGGGTCCTCGAACCCGATCAACATCGTGCACGCGACCGTGGCGGCCCTCCAGGGCCTGCAGCGTCCCGAGGAGATCGCGGCCCGCCGCGGTCTGCCCCTCGAGGACGTCGCCCCCGCGGCCCTGCTTCGTGCGCGTGCGGGAGCGGGTGCGTAATGGCCCGTCTCAAGATCACGCAGACGAAGTCGTACATCGGCAGCAAGCAGAACCACCGCGACACCCTGCGTTCGCTCGGGCTCAAGCGCCTGAACGACTCGGTTGTCAAGGAGGACCGCCCCGAGTTCCGCGGCATGGTGCACACCGTCCGCCACCTCGTGACGGTTGAGGAGGTCGACTGACATGGCGGAGAACAAGCCGCTGAAGGCGCATGACCTCCGGCCTGCCCCGGGCGCCAAGACCGCCAAGACCCGTGTGGGTCGTGGTGAGGCGTCCAAGGGTAAGACCGCTGGTCGTGGTACCAAGGGCACCAAGGCCCGTTACCAGGTTCCGGAGCGCTTCGAGGGTGGGCAGATGCCCCTCCACATGCGTCTCCCGAAGCTCAAGGGCTTCAAGAACCCGTTCCGCACGGAGTACCAGGTCGTGAACCTGGACAAGCTCGCGACGCTCTACCCCGAGGGTGGAGAGGTCACGGTGGCCGACCTGGTCGCCAAGGGTGCCGTGCGCAACAACCACCTCGTCAAGGTCCTCGGACAGGGCGAGATCTCCGTGGCGCTGCAGGTTTCGGTTGACGCCGTCTCCGGCTCCGCCAAGGAGAAGATCACCGCCGCCGGCGGTACCGTCACCGAGCTCGTCTGAGACAACTCGGACACTTAGGTGACCTGAACATCCGACCGGGGATGCCCTCTCAAATGGGGCATCCCCGGTTGGTCGTTCCTAGGGGGGCATGTACGCCGGTAAGGTGGCGTCCGTTGCTGTGGTATCCCCTGGGCGCACGCGTCCGGGCTCCTTGGCTTTTACGTATCCGTCGATCCTCAAGACCGTCACCTCTACGCTCTGCGCGGGGGTCGCAGGAGGCACCGTGCTCACCGGCTTCGCCCGGGCGTTCAAGACGCCCGACCTGCGCAAGAAGCTGCTCTTCACTCTCGGCATCATCGTGCTCTACCGGCTCGGGGCCCACATCCCGGTACCGGGCGTGAGCTACGAGAACGTCCAGACCTGTGTTGATCAGGCCAGCAAGGGCAACAACAGCCTCTTCGGCCTGGTGAACATGTTCAGCGGTGGTGCGCTGCTGCAGATCACGATCTTCGCGCTCGGCATCATGCCGTACATCACGGCCAGCATCATTCTCCAGCTGCTGACCGTGGTCATCCCCCGACTCGAGGCGCTCAAGAAGGAGGGGTCGTCCGGCCAGGCGAAGATCACGCAGTACACGCGTTATCTGACGGTGGCGCTCGCCATCCTCCAGGGCACGGGCCTGGTGGCCACCGCTCGCAGCGGTGCCCTGTTCAGCGGCTGCCCGGTCGCCGACCAGATCGTCCCGAACGACTCGCTGTTCACGACCATCACGATGGTCATCACGATGACCGCCGGCACCGCCGCCGTCATGTGGCTCGGTGAGCTCATCACCGACCGCGGCATCGGCAACGGCATGTCGATCCTGATGTTCATCTCGATCGCCGCGACCTTCCCGTCGGCCATGTGGGCCATCAAGACCAGCGGCAAGCTGGCGGACGGCTGGATCGAGTTCTTCACCGTCATCCTGGTCGGCTTCGTCATGGTGGCCCTCGTCGTCTTCGTCGAGCAGGCCCAGCGCCGTATCCCGGTGCAGTACGCGAAGCGCATGATCGGACGCCGTTCGTACGGTGGCACCTCCACCTACATCCCGCTGAAGGTGAACCAGGCGGGTGTGATTCCCGTCATCTTCGCTTCTTCGCTGCTCTACATCCCGGCCCTGATCGTCCAGTTCTCCAACTCCAAGGCCGGCTGGGCCATCTGGATCCAGGACAACCTGACCAAGGGCGACCACCCGTACTACATGACGGTCTACTTCCTCCTGATCGTGTTCTTCGCCTTCTTCTACGTGGCGATCTCGTTCAACCCCGAGGAAGTCGCCGACAACATGAAGAAGTATGGTGGCTTCATCCCGGGTATCCGGGCTGGTCGACCTACTGCCGAGTACCTGAGCTACGTGCTCAACAGGATCACTTGGCCGGGCTCGCTGTACCTGGGTCTGATCGCTCTGGTGCCGACGATGGCGTTGGCAAGCTTCGGTGGCGCTAACCAGAACTTCCCGTTCGGCGGGACGAGCATCCTCATCATCGTGGGTGTGGGTCTGGAGACCGTGAAGCAGATCGAGAGTCAGCTCCAGCAGCGCAATTACGAAGGGTTCCTCCGCTGATGCGAATCGTCCTCGTCGGCCCGCCGGGTGCCGGCAAGGGAACGCAGGCCGCGTACCTTGCCAAGAACCTGTCGATTCCGCACATCTCCACGGGCGACCTCTTCCGCGCCAACATCAGCCAGGGCACCGACCTTGGCAAGCAGGCCCGCGCCTACATGGACGCGGGGCAGCTGGTGCCGGACGAGGTGACGATCGGGATGGCCAAGGACCGCATGTCCCAGCCGGACGCGGTCAACGGCTTCCTGCTCGACGGCTTCCCGCGCAACGTGGGCCAGGCCGAAGCTCTGGACGTGATGCTCAAGGACGAGGGCGTGAAGCTGGACGCCGTGCTCGACCTGGAGGTCCCCGAGGACGAGGTCGTGAAGCGGATCGCGGGTCGCCGCATCTGCCGCAACGACAGCGCGCACGTCTTCCACGCCACGTACAACCCGCCGAAGACCGAGGGTGTCTGCGACACCTGCGGCGGCGAGCTGTACCAGCGCGACGACGACACCGAGGAGACGGTGCGTACCCGGCTGGAGGTCTACCACACGCAGACCGAGCCGATCATCGACTATTACCGGGCACAGGACCTGGTGGTCACCATCTCCGCACTCGGCAAGGTCACCGACGTGACCGACCGGGCCATGGAGGCGCTGAAGAAGTCCGCGGAGGACTGAGCGCCCAGCACCCCTTCGTAAGCGCAGCACACGCAGTACAAGCCGGCCGCGGCGTCCTCGGACGCCGCGGCCGACTGCTTGCCGCCGCGTATCGTGGAAGACCCGCCCCCCGTTCACCGTCCCACCGGAAAGGCGCCGCAGCATGGTGCAGATCAAGACCCCCGAGCAGATCGCGAAGATGCGCGAGGCGGGGCTGGTGGTCGCTGCCATCCACGCGGCGACCCGTGAGGCGGCGGTGCCCGGCGCCACCACCCGCGACCTGGACCAGGTCGCCCGCAAGGTGATCGCCGATCACGGCGCGAAGTCGAACTTCCTCGGGTACGGCGGGTTCCCCGCGACCATCTGCACCTCGGTCAACGAGGTCGTCGTCCACGGCATCCCGGACGACAAGACGGTTCTCAAGGACGGCGACATCATCTCCATCGACGCCGGCGCGATCGTGGACGGCTGGCACGGCGACGCCGCGTACACCGCCTTCGTCGGTACGGGGCACGCGCCGGAGCTGGTCGAGCTCTCCCGGGTGACCGAGGAGTCGATGTGGGCCGGCATCGCGGCGATGAAGGTCAACAACCGCCTGGTCGACATCTCCAAGGCGATCGAGTCCTACATCCGCCGCCAGCCCCGCCCCGCCACCGGCAAGTACGGGATCATCGAGGACTACGGCGGGCACGGCATCGGCACCGAGATGCACATGGACCCGCATCTGCTGAACTACGTCTCCCGCAAGCGCGGCAAGGGCGTCAAGCTGGTCCCGGGCCTCTGCCTGGCCATCGAGCCGATGGTCTCGCTGGGCACCCCGCACACGGAGGTGCTGGAGGACGAGTGGACCGTCATCACCACGGACGGCACCTGGTCCTCGCACTGGGAGCACTCCATCGCCCTGACGGAGCAGGGCCCGCTGGTCCTCACCGCCCCGGACTGCGGCCGCGAGAAGCTGGCGCAGTACGGCGTGGAGGCCGCTCCCGACCCCCTGGGCTGATCCGTTGCGCCGGGGAGGTCTAAGGATCTCCCCGGATGGGCAAACTTGACGGATTCGCCTTTGGGAGTCCGCTGACGTAGACTGACTCGTCGGCTCTCGTGCATCCGTGTGTCCGCATGCGGGGGACGAAAGTCGATCAAGGTAGCCGATTCGAAGGGCGAAGCGTGGCCAAGAAGCAAGGTGCCATCGAGATTGAGGGCACCGTGATCGAGTCCCTCCCGAACGCCATGTTCAGGGTGGAGCTCCAGAACGGTCACAAGGTCCTCGCGCACATCAGCGGCAAGATGCGTATGCACTACATCCGCATCCTCCCGGATGACCGGGTCGTCGTGGAGCTCTCTCCGTACGACCTGACGCGTGGCCGGATCGTCTACCGCTACAAGTAGATCTTGCCGCCGTCCGCACCCGTGCGGGCGTGGGCACTGACCCGGAGAACCTGACATCCCATGAAGGTCAAGCCGAGCGTCAAGAAGATCTGCGACAAGTGCAAGGTGATCCGCCGTCACGGCCGGGTCATGGTCATCTGCGACAACCTGCGCCACAAGCAGCGCCAGGGCTGACGCACGACCCCCTGCATCTCGCAGTTCGCGCGACGCACGTAATACGTACATACGCAGAGCCCGTCCAAGCCGCGGCTGACGACACCTCCGGCGGGGGCCGGGGACCCGGACGTACCACCTCTCCCAGCGAGGGGTCGGCGGCCGGGAGTGGTTCTGCGGAAGACCCCCGACTTAACAACTGGAGCCATTGAATGGCACGCGTTTCAGGTGTTGACATCCCGCGCGAAAAGCGCGTGGAGGTTGCCCTCACCTACGTCTTCGGTATCGGGCGCACCCGGTCCAAGGAGATCCTCGCCGCCTCCGGCGTGAACCCGAACACCCGCGTTCGCGACCTGGCCGAAGAGGACCTGGTCAAGATCCGCGAGTACGTGGACGCCAACCTCCGCACCGAGGGTGACCTCCGCCGCGAGATCCAGGCCGACATCCGCCGCAAGGTCGAGATCGGCTGCTACCAGGGTCTCCGTCACCGTCGCGGTCTGCCGGTCCACGGCCAGCGCACCAGCACCAACGCCCGTACCCGCAAGGGTCCGCGTCGCGCGATCGCCGGCAAGAAGAAGCCCGGCAAGAAGTAGTCCTCAGCGGACGCACTGCGGGCGACCGGCTTCCCGGCCTCCGCAGCAACCAGCGGTCTTCGCTGTAGGACCGATCACCTCCCCTCTCCATCTGGAGTCAAGACATGCCCCCCAAGGGTCGTCAGGGCGCAGCCAAGAAGGTGCGTCGCAAGGAAAAGAAGAACGTCGCTCACGGCCACGCGCACATCAAGAGCACGTTCAACAACACGATCGTCTCGATCACGGACCCCTCGGGCAACGTGATCTCCTGGGCCTCCGCCGGCCACGTCGGCTTCAAGGGCTCGCGCAAGTCCACCCCCTTCGCCGCGCAGATGGCCGCCGAGTCGGCCGCCCGCCGCGCGCAGGAGCACGGCATGCGCAAGGTCGACGTCTTCGTGAAGGGTCCGGGCTCCGGCCGCGAGACCGCGATCCGCTCCCTCCAGGCCACCGGCCTTGAGGTCGGCTCGATCCAGGACGTCACCCCGACGCCGCACAACGGCTGCCGTCCGCCGAAGCGTCGCCGCGTCTGAGTCGTCACGGCCGGTGACGGCCGTGCGCCAGTAGCGCCGGGTCCGGGCGGTACACCTCTTCGGGGGCGTACCGCCCGTACCCTTGTTACATCTGTCGGGCATCAAATAGTGGGTGCCCCCGACTGAAGGATCACAGCATGCTTATCGCTCAGCGTCCGTCGCTGACCGAAGAGGTCGTCGACGAATTCCGTTCGCGCTTCGTCATCGAGCCGCTGGAGCCGGGCTTCGGCTACACGCTCGGCAACTCCCTGCGCCGCACGCTCCTCTCCTCGATCCCGGGTGCCGCTGTCACGAGCATCCGCATCGACGGTGTCCTGCACGAGTTCACCACCGTGCCGGGCGTCAAGGAGGACGTGACCGACCTCATCCTCAACATCAAGCAGCTGGTCGTCTCCTCGGAGCACGACGAGCCCGTCGTGATGTACCTGCGCAAGCAGGGCCCCGGCCTGGTCACCGCCGCGGACATCGCTCCGCCGGCCGGTGTCGAGGTGCACAACCCGGACCTCGTCCTCGCCACGCTGAACGGCAAGGGCAAGCTGGAGATGGAGCTGACCGTCGAGCGCGGTCGCGGCTACGTCTCCGCCGTCCAGAACAAGCAGGTGGGCCAGGAGATCGGCCGTATCCCGGTCGACTCCATCTACTCGCCGGTGCTCAAGGTCACGTACAAGGTCGAGGCGACCCGTGTCGAGCAGCGCACCGACTTCGACAAGCTGATCGTCGACGTCGAGACCAAGCAGGCCATGCGTCCGCGTGACGCGATGGCTTCGGCCGGTAAGACCCTGGTCGAGCTGTTCGGTCTGGCGCGCGAGCTCAACATCGACGCCGAGGGCATCGACATGGGCCCGTCGCCGACGGACGCCGCGCTCGCGGCGGACCTGGCGCTGCCGATCGAGGAGCTGGAGCTCACGGTCCGCTCGTACAACTGCCTCAAGCGCGAGGGCATCCACTCGGTGGGCGAGCTGGTGGCCCGCTCCGAGGCGGACCTGCTCGACATCCGCAACTTCGGTGCGAAGTCGATCGACGAGGTCAAGGCGAAGCTGGCCGGTATGGGCCTGGCGCTGAAGGACTCGCCTCCCGGCTTCGACCCCACCGCCGCCGCGGACGCCTTTGGCGCCGACGACGACGCGGACGCGGGTTTCGTGGAGACCGAGCAGTACTGAGTCGCCTCCCGGCTGGGGTGCCCGTGTGGGTGCCCCGGTCCGGGTGAGGGCTTTTGTCCTCAATCGCCGGACGGGCTTGAATTGGGCTGATGCCCGATGTCCAGTGCGGACGGCGTTTTCACACTTCCGCGCGGCGGCCGCCGCGTGGGAACTGACATCGGTACCTGATACGGCCGGTGCAGCACACAAGGAGAAAACCCATGCCGAAGCCCGCCAAGGGTGCCCGTCTGGGCGGCAGCGCCGCGCACGAGAAGCTTCTTCTCAACAACCTCGCGAAGTCGCTGTTCGAGCACGGCCGCATCACCACGACCGAGGCCAAGGCGCGTCGCCTGCGTCCGGTCGCGGAGCGTTTCATCACCAAGGCGAAGAAGGGCGACATCCACAACCGTCGCCTGGTGCTGGAGTCGATCACGGACAAGGGCATCGTCCACACGCTCTTCACCGAGATCGCCCCGCGCTACGAGAACCGCCCCGGTGGTTACACCCGCATCACCAAGATCGGCAACCGTCGTGGCGACAACGCCCCGATGGCCGTCATCGAGCTGGTCGAGGCGCTGACCGTGGCGCAGCAGGCCACCGGTGAGGCCGAGGCCGCCACCAAGCGTGCGGTCAAGGAAGACGCGGCCAAGAAGGACGAGACCCCGGTCGAGTCCGTCGAGGACGCGCAGGACGCCTGAGCGTTCCGGAACCACTGAACGGGTCCGCATCACCCTCCGGGGCGGTGCGGGCCCGTTCGGCTGTGCGGGATCTTGAGAGGATGCGCTGGTGAGTGACGAGGTGGAGCCCGGTTTCGTACGGGTACGGCTGGACCTGGCCTATGACGGCAAGGACTTCTCGGGCTGGGCGAAGCAGACCGCGCGGCGGACGGTCCAGGGCGAGATCGAGGACGCGCTGCGGACCGTGACCCGCTCCTCACGCACGTACGACCTGACGGTGGCCGGCCGCACGGATGCCGGGGTGCACGCCCGGGGCCAGGTCGCCCATGTCGACCTGCCGGACGAGGTGTGGGCCGAGCACGCCGAGAAGCTGCTGAGGCGGCTCGCCGGGCGGATGGCCCCCGATGTGCGGGTCTGGCGGATCGCGGAGGCGGCGCCAGGGTTCAACGCCCGGTTCTCCGCCCTGTGGCGCCGGTACGCGTACCGCGTCGCCGACCGCCCCGGCGGCGTCGACCCCCTCGTCCGGGGCCATGTGCTCTGGCACGACCGGCCGCTGGACGTGGCCGCGATGAACGCCGCCGCGGCGCGGATGACCGGGGAGCACGACTTCGCGGCGTACTGCAAGAAGCGCGAGGGCGCGACGACGATCCGGACGCTCCAGAAGCTGCACTGGGTGCGCGACGCGGAGACCGGGATCATCACCGGGACCGTGCAGGCGGACGCCTTCTGCCACAACATGGTGCGCGCCCTCGTCGGGGCGATGCTCTTCGTCGGCGACGGGCGGCGCCCCGACCCCTGGCCGGCCGAGGTGCTGGCCGCCGCCGTGCGCGACCCAGGGGTGCACGTGGTGCGCCCGCACGGGCTGACGCTGGAGGAGGTCGCGTACCCGGCGGACGAGCTGCTGGCGGCGCGTGCGGTGGAGGCGCGCAATGTGCGGACGCTGCCGGGGGCGGGCTGCTGCTAGGGGGTGTCTTGCCGGCCCTGACCGGCAAGACACCTCCCTAGGTGGTCGTGATGTCGGCGGCGGCCGATGCCTGGACCTCGCCGCGGTGGCGGATGCGGCGGAACGTGTAGTCCGTCAGGTCGTCGCCGGTCGTGTAGACGTCCTTGTCGGCCTTGGTGGCGTTGCGGCCGTCCGTGAAGCCGCCGACCGTGAAGTACGCGTACCGGCCGTACGAGTTCGCGGTGCGGCGGCAGATCACGCCGTCGCGGCAGAAGACCGGGACGCCCGACCCGCTCAGCGAGGCCAGCCCGCCGGTCGCCAGCTGCGCGGTGCGTTTCGCCTGGGCCTCCGTGTCGAAGACCGCGATGCCGACGGTGACCGCCACGCCGTCCCGGCTGTACGTGGCCCGGATGACCTGGTCGCAGCCGTTGGCGGTGAGGACCGCGCCCAGCGCGCCCTGGGTGGTCGCCGCGCACTGCTTGGTGCGGTGGGTCGCGCCCCTGGCGTACGTACGGCCTCCGGCGGTCAGCTTGTCGTCGGGGAAGAAGGCGTCGACGTCGACCGGCAGCCGGTCCTTCTTCACGTCGGCGATGTAGTCCCGGGGGTCCGGCGGGGGCGGGGGCGCCACCGACGAGAAGGACGGCTCGGGCGCGGGGAGCTCGGTCGGCAGGTCGTCCGCCGTGGGCAGCTCGCTGGCGTGCTTCCCGGCCCGGTTGCCTGAGCCGGAGCCGTTCGCGGAGATCACCGCCGTCGCCACGACCGCGGCGACGGCTGCCGTGGCGAGGGCGCCGCCGCCGATCAGCAGCCACTTCTTGCGCCGGGCCCGGGCCGCGGAGGCATCGGCCAGCGCCTCCCAGTCGGGAGTGCCGCCGTTCCCGGGCCCCTCGGAGGGCCCCCCGTCCCCAAAACTCATGCCGCGCATCCTAGGCCCTGTCGTCACATTCCCGTCTGCCGGGCGACGCCATGCACGCACTCTCGCCGCACCGGCCCCAGACCCCAGTACATCCAGTACAGGGGTCTGGGGCCGGCACGCCGAGAAGTGGGGTCTCCCCTGTTCGAGCGAAGCCGAGAACTTGGGGATGCACCTGACGCCGCCCGGCCCGCCCTCCGGGCGGACGACGGGAATGTGACGACAGGGCCTAGACGCCGCGTAATCCGGTTGGGCCAACCCTCCGGCGCCCGTGACAATGCTCTGCATGGGACATCTCGAAGCGGGCCACCTTGAGTACTACCTTCCGGACGGGCGGGTGCTGCTCGGCGATGCCTCGTTCCGGGTGGCCGACGGTGCCGTCGTCGCCCTCGTCGGGGCGAACGGCGCCGGCAAGACCACGCTGCTGCGGCTGCTCGCCGGGGAGCTCCAGCCGCACGGCGGCTCGGTGTCGGTGAGCGGCGGGCTCGGCGTGATGCGCCAGTTCGTCGGCTCGGTCCGCGACGAGCGCACCGTCCGCGACCTGCTGGTCTCCGTCGCGCAGCCGCGTATCCGGGAGGCCGCGCTCGCCGTCGACCGGGCCGAGGAGCGCATCCTCACCGTGGACGACGAGGCCGCGCAGATGGCGTACGCGCAGGCGCTGAGCGACTGGGCGGAGGCGCGCGGCTACGAGGCCGAGACGGTGTGGGACATGTGCACCATGGCCGCGCTCGGCGTCCCGTACGAGAAGGCGCAGTGGCGCGAGGTGCGCACGCTCTCCGGTGGTGAGCAGAAGCGGCTGGTCCTGGAGGCCCTGCTGCGGGGCCCCGACGAGGTGCTGCTCCTGGACGAGCCGGACAACTATCTGGACGTGCCCGGCAAGCGGTGGCTGGAGGAGCGGCTGAGGGAGACCCGTAAGACCGTCCTCTTCGTCTCCCACGACCGGGAGCTGCTGTCCCGCGCCGCGCAGAAGATCGTCAGCGTGGAGCCCGGCCCGGCCGGCAGCGACGTCTGGGTGCACGGCGGCGGCTTCGACACGTACCACCAGGCCCGCAAGGAGCGGTTCGCCCGCTTCGAGGAGCTGCTGCGGCGCTGGGAGGAGGAGCACAAACGGCTGAAGGCGCTCGTGCACCGGCTGCGCCAGCAGGCGGCGATCAGCCCCGACATGGCGAGCCGCTACCACGCGATGCAGACCCGGTTCCGGAAGTTCGAGGAGGCGGGCCCGCCGCCCGAGCCGCCGCGCGAGCAGGACATCCGGATGCGGCTGCGCGGCGGCCGCACCGGGGTGCGCGCGGTGACCTGCGAGGGCCTGGAGCTGACCGGCCTGATGAAACCGTTCGACCTGGAGGTCTTCTACGGGGAACGGGTCGCGGTCCTCGGCTCCAACGGGTCCGGCAAGTCCCACTTCCTGCGGCTCCTGGCGGGCGAGCCCGTCGCGCACACGGGGGAGTGGAAGCTCGGTGCGCGGGTGGTCCCCGGGCACTTCGCGCAGACCCACGCGCACCCGGAGCTGCTGGGCCGCACGCTGGTCGACATCCTGTGGACCGGGCACGCGAAGGACCGGGGCGGGGCGATGTCCGTACTGCGCCGCTACGAGCTGGAGCGGCAGGGCGACCAGCCGTTCGAGAAGCTGTCCGGCGGGCAGCAGGCCCGGTTCCAGATCCTGCTCCTGGAGCTGTCCGGCACGACCGCGCTGCTGCTGGACGAGCCGACGGACAACCTGGACCTGGAGTCGGCGGAGGCGTTGCAGGACGGGCTGGAGGCGTACGACGGCACGGTGCTCGCGGTGACGCACGACCGGTGGTTCGCCAAGAGCTTCGACCGGTACCTGGTCTTCGGCTCGGACGGGGTCGTCCGCGAGACGACGGAGCCGGTGTGGGACGAGCGGCGGGTCGAGCGGGCGCGGTAGGGGGGCGCGTTTTGACCCGTCCGGGGCCGGACGGGTAGTCTCGACCTTTGTTATGCGTATGGGCTGCGTCTTCATGACGCGCAGAGCCCTTGCGCAGGTTCTCTGGAGCAGTTACCAGTGGCTCGCATACGGGCATCGCCCCGGCATTGCGTGCCCCAGCTGCATGATCGCTTCAGAGGTGTCGTGTGTCTGGACCCCATCCACTGAAGAAGCGAAGGCTACGAAGTGCGTACGTACAGCCCCAAGCCCGGCGATGTGACTCGCCAGTGGCACATCATTGACGCGCAGGACGTCGTCCTGGGCCGTCTCGCCACCACGGCTGCGAACCTCCTGCGAGGCAAGCACAAGGCGATCTACGCCCCCCACATGGACATGGGCGACTTCGTCATCATCATCAACGCCGACAAGGTTCACCTGTCCGGCAACAAGCGGACCCAGAAGATGGCGTACCGCCACTCCGGGTTCCCGGGCGGTCTGCGCTCCGTGCGCTACGACGACCTGCTCGCGAACAACCCCGAGAAGGCCGTCGAGAAGGCCATCAAGGGCATGATCCCCAAGAACTCCCTGGGCCGCCAGATGATCTCGAAGCTGAAGGTCTACGCGGGCGACCAGCACCCGCACGCTGCGCAGCAGCCGGTCCCGTACGAGATCACCCAGGTCGCGCAGTAGTTCCGGCCTCCCCCCAAAGACATAAAGAAAGATCTGAGGAGAATCGTGGCCGAGACCACTGTTGAGACCGTCGAGGGCACCGAGGGCGAGGAGACCTTCGCCGAGGTGACCACCTTCGAGTCCGAGGTCCCCGTCGAGGGTGAGTACACCTCCGAGTCGCTCGCCGGCCGCTTCGGCGACCCGCAGCCCGCCGCCGGCCTTGGCCGTCGCAAGAACGCCATCGCCCGCGTCCGGATCGTTCCGGGCACCGGCAAGTGGAAGATCAACGGTCGCACCCTCGAGAGCTACTTCCCGAACAAGGTGCACCAGCAGGAAGTCAACGAGCCCTTCAAGGTGCTCGAGCTCGACGGCCGTTACGACGTCATCGCCCGCATCGCGGGTGGCGGCGTCTCGGGTCAGGCCGGCGCCCTGCGCCTGGGCGTGGCCCGCGCGCTGAACGAGGCGGACGTGGACAACAACCGCGCGACCCTGAAGAAGGCCGGCTTCCTCTCCCGCGACGACCGTGCGGTCGAGCGCAAGAAGGCCGGTCTCAAGAAGGCCCGCAAGGCCCCGCAGTACAGCAAGCGCTAAACCGCCTGCTCATCCGCGTTACCGTTCGCCCCGGCGGCACCTCTCGTGCTGCCGGGGCGTTCGTTTATCGACATCCTCGGGCATATAACGGCATAAGGCGTTCATAGGCTTGTTGGTTGCATGATCTGATCTTTTGCGTTTCGGAGCACTTTCGGAGGACACCAGTGGGACGACTCTTCGGCACGGACGGCGTGCGCGGTGTCGCCAATGCGGACCTGACGGCCGAGCTCGCGCTCGGTCTCTCGGTGGCCGCGGCACACGTACTGGCCGAGGCGGGCACCTTCGAGGGCCATCGGCCGACGGCCGTGGTGGGCCGTGACCCACGCGCCTCCGGAGAGTTCCTGGAGGCCGCCGTCGTGGCCGGCCTGGCGAGCGCGGGCGTCGACATCCTGCGCGTCGGCGTGCTGCCGACCCCGGCCGTGGCCTACCTGACCGGCGCGCTCGGCGCCGACATCGGGGTCATGCTCTCCGCCAGCCACAACGCCATGCCGGACAACGGTGTCAAGTTCTTCGCCCGGGGCGGCCACAAGCTCGCCGACGAGCTGGAGGACCGCATCGAGACGGTCTACGAGCAGCACCGCACCGGTGAGCCGTGGACCCGCCCCACCGGCGCCGGCGTCGGCCGCGTCACGGACTACGTGGAGGGCTTCGACCGGTACGTCGCCCACCTCATCGGCGTCCTCCCGAACCGCCTCGACGGCCTGAAGGTCGTCCTGGACGAGGCGCACGGCGCCGCCGCCCGCGTCTCGCCCGAGGCGTTCGCCCGCGCCGGGGCCGAGGTCGTCACGATCGGCGCCGAGCCGGACGGGCTGAACATCAACGACGGCTGCGGCTCCACCCACCTGGAGCTGCTGCGCGCCGCCGTCGTCGAGCACGGCGCGGACCTGGGCATCGCGCACGACGGCGACGCCGACCGCTGCCTGGCCGTGGACGCGGCGGGCCAGGAGGTCGACGGCGACCAGATCCTCGCCGTGCTGGCCCTCGCCATGCGCGAGGCCGGACAGCTGCGCCGGGACACCGTGGTCGGCACCGTGATGTCGAACCTCGGCTTCAAGCTGGCCATGGAGCGCGAGGGCATCCAGCTCGTCCAGACGGCCGTCGGCGACCGCTACGTCCTGGAGTCCATGAAGGCCGAGGGCTACGCGCTGGGCGGCGAGCAGTCCGGCCACGTCATCGTCCTGGACCACGCCACGACCGGCGACGGCACCCTGACCGGCCTGATGCTCGCGGCCCGGGTCGCCGCCACGGGCCGCTCGCTCGCCGAGCTGGCCGGGGTCATGGAGCGCCTGCCGCAGGTCCTGGTCAACGTCCCGGACGTGGACAAGTCCCGCGTGCACACCTCGCAGGACGTGGCCGCCGCCGTCGCGGAGGCCGAGCGCGAGCTGGGCCACACCGGCCGCGTGCTGCTGCGCCCCTCGGGCACGGAGCCGCTGGTGCGGGTCATGGTCGAGGCGGCGGACATCGAGCAGGCCCGCACGGTGGCGGGGCAGCTGGCGGACGTAGTGAAGTCGGCGCTGGGCTAGCAGTCCGGGGGAGGGGCGGGCGTTCTTGCGGGCGCCCGCCCCTCCCGTGGTCCGTTCTCAGCGCGTCGGTGCCGTGGGCTTCGTGTGGGCGCGCTGGTGGGCCCGCTGGTGGCGGCGGGTCGTCCGCCACAGCGCCTTCTGCACCAGCAGCGTCAGCGTGCCCGCCGCCACGATCCCGCCGAGGTTCGCCAGCAGCTGCTGGACGGACCCGGTCATCTGGCCGTAGTCCCGGTAGCTGAAGGCCACCGCCGCGTTGGCGGCCGCCGGCACGGTGGTCACCGAGATCGCGACCCCGATGAGCGCGCCGGACTTCGCCGAGGTCAGCGAGAGCGTCCCCGCGATGCCGGCGAGGAACGCCACGACGAACGACATCCAGTCCGGCTGCCAGACGAACGCGGTGTTGGGCCGCTTCCCCTCGATCATCGCCATGTCGAACAGCCCGAAGGCGTCCATCAGCCAGGCGAAGCCCACTGTCAGCAGCATCGCCGCGGCGAACCCGCCGATCAGCGCGATCAGCGAGCGCCCCACCAGGCGCGGGGCGCGCTGCACCAGCGCCGTCGAGATCCCGGCGAGCGGCCCGAACTCGGGGCCCACCGCCATCGCGCCCACGATCAGGATCGCGTTGTCGAGCATCACCCCGCAGGCCGCGAGCATCGTCGCCACCGCGAGGAACGCGACATAGGTGGCGCTGAACGTCGAGTCGTCGTGCGTGGCCTCGACCAGCTCCTCCCAGAGCACCGCGTCCGATCCCTCGCCCGGCGCCGCCTCCTCCGCGCGGTCGGCGCGCGCGGAGAGCGTCAGGTCCATGTTCTCCACGGTGATCGCGCCGAACTCGTCGAGCCCGATCCTGCGCAGCTCGGCGATCAGCTCGTCGCCCGCCTCGCGCGCCACGTCGCACAGCACGATGTCGCCCACCGGGTCGCGCGCGACGCCCGGCAGCACCGCGAGGTGCGCGGTGCCGACGGTCCGTTCCAGCAGGTCCGTCACCTCGTCCGTGCGGTCGGCGGGGACGAGCAGGCGCAGATGCAGCACGGGGCGGACCCTTCCCGGTTCAGAGCTTGCGCAGCGACAGCCGCTGGACCTTGTGGTCGGGCCCCTTGCGCAGCACCAGCGTGGCACGTCCGCGCGTCGGCGCCACGTTCTCCACGAGGTTCGGCCGGTTGATGGTGCGCCACATGGTGGCCGCGTACTCCATCGCCTCGGCCTCGGAGACCTGGGTGTACTTGCGGAAGTACGAGGACGGGTCCTGGAACGCCGTCTCGCGCAGCTTCCGGAAGCGGTTGAGGTACCAGGTCTCGATGTCCTCCGGCTTGGCGTCCACGTACACGCTGAAGTCGAAGTAGTCGGCGAGCCCGACCCTGGTGCGGCCGTCCTTGCCGGGCAGGGCGGGCTGGAGGACGTTCAGCCCCTCCACGATGAGGATGTCCGGGCGGCGCACGGTGAGCTGTTCGCCGGGCACGATGTCGTAGATCAGGTGCGAGTACACCGGGGCGGTGACCTCGTCCTTGCCCGCCTTGATGTCGGCGACGAAACGGGTGAGGGCGCGCCGGTCGTACGACTCCGGGAACCCCTTGCGGGACATCAGTCCGCGCGCGTGGAGCTCCTTCATCGGCAGCAGGAACCCGTCGGTGGTGACCAGCTCGACCCGGGGGTGCTCGGGCCAGCGGGCCAGCAGCGCGCGGAGGATGCGCGCGGTGGTGGACTTGCCGACGGCGACACTGCCCGCGACGCCTATGACGAACGGGGTGCCGCGCTGCGCTCCCTGCCCGTTGCCCGCGTCGCCGAGGAAGGTGTTGAGCGCGCCGCGCAGCCCTGAGGTGGCCTGCACGTACAGGTTCAGCAGCCGCGAGAGCGGCAGGTAGACGTCCCGCACCTCGTCGAGATCGATGACGTCGCCGAGCCCGCGCAGCCGCTCCACCTCCTCGGCGGTCAGCGGCAGCGGCGTCTTGTCGCGCAGCGCGCTCCACTCCGCCCGGGAGAGGTCGACGTACGGCGTCGCGGCGTGCTCGGCGCGTCGGTTCGTGCTCCGGGTCGGCGAAGTGATCACGGGAACATTGTTGCGGGAGTTCGACGGGAGTACGAACGGGGCGGAGAGTGGGCTCGGTCACGTGGGGGAGGGGCGTACGAAAGGGCCGGGCGCCCCAGGGGTGCCCGGCCCTTTCGTCGTACGCGCCGTGGCGACTAGTCCGTGCCGGACTCCATCGCCGCGCGGTCCAGCATCTCGTCCTGGTCCGAGACCTCGCCGCGCGAGGCGATGGCCTCGGCGCCGCCCTCGGGGAGCTGGCCGATCAGGCCGGTGGCGGCGGCCTGGGCCGCGCCGATGGCCGGGTTCGCGGTGCCGATCATGCCGAGGCCGGCGTACTGCTCCAGCTTGGCGCGGGAGTCCGCGATGTCCAGGTTCCGCATGGTGAGCTGGCCGATGCGGTCGACCGGGCCGAAGGCGGAGTCCTCGGTGCGCTCCATGGACAGCTTGTCCGGGTGGTAGCTGAAGGCCGGGCCCGTGGTGTCGAGGAGCGAGTAGTCCTCGCCGCGCCGCAGCCGCAGGGTGACCTCGCCGGTGACGGCCGTACCGACCCAGCGCTGGATCGACTCGCGGACCATCAGCGCCTGCGGGTCCAGCCAGCGGCCCTCGTACATCAGCCGGCCGAGGCGGCGGCCCTCGTTGTGGTACTGGGCGAGGGTGTCCTCGTTGTGGATGGCGTTGACCAGGCGCTCGTACGCGGCGTGCAGCAGGGCCATGCCGGGGGCCTCGTAGATGCCCCGGCTCTTGGCCTCGATGATCCGGTTCTCGATCTGGTCGGACATGCCCATGCCGTGGCGGCCGCCGATGGCGTTCGCCTTCAGGACCAGGTCGACGGCGGTCTCGAACTTCTCGCCGTTGATCGTGACCGGGCGGCCCTGGTCGAAGCCGATCGTGACGTCCTCGGTCTCGATCTCGACCGACGGGTCCCAGAACCGCACGCCCATGATCGGCTCGACGGTCTCCACACCGGTGTTCAGGTGCTCCAGCGTCTTGGCCTCGTGGGTGGCGCCCCAGATGTTGGCATCCGTGGAGTACGCCTTCTCGGTGCTGTCCCGGTAGGGCAGGCCGTGGGCGACCAGCCACTCCGACATCTCCTTGCGGCCGCCGAGCTCCGTCACGAACTCGGCGTCCAGCCAGGGCTTGTAGATGCGCAGGTGTGGGTTGGCCAGCAGGCCGTAGCGGTAGAACCGCTCGATGTCGTTGCCCTTGAACGTGGAGCCGTCGCCCCAGATCTGGACGTCGTCCTCCAGCATCGCCCGGACCAGGAGCGTGCCGGTGACCGCGCGGCCCAGCGGCGTCGTGTTGAAGTACGCCCGGCCGCCCGAGCGGATGTGGAACGCCCCGCACGTCAGCGCGGCCAGGCCCTCCTCCACGAGTGCGGCGCGGCAGTCGACCAGGCGGGCGAGCTCGGCGCCGTACGCCTGGGCGCGACCCGGGACCGAGGCGATGTCGGGCTCGTCGTACTGGCCGATGTCGGCGGTGTAGGTGCACGGGACGGCACCCTTGTCGCGCATCCACGCGACCGCGACCGAGGTGTCGAGGCCGCCCGAGAAGGCGATGCCGACGCGTTCGCCGGTGGGCAGGGAGGTGAGGACCTTGGACATAGGAAGATTATGCATCATCTCGCATGATCATGCAACGTCCTGCCTCCCCGCACGGCTCGGGGGGCTACTTCCGCCAGAACAGGTGGTGCGTCACCCCGCTCGGGCTCGGCACGACGTCCAGGTGGAACCGGTCGCGGAGGTCGTCCGGGGAGTCCCACAGGCGCATGCCCGTCCCGAACTTCACCGGGGACACCGCCACGTGCAGGGTGTCCACCAGGTCGGCGTCCAGGAACTCCCTGATGGTGGAGACCCCGCCGCCGAGCCGGACGTCCTTGCCCTGCGCGGCCTCCCGGGCCTGGGCCAGGACCTCGGCGGGCTCGCCGGCCACGAAGTGGAAGGTCGTGTCGGAGAGCGTGAAGGAGGGCCGCTCGTGGTGCGTCAGAACGAACACCGGGGTGTGGAACGGCGGCTCGTCGCCCCACCAGCCCTGCCACTCGTGGTTCTCCCACGGGCCGCGCTGCGGAGTGAACTTGTTGCGGCCCATGATCTCGGCGCCGATGTTGTGCGAGAAGTCCCGCGTCATGTAGTCGTCCAGGCCCCGGCTGCCGCCCGGGTCGGTCCGGTTGGGCCAGCTCGCCGTCGCCCCGGCCCAGGAGAACAGCTGCCCCGGGTCGACATGGCCGAAGGGCCGCTCCAGGGTCTGGTTCTCCCCGCAGGCGACTCCGTCGGCGGAGACGGTGAAGTTCTGGACCTTCAGCAGTTGAGTCATGGGTGCTCTCTCCCGGTGAATGGGTGACATCGCAAGGGGTGACTCCTCGGGAGGCCCGGACTCATCGCCGTACAGCGTCCCGATTTCTCATCCCACCGTAAGGACCGCGTTCCCCCGCACCCGGCGCGCCCGGATGTCCGTGATGGCGTCCCCGGTGCGCGACCAGTCGCGGACCGAGCCTATCTCCGGGTGCAGCCGCCCGCCCGCCACCAGCCGTACCAGGGTGGCGAGTTCGGCCGCGTACGTGGTGTCGGCGAGGGTGTAGTCGAAGTGGGCGATACGGGCCTGGGCCGGGCCCTTGAAGAAGTCGAAGAAGTCCAGCGTGACCGGGGTGCGGCTCGCCTGGCCGAACCAGACCAGGAGGCCGCCCGGGGCCAGCCGGGCCAGCGCGGCCGGCAGCGAGTCCCCGCCCACCGACTCCAGGACCACGTCGAACGGGCCCTCCGCCTCCTTGGGCGAGGTCACCACCGCCTCGGCCCCCAGCTCCAGCAGCCGCGCCCCGCGCTCCCGGGTCGCGCTGACCGCCGTCACCGCCGCGCCCGAGGAGGCCGCCAGCTCCGTGACGTAGTGGCCGACGCCCCCGCTCGCCCCGGTGAGCAGGACCCGCCGCCCCGCCACCGGGCCCGCCGCGCGCAGCAGGCGCAGTGCGGTGATCCCGGCCAGCGGGAGGGCCGCCGCCGTCACCGCGTCGACGCTGTCGGGGAGCGCGGCGAGGCTGTGCACCGGGACGGCGACGCGCTCGGCCCAGCCGTACGCGGGCGGGTGGGCGACGACGCGGGTCCCGGCGGCCGGTCCGGTGCCGTCGGCGGCGGCCCGTACGACCGTGCCGGCGACGTCCTTGCCGGGCCGCCAGCCGGGCCACCGGCGGTCCAGCTGCCCGTCGAGCTGGAAGGTCTCGCCCCGGTTGACCGAGTACGCCTCGACCGCGACCAGGGCCTCGTCGGCGGCGGGTTCGGGCTCGGGGGCCTCGTCGATGTGGACCGTGCCGCCCGCTGCGGGGGCGGGAAGTTGTGCGCGCATGGCGGGTTCCTCAGCTCCTCAGCTTTTCAGGCGAAGACGACGTTGTGGGCGTGCAGGGTGTCGAAGTGCTCCCGGACGGCGGCGATGCGGCCGTCGCGCACGGTGAACACGGCCAGGCAGTGCTGGTCGTACCGGCCGCCCTTCCGGGTGAGCCCGCGCGTCTTCCACTCCGCGAGGACCCGCTCGCCCTCCGCGATCACGCCCAGGAACTCCATCTCCACGGTCTCCGGCACCAGCCGGGCGGTCATCGTCGCCACGAACTCGTCGAAGATCTCGTCCGGGCCGGTCCAGGTGCCCGAGACGGGCAGGTCACCGGCGAGCGTCCAGGTGGTATCGGCGTCGAAGAACGCCCTCAGCCGGTCCATGTCGCCCGCGGCGAGGGTCTTCATGTAGTCGAGGACGATGTCCTTGGGGGTGCTGCTCATGGTCGCAAGTCCTTTCGTGACTGCTTTTCTCCGATGCCTGAACGCTACGGAGACCGGGCCCGCGCAGGGAAAGACCTGTTTCCGATCGCTTCAGAACCGTCCGGCATCACCGCAGCTCATATGCTGTTCGGCATGTCGGATCTACGGCGCCTCCGCTATTTCCTGGCCGTGGCGGAGGAGCGCAACTTCACCCGCGCCGCCGAGCGCCTGCACATCGCGCAGCCCGCGCTCAGCCGCCAGATCCGGGAGCTGGAGCGGGAGTTGGGCGTACGCCTCCTGGACCGCACGACGCACTCCGTCGAACCCACGGAGGCCGGGCGGCTGTTGATGGAGCGCGGCGCGGCCCTCAGCGAGGAGGCGGACCGCCTCTGGCGCGAGGTGCGCGGCTTCGCCGGCGGCGAGAGCGGCACGCTGGTGCTCGGCTACAGCATGAGTACGAGTTACGAGACGGCCCCCGCGATCCTCGCCGCCCTGGCGGAGCGGCTGCCCGCCATCACCGCCGACACCCGGCTGCTGGCCACCGCCGAGATCCTGTCCGGCGTCGCCGACGGCACCCTCGACGCGGGCCTGGTCCGCTGCCCGCCGCCGACGCCCGAACTCGTGCGGACGCTCGTACGGCTGGAACCGCAGGGCGTCCTGATGTCCGCCGCCCACCGCCTCGCGGCGCGCCCCGCCGTGGACCCGGCCGAGCTGTCCCCCGAGACGCTCCTCATCCACCCGCGCGAGGCCAACCCCGGCCACTACGACGCGATCACGGCCCTCCTGGCCGAGGCGGGCGCCACCCCCGAACTCCTCCTCCGCCCCCTGACGTTCGACGCCGGCCACACCCCGGTCGCCCGGGGCGACGCGGTCTCGGTCGTCGGCGACTCGGCCGCCCCGAGCCTGCCGGCGGGCCTGGTCTGGCGCCCCCTGACCGGAGGAGCCGCCATCGAACTCCACCTCCTCACCCGGGGCCGGGGCGGACGCCCGATCACCGCCCGACTCCTGCGCGTGGCGGGCGAGGTGGCCCGGGCCGGGGGATGGCTGCGGTCGCCGGGGGCGGCGGGGTGAACCGGGCGGCTCGTCGGGTCACCAGGGAATGACGGCCAGCGCCTCCACCTCGATGAGCGGCTCGGGCCGGTAGAGCGCGGCCACCTGGACGGCGGCCGCTTCACGTCGACAACGCACCAGATTCTCGAAGACCTGCCGGGCCTGAGCCGAGGGGTCCCCGAGCCCGTCGCCGGGCGGGCGCTACCCCCGGAACTGCCGGTACGTCAGCTGCTTCACCCGGCGCAGCAGCGGCATCGACTCCACGTGCTCGACGCCGTCCAGGCCGCCCAGGCGCTCGCTGAGGTAGCGGTACAAGTGGGCGGAATCGCGGGTGATCACGACCGCCATCAGATTCGACGGGCCCGTGGTGGCCGCCGCGTACGCCACCTCCGGGTCGGCCCCGAGCGCCTCGCCCACCGCGTGGAGGGCGCGGGGGGCGGCGGTGACGCAGAGCATGCTGGAGTTGCGGAAGCCGAAGTAGCCGGCGTCGAACTCCACGTCCACGTACAGCGCGCCGGACGCGGTCAGCCGGGCCAGGCGGCGGCGGACCGCCGATTCGGAGAGGCCGGTCGCGCTCTGGAGTTCGGCGTACGTGACCCGGCCGTCCCGTTCCACCGCGGCGACCAGGGGTTCGTCGTCGGCGGTGATGACCCGCGGGCCGGGCGGGGCGGAGTCGGGGGGCGGGGCCAGGGCGGCGGTCTCCTCGGCCGTCAGCGCGGTGCTCTTGTGCAGCCAGCCGCTCGGGCCGCCGTAGAACCGGTGCAGCAGCTGGTGCGCGCGGATGTCCACGATGTGCGGGGTGCGCGGCAGCTTGCCGAGGAGAAGGTCGTCCGCGTCGCCCCGGTTGCGGACGTTGGCCGTGCAGGTCACCTCCGTGCCGCCCGAGGTCAGCCCGACCCACGCGGTGTCGGGGCGCTTGGCCAGGGCCTCCGCGATGGCCGTCGCGCCCTCCGGCGCGCACCGCACCCGCAGCAGCCAGTGCTCGAACGGCTCGTCGGACGCGGCGCACCGGACCCCGACGACCCGCAGCCCGCCCTCCGCCCGCAGCCTCCGGAAGCGGCGCGCGACCGTCTGGTCGGAGACGCCGAGGACGGCCGCGATCCGGCTGAAGGACGCGCGGGCGTCCAGCTCCAGCGCGTGCAGGATGCGCAGGTCCAGGGCGTCGCCCCGGGTGGGTGATTCCACTCCCGAAGGCCCCTTCCATGTCGGATTCCGGCGCCGGGGTGTCACTGGCTGGGGATTCCGGCCGCCCGCGTCCGATCGTACGGGGGTGGCCGCCGGTCACACGGAACCGCACGGGAGAAGGATCAAGGACATGCGTAAGTGGGGGCCGCTCACCGCGGTCTGTCTGGGGACGTTCATGCTGCTGCTGGACGTCACGATCGTCATCGTGGCACTGCCCGACATGGCGAAGGCGCTCGACGCCTCGCTCTCCGATCTGCAATGGGTGATCGACGGCTACGCCCTCGCGCTGGCCGCTCTGCTCCTCGGCATAGGCGCGGCGGCCGACCGGCTCGGCCGGCGCCGGGTCCACGTCGTCGGCGTCGTCCTCTTCGCCGCCGCCTCGCTGGCCTGCGGGCTCGCCTCCACACCGGGCCTGCTGGTGGCGGCGCGCGCCGTGCAGGGCGTGGGGGCCGCCGCGATGTTCGCGACGACGCTGCCGCTGCTCGCCTCGGTCTACCGGGGCAAGGACCGGTCCGTGGCGCTCGGGCTCTGGGGCGCGGTGGCCGGGGGCGCCGCCGCGATCGGGCCCGTGGTCGGCGGGCTGCTCGCCGAGGGGCCCGGCTGGCGGTGGATCTTCTACGTCAACCTCCCCGTGAGCGTCGCCGCGATCTGGCTGACCCTGCGGACCGTGCCCGAGTCCCACGGGGCGCGGGACCGGCGCACCGACTGGGCGGGGACCGCCGCCTTCGCGGTGTTCGCCGGGGCGGCCACGTACGCCGTCGTCCGGGCGGGGAGCGTCGGCTGGGCGTCCGGGCAGACGCTCGCCACGTTCGGGATCGCCGCGCTCGCCCTGGTCTGCTTCGTCGTCGTGGAGCTGCGCGTCGAGCACCCGCTGCTCGACCTGTCGCTGTTCCGCACCTCCGCGTTCACCGGGGTGATGGCCGGGGCGCTCGCCTTCAACATGGCGGCGTTCGGCGTGCTGCCGTACACCTCGATCTGGTTGCAGACGGTCCTCGGACTCAGCCCGGTCCAGGGCGGTCTGGCGGTCCTGCCGCTCGCCGCGACCTCCTTCGTGGTCGCCGCCGCCGGCGGCAGGCTGCTGCACGGGGTGCAGCCGCGCTTCACCATCGGCATCGGGCTCGCCCTCATCGGCGCCGGCACCCTCGCCCAGGCGGTCCTGGGCGCGGGCTCCTCCTGGCCCGCCCTGATCCCGGGCCTGGCGCTCGCGGGCATCGGTACGGGTCTGGTCTCGCCGGCCATCGCGGGCGCGGCGCTCGCCGCGGTCCCGCCGGAGCGGGCCGGCATGGCGGGCGGCGCGGTCAACACCTTCCGCCAGCTCGGTTACGCCTTCGGGGTCGCCGTGCTCGGGACGGTGCTGACCTCCCGGATGGCGGACAGCCTGGGCGACGGGGCGTCCCACGCGCTCGCCGGCGGTGGTGCGCAGGGGCTGCGGGCCGCCGGGATGCCGGAGCACGCGCTGCGGACGGCGTTCGCCTCGGGGCTGAACACGGCCGCGGTGGTGGCCGGTGCGGTGGGCCTCGTCGCGGGCGTCGCGGTGCTGCTGCTGGTCAGGGGCGAGCGGCCGGTGGCTGTGAAGGAGGCCGAGGAACCCGCGCCGGAGGCCGTACGGGCGGGGTGAGGGCGCGGCGGCGCGTGGTCCTCAATCGGCTGGTGGACCCGGTTTTCTGCGATTATGCGAAGAGCAGGGGCTGGTGACCAGGAAGGGACCACTATGTGCGGAATCGTGGGTTACGTCGGCGGGCAGTCGGCGCAGGACGTCGTCGTCGCGGGCCTCAAGCGGCTGGAGTACCGGGGGTACGACTCCGCCGGCATCGCCGTCCTCGCCGACGGCGGGCTCGCCGCCGCCAAGAAGGCCGGGAAGCTGGTCAACCTGGAGAAGGCGCTGAGCGAGCACCCGCTTCCGGCCGGCACCGCCGGGATCGGGCACACCCGCTGGGCCACCCACGGCGGGCCCACCGACGCCAACGCCCACCCGCACCTGGACAACGCCGGCCGCGTCGCCGTCGTCCACAACGGGATCATCGAGAACTTCGCCGCCCTGCGCGCCGAGCTCGGCGAGCGCGGCCACGACCTGATCTCCGAGACCGACACCGAGACCGTGGCCCACCTCCTCGCCGAGGCGTACAGCCAGAGCGGGGAGCCGGCGGAGGCCATGCGCCAGGTGTGCCGCCGCCTGGAAGGGGCGTTCACCCTGGTCGCGGTCTTCGCGGACGCGCCCGACGTGGTGGTCGGCGCCCGGCGCAACTCCCCGCTCGTCGTGGGGCTCGGGGACGACGAGTCCTTCCTCGCCTCCGATGTCGCCGCGTTCATCGAGCACACCCGGTCCGCGATCGAGCTCGGTCAGGACCAGGTGGTGGAGCTGCGCCGGGACGGCGTCCTCGTCACCGGCTTCGACGGCCGGCCCGCCGAGGTGCGCGAGTACCACGTGGACTGGGACGCCTCGGCCGCCGAGAAGGGCGGGTACGCGTCCTTCATGCTCAAGGAGATCGCCGAGCAGCCGAAGGCCGTCACCGACACCCTCCTCGGCCGCATCGACCCCGAGGGCACCCTCCACTTGGACGAGGTCCGCATCACGCGGGGCGAGCTGCGCGAGGTCGACAAGGTGGTGATCGTCGCCTGCGGCACCGCGTACCACGCCGGGATGATCGCCAAGTACGCCATCGAGCACTGGACCCGCATCCCCTGCGAGACCGAGCTCGCCAGCGAGTTCCGCTACCGCGACCCGATCCTGGACCCGCACACCCTGGTCGTCGCCATCTCGCAGTCCGGGGAGACCATGGACACCCTGATGGCCCTGCGGCACGCCCGCGAGCAGGGCGCGAAGGTCCTCGCCATCTGCAACACCAACGGCTCGACCATCCCGCGCGAGTCCGACGCGGTCCTCTACACGCACGCCGGGCCCGAGGTCGCCGTCGCCTCCACCAAGGCGTTCCTCACCCAGCTCGTCGCCTGCTACCTCGTCGCCCTCTACCTGGGCCAGGTGCGCGGCACCAAGTGGGGCGACGAGGTCCGCACCGTCATCCGGCAGCTCTCCGAGATCAGCGGCTCGGTCGAACGGGTCCTGGAGACCATGGAGCCGGTCCGGGAGCTGGCCCGTTCGCTCGCCTCCCACGACACCGTGCTCTTCCTCGGCCGGCACGTCGGCTTCCCGGTCGCCCTCGAAGGCGCGCTGAAGCTCAAGGAACTCGCGTACATGCACGCGGAGGGCTTCGCCGCCGGTGAGCTGAAGCACGGGCCGATCGCGCTCATCGAGGACGGGGTGCCCGTCGTCGTCGTGGTGCCGTCCCCGGCCGGGCGGTCCGTGCTGCACGGCAAGATCGTGTCGAACATCCAGGAGATCCGGGCCCGGGGCGCCCGTACCGTCGTCATCGCCGAGGAGGGCGACGACGAGGTCGTCCCGTACGCCGACCACCTCATCCGCATCCCCGCAACGCCTACGCTGCTTCAGCCGCTGGTCGCCACCGTGCCGTTGCAGGTCTTCGCCTGCGAACTCGCGACGGCCCGGGGCAACGAGGTGGACCAGCCGCGCAACCTGGCGAAGTCCGTCACCGTGGAGTGAGCCGAGACGAGCAGTGAGGGTGGGAACGTGATCATCGGGGTCGGGATCGACGTGGCGGAGATCGAGCGGTTCGACGCGGCGCTGGAGCGTACGCCGCAACTCGCTGCGCGGCTGTTCGTGGAGGCGGAGCTGCTGCTGCCGAGCGGGGAGCGGCGCGGGATCGCCTCGCTGGCCGCCCGGTTCGCGGCCAAGGAGGCCCTGGCGAAGGCGCTCGGCGCGCCTGGCGGGCTGCTGTGGACGGATGCCGAGGTGTACGTGGAGGAGAGCGGGCAGCCGCGGTTGCGGGTGCGCGGCACGGTGGCGGCTCGCGCCGCCGCGTTGGGGGTGGAGAGCTGGCACGTGTCGCTCAGCCACGACGCGGGGGTGGCGTCCGCGGTGGTGATCGCGGAGGGGTGACGTGGGCTCCGCCGCTGTGGCCTCGGGTGCTCCGGTGTGCCGGTTCCGTCCTCAATCGCCGGACGGGCTTGATTTTGGCTGGCCGCCGTTGAGGCTGCTTGCCGGACGGGCTTGAATGTGCGGCCCGTCCTCGGTTCCGTTGCCGATGTCCTCAATCGCCGGACGGGCTTGATGCGGCTGAGGTCTGCGCGCGCCACTGAACGTGCGTACGTTGAAGGCATGCGTACTGCCTACAGCGTTGACACCGTACGGGCCGCCGAAGCCGCCCTCATGGCGCGGCTTCCCGACGGGGTGCTGATGCAGCGGGCCGCCGCCGGGCTTGCCGCTGTTTGTGCGGGGCTGTTGCGCCGGGTCGGGCGGGTTTACGGTTCCCGCGTCGTCCTCCTCGTCGGCACCGGTGCCAACGGCGGTGACGCCCTGTACGCCGGGGCCCGGCTCGCCCGGCGGGGCGCGGGGGTGGTCGCCGTGCGGGTCGTCCCGGGGCGGGCCCACGAGGGCGGCAGCGCGGCTCTGGTCGCGGCCGGCGGGCACGTGGTCGACGGTGCGGAGAGCACCGCGCACGAGGACTGGGCCGGGCGCATCGACCTCGTCGTGGACGCCATCACCGGCATCGGCGGACGCGGCGGACTGCGCCCCGAGGCCGCCGAGCTGGTCCGGAAGTACACCGCGCACGGCGCGCCCGTCGTCGCCGTCGACCTGCCCAGCGGGGTCGAGGCGGACACCGGCGAGGTGACCGGCGACGCGGTGCGCGCGGACGCCACCGTCACCTTCGGCGCGTACAAGCCCGCGCTGCTCGTGGACCCGGCCGCCGAACGGGCCGGGGCGCTGAGCCTCGTGGACATCGGCCTCGGGCCCGAACTCCCCGCCGTGCCCGACCTGGAGGCGCTCCAGTACGAGGACCTGGCCGCGCTGCTCCCCGTACCGGCCGCCGAGAGCGACAAGTACCGGCGCGGTGTCGTCGGCATCGCCGCCGGATCGGCGCGCTACCCGGGCGCCGCCGTGCTCGCCGTCTCCGGGGCGCTGCGCGCCGGTGCGGGGGCCGTGCGCTACGCGGGCCCCGGCGGCGACGCGGTCATCGCCCGCCATCCGGAGGCCCTGGTCCACGCGGGCCGCCCCTCGGAGGCCGGGCGGGTGCAGGCGTGGGTCGTCGGCCCCGGGCTCGGCGACGGCACCGACGCCGTGGCGGCCGTCTCCGATGTGCTGGCCACCGACGTGCCGGTGCTGGTCGACGCGGACGGGCTGCGGCTCCTCGACCCGGACGTGGTGCGGGCTCGTACCGCCCCCACCGTCCTCACCCCGCACGCCGGGGAGGCCGCCGCGCTGCTCGGCGTGGCGCGCGAGGAGGTCGAGGCGGGGCGGCTCGCCGCCGTACGGGAACTGGCCGGGCGGTTCGGTGCCACGGTGCTGCTCAAGGGCTCGACCACCCTCATCGCCACGGACACCCCGGACACGCCGGTCCGGGTCAACCCGACCGGCACCCCGTGGCTGGCCACGGCCGGCAGCGGCGACGTGCTCTCCGGCCTCACCGGCTCCCTGCTCGCCGCCGGACTCGCCCCGCTCGACGCCGCATCGGCCGGGGCCTATCTGCACGGGCTCGCCGCCCGCCGCGCCGCCGACGGCTCCCCGGTCGCCGCGATGGACGTCGCCGACGCGATCCCCGGGGCGTGGCGGGACGTCCGGGCCTGAGCGAAGCTGAGGAGAGCCGACCGTCCGAGGAGAGGTGACCGGCCGTGAGCAGCAGCGGTGACGTGCGCGTACGCCGGGTGTACGACGGGGTGGAGGAGGGCGACGGCACCCGCGTCCTGGTGGACCGGCTGTGGCCGCGCGGGGTGTCCAAGGAGAAGGCCGCGATCGACCGCTGGCTCAAGGACCTCACCCCGTCCGACGAACTGCGCTCCTGGTACCACGAGGACCGCTCCGCCACCCGCTACGACACCTTCGTGGAGCGCTACCGGGCGGAACTCGCCGGTCCGGCGGAGTCCGCGGCCGTGGACGAACTCGCCGGGCTGGTCCGCGAGGGCGGCCCGGTGACCCTCGTGACGGCCGTCAAGGACGTCGGGCACAGCCACGTACCGGTCCTCGCCGACCACCTGGAACACGAGCTGCGCCACCGCTGACGCGCCCCGCCGGACCGGCCCGCACGGGCGGGAATGAGAAACTGGGCGCGATATGAACGAGACAGCGTCCTTGCGAGCCCGTGCCGAGATCGACCTCGCCGCACTCCGCGCCAACGTGCGCGTCCTGCGCGCCCGGGCGGCCGGGGCGCACCTCATGGCCGTGGTCAAGGCCGACGCCTACGGGCACGGCGCGGTCCCCTGCGCCCGCGCCGCGCGGGAGGCGGGCGCCACGTGGCTGGGCACCGCGACCCCGCAGGAGGCCCTGGCCCTGCGCGCCGCCGGGCTCGACGGCCCGATGCTGTGCTGGCTCTGGACCCCGGGCGGGCCCTGGCGCGAGGCGATCGAGGCCGACATCGACGTCTCGGTCAGCGGGATGTGGGCGCTGCGCGAGGTCACCGGGGCCGCCGCGGCGGCCGGGCGGCCCGCCCGTATCCACCTCAAGGCCGACACCGGACTCGGCCGGGCCGGCTGCCAGCCCGCCGACTGGCCCGAACTGGTCGCCGCCGCCCGCGCCGCCGAGCGCGCGGGCACCGTCCGCGTCACCGGCCTCTGGTCCCACTTCGCCTGCGCCGACGAGCCCGGCCACCCCTCGATCACCGCCCAGCTGGACACCTTCCGCGACATGGTGGAGTACGCCGAGAAGGCCGGGATCGAGCCCGAGGTGCGGCACATCGCGAACTCCCCGGCGACCCTGACCGTCCCCGACTCCCACTTCGACCTGGTGCGGACCGGGATCGCCATGTACGGCATCTCGCCCAGCCCGGAACTGGGCACCGCCGCCGACTTCGGGCTGCGCCCCGTGATGACGCTCGCCGCGTCCGTCGCCCTGGTCAAGCAGGTCCCGGCCGGCCACGGCATCAGCTACGGCCACCACTACACGACCCCCCGCGAGACCACCCTCGCCCTGGTGCCCCTCGGTTACGCCGACGGCATCCCGCGCCACGCGTCCGGCCGGGGCCCGGTCCTGGTCGGCGGGGTGCGGCGGACGATCGCGGGCCGGGTCGCCATGGACCAGTTCGTCGTGGACCTGGACGGCGCCGAGGTGGCGGCGGGCAGCGAGGCGGTGCTCTTCGGGCCCGGCGACCGGGGCGAGCCGAGCGCCGAGGACTGGGCGGAGGCCGCCGGCACCATCGCGTACGAGATCGTCACCCGGATCGGCGGCCGGGTACCGCGCGTCCACCTGGGCGCCACGACCGACTGACAGCACCGACTGAGCACGACCCACTGACACGACCCACGAGGAGCGGGGCACGGGTGAGCGACATCAGCACGGGTGACGTGATGGCGACGGCGGCCGCTTCGGGGGCCGGCTGGCGCCGGGCGGGCCTCGCCGGCGCCGCCATAGGCGTGCTCGCCGCCGGGGCCGCGGCCGGGGTCGCCGTGGAGCGGCTGACCGTCGGCCGGGGCATGCGAAAGCGTGCCCGCCTCGCCCTGGACGCCACCGGCCCGTACGGCTCGCTGCGCGGGACCCCCGGCCGGGCCACCGCCGACGACGGCACCCAGCTGTACTACGAGGTGGACGAGGTCGATCCGCCCGAGGACCCCGGCCCCTCGGGCTCCCGCAGGCGCCGCCTCTTCGGCCGCAAGGCGCCCGCCCCCGTCACCGTCGTCTTCAGCCACGGCTACTGCCTCGGCCAGGACTCCTGGCACTTCCAGCGCGCCGCCCTGCGCGGCCTCGTGCGCACCGTCCACTGGGACCAGCGCAGCCATGGCCGCTCCGAGCGCGGCCGCGCCCAGGCCCGCGCCGGGGGAGGGGTGCCGGTCGGCATCGACCAGCTCGGCCGCGACCTCAAGGCCGTCATCGACGCCGCCGCGCCCGAGGGCCCGCTCGTCCTCGTCGGCCACTCGATGGGCGGCATGACGATCATGGCGCTCGCCGACCAGTACCCGGACCTGCTCCGCGACCGGGTCGCCGCCGTCGCCTTCGTCGGTACGTCGAGCGGCAGGCTCAACGAGGTCAGCTTCGGGCTGCCCGTGATGGGCGTCAACGCCGTGCGACGCGTGCTCCCCGGAGTGCTGCGGGCGCTCGGCTCGCAGGCGGAGCTGGTGGAGCGGGGGCGCCGGGCGACCGCCGACCTGTTCGCCGGGCTGATCAAGCGGTACTCCTTCGGCTCCCGGGACGTGGACCCGGCCGTCGCGCGGTTCGCGGAACGGCTCATCGAGTCCACCCCGATCGACGTGGTCGCCGAGTTCTACCCGGCCTTCGCGGAGCACGACAAGAGCGCGGCCCTGCCCCTCTTCCGCGACCTCCCGGTCCTCATCCTGGCCGGGGACAAGGACCTTGTGACGCCCAGCTCGCACAGCGAGGCCATCGCGGACCTGCTGCCCGACGCGGAACTCGTCATCGTGCCGGACGCCGGGCACCTGGTGATGCTGGAACACCCCGAGACGGTGACCGACCGGCTCGCGGACCTGCTGGTGCGGGCCGGAGCCGTACCGGAGTCCTCTAACGTTGGCGGGCATGGAACCGCAGAACAGCCCGGCGGCCACTGAGGCCACCGCGTACGAGAACGTCACCGGCGCCGTCAGTGTGCGCCTCGCCCTCGACTCCCCCGAACAGATGCAGGCCCTCGGCCGCCGGCTCGCCGCCGCGCTGCGCCCCGGCGACCTCGTCATGCTCACCGGCGAACTGGGCGCCGGCAAGACGACCCTGACCCGGGGGCTCGGCGAGGGCCTGGGCGTACGGGGCGCGGTGACATCCCCCACGTTCGTGATCGCCCGCGTCCACCCGTCGCTCTCCGGCGGGCCCGCGCTGGTCCACGTCGACGCGTACCGCCTGGGCGGCGGGCTCGACGAGATGGAGGACCTGGACCTCGACGTGTCGCTGCCGGAGTCCGTGGTGGTCGTGGAGTGGGGCGACGGCAAGGTCGAGGAGCTCTCGGACGACCGCCTCCAGGTGTTCATCGACCGCGCGGTGGGGGACACGGACGACGAACGGCGCACGGTGACCCTGGTGGGCGTGGGGACGCGCTGGGCGGGCCTGCGCAACGAGTCCTGGGCGCCGTGGGCCTGACCGGACCACTGTTTCCGACGAGCTGTCGGCAAAATGTTGCGCGGGACGGGGCGGACATGGTGACATGGAGGACGAGAGCGGGTTAGGTCTACCTAACCACGCCCCACCGGAGCCGGAGCCTCAGGAGGCGTCCATGCCGACATCCGACCGCGACCCGCAACCGCCGAGCACGGCGGTCCCCATGAGCACACTGCTGGCCGCGACGGCAGCGGCGAACGCGGTATCAACACCGCCATCGCCACGCAACCAGCCCCGCCCGGTGAATCCTGCGCGCCCAGTCAACGCCGCTCACGCGGCAAACCCTGCTCACGCGGCGAAATCCGCCCGCACGGCAAAAGCCGGACGGGCGGCAAAATCAAGCCCGTCCGGCGATTGAGGACATCGGTGAGCGCGGGCACCGACGGCCCGCAGAAAACCAGCCCGTCCGGCGATTGAGGACATCGGTAACGGGACCGAGGACGGGCCGCACATTCAAGCCCGTCCGGCGATTGAGGACAAAGGCCCGTCCCGTCTACGGGACCACCACGACGGTCGCCCCCACCGTGGCGAACCGCCACACCGCCTCCCCGTCGGCCCGAGACATCCGCACGCCCCCCGCCTTCACCGTAGGATCCGGCTCCTCCATCGACCCGTCCTGCGCGGCGCTGAAGCCGATCGTCACGTCGTTCACCGTGGCGAACCGCACCACGTGCTCGATCGGCACGCCGTCGGACCCCTTCACGCTGCCCGAGCGCGACGTCACGTGATACGTGCCCGGCGCCGCGAGCACCGAGCTCGGCATCACCTTGAACGTCCGCGACGCCTTCCCCTTCGCGTCGACCAGCCACACCCGGCGGTCGTGCAGCGCGTACACGACCCGCGCCCCGGTGCCGGAGCCGGCCGGGACGGCGAGCGGGTCCTTCTTCGGCTTGGCCTTGCCGTGCCCGCCCGCCGGGGCGGACGCCGAGGCGCTGCTCGACGCCTTCGGCTTCGTGGCCAGGTCGTCCGGCACATGCGCGGAAGCCTGGTACGCCAGGAAGCCGACCGCCACGACGGCCGCCGCGGTGAGCGCGGCCACGATTCCCGAGCTGCCCCTTGCCACCGTGCGTGCCTCTTTCGCTGTCGTGTGCCGTCAGGCGCGATCAGTACGTTGTACGCGGACGTGAACCGTAAGTCGTACAAGCGTTTACACGTACTCCGCGTATACCCGGTGACGGTAGCAGCCGGGACCGCCCCGGCCGGGATGCCGTACGGGGCGCGGGGCGGGCCGCGCCGGAGCCGTAGGCTGTTTGCGTGCTCTTGCTCGCAATGGATACCGCCACCCCCGCCGTCACCGTCGCCCTGCACGACGGGACCCGCGTCGTCGCCGAGTCCGTCCAGGTCGACGCCCGCAAGCACGGGGAGCTGCTGCTGCCCGCCGTCGACCGGGTCCTCGCGGACGCCGGGGTGAAACTCGACGCGGTGACGGACGTCGTCGTGGGCGTCGGCCCCGGCCCGTACACCGGACTGCGCGTCGGCCTGGTGACGGCCGCCACCTTCGGCTCGGCGCTCTCCGTGCCCGTGCACGGCCTGTGCACCCTGGACGGCCTCGCGTACGCCGCCGGGCTCGCCGGCCCCTTCGCCGTCGCCACGGACGCCCGCCGCAAGGAGGTCTACTGGGCGCGGTACGAGGACGCCCGCACCCGGACCGAGGGCCCCTCCGTCGACCGGCCCGCCGACATCGCGGACCGGCTCGCGGGCCTCCCGGTCGTCGGCGCGGGCGCGGTGCTCTATCCGGAGGCGTTCCCGGACGCGCGCGGCCCCGAACACCTCGCAGCGGGCGCCCTCGCGGGCCTCGCCGCCGAACGCCTCGCGGCCGGCGAGGAGCTGCTGCCGCCGCAGCCGCTCTACCTGCGCAGGCCCGACGCGCAGGTGCCGAAGAACTACAAGGTGGTCACCCCGAAGTGACCGTCACGACCGCGGTGCTGCGCGAGATGCGCTGGTGGGACATCGACCCCGTGCTCGCCCTGGAGCACGAGCTGTTCCCGGAGGACGCCTGGTCGGCGGGGATGTTCTGGTCCGAGCTCGCCCACGCGCGCGGCCCGGCGGCCACCCGCCGCTACGTCGTCGCCGAGGAGCCCGGCACCGGCCGGATCGTCGGGTACGCGGGCCTCGCGGCCGCCGGCGACCTCGCCGACGTACAGACGATCGCCGTCGCCCGCGACCACTGGGGCGGCGGGCTCGGCTCCGAGCTGCTCACCGACCTGCTCCGGCACGCCACGGCCTTCGAGTGCGCCGAGGTGCTCCTTGAGGTCCGCGTCGACAACACGCGCGCCCAGAAGCTCTACGAGCGCTTCGGCTTCGTACCGATCGGCTTCCGCCGCGGCTACTACCAGCCGGGCAACATCGACGCGCTCGTCATGCGCCTCCACGTACACGAAGAAGTAGAAGAAAACGGGACCCACTGATGGCTGACGAACCGCTCGTACTCGGCATCGAGACCTCCTGCGACGAAACCGGGGTCGGCATCGTCCGGGGGACCACGCTCCTCGCGGACGCCGTCGCGTCCAGCGTCGACACGCACGCCCGCTTCGGCGGCGTCGTCCCCGAGATCGCCTCCCGCGCCCACCTGGAGGCGATGGTCCCCACCATCGAGCGCGCCCTCAAGGAGGCCGGGGTCAGCGGCCGCGACCTCGACGGCATCGCCGTCACCGCCGGACCCGGCCTCGCGGGCGCCCTGCTCGTCGGCGTCTCCGCCGCCAAGGCGTACGCGTACGCGCTGAACAAGCCGCTGTACGGGGTCAACCACCTGGCGTCCCACATCTGCGTCGACCAGCTGGAGCACGGCCCCCTGCCCGAGCCCACCATGGCGCTCCTGGTCAGCGGCGGGCACTCCTCGCTGCTGCTCGCCCCGGACATCACCAACGACGTGCGGCCGCTCGGCGCGACCATCGACGACGCGGCCGGCGAGGCGTTCGACAAGATCGCCCGCGTCCTGGACCTCGGCTTCCCAGGCGGCCCGGTCATCGACCGCCTCGCCCGCGAGGGCGACCCGGCCGCCATCGCCTTCCCGCGCGGACTCACCGGCTCGCGCGACCCCGCGTACGACTTCTCCTTCTCCGGCCTGAAGACCTCCGTCGCCCGCTGGATCGAGGCCAAGCGGGCGGCCGGCGAAGAGGTGCCGGTGCGCGACGTGGCCGCGTCCTTCCAGGAGGCCGTCGTCGACGTGCTCACCCGTAAGGCCGTCCGCGCCTGCAAGGACGAGGGCGTCGACCACCTGATGATCGGCGGCGGCGTCGCGGCCAACTCCCGGCTGCGCGCGCTCGCCCAGGAGCGGTGCGACCGGGCCGGCATCCGGCTGCGCGTGCCCCGCCCCAAGCTGTGCACCGACAACGGGGCGATGGTCGCCGCGCTCGGCGCCGAGATGGTCGCCCGCAACCGGCCCGCCTCCGACCTGGAGCTGTCCGCCGACTCCTCGCTGCCCGTCACCGAGACCCACGTCCCGGGCGCCCACAGCCACAGCCACGACCACGTGCACGAGGTCAGCAAGGACAACCTGTACTCATGAGCGCCCCCGTCACCGCCCTGATGTGGGAGGCCCGCGCCGCCGAGGGCCGGGGCGGCGAGCTGGCGGAGTGGGCCCGCGCCCGCGCCGCCGCGCTGCCCCGCCCCCCGCTCCGCAGCGAGCTGCTGCGCGCCCCGCAGGACCGGGTCCTCGTCATCACCTGGTGGCAGGGCGGGTACGCCGACGAGCTGCCGGAGCTGCCCGAGCCGGACCCGGACCTCGTCACCCGTCCGGTCCACCGCTGGCGCTTCGAATCGCTGGGCGCTGCTTAGCCCCGGCACGTCGATGAGTTCCGGACGCTCCCGCGGTCTACCCTTCACGGCACTTTGCCCCTGTACGTGAGGAGAAGGACCATGCAGAAGGTCACCACGTTCCTTTGGTACCCGAAGGGCCTGATCGAGGAGGCGGCCGACTACTACGTCTCCGTCGTCGGCGGCGACTCGCGCGTCCTGGAAACCACCCGCTGGACCGCCGCGAGCCCCGGCGAGGAGGGCACGGCGATGACCGTGCGGTTCCAGCTGGACGGCGCGGAGTACGTCGCGTTCGACGGCGGGCCCGAGGTCACGCTCAACGAGGCCGCCTCGCTCTCCGTCGAGTGCGACTCGCAGGAGGAGGTGGACCGGCTGTGGAACGAGCTCACCTCCGGCGGCGGGCAGGAGATCCAGTGCGGCTGGCTCAAGGACAAGTACGGCCTCTTCTGGCAGATCGTCCCGCCGGGCCTCGGTGACGCCCTGACCGACCCGGACCCGGAGAAGGCCGCCCGCGCGATGAAGGCCATGCTCGGCATGAAGCGCCTGGACATCGAGGCCATCCGCAACGCCTGAGCCCCGCGCGGCAATTGGGGCCAGGGGCGCTCGATAGGGTCGGCCCCATGTCCCCTCGCTTCGTGCTGCCGCCGCCCCCGCCGCCCGTGGAGATACGTTCCTGGCCCGACCGGGACGCGCTGCTCGCCGACCGGTCGTTCCTGCTCGGCGTGCTGGTCAAGGCGCACGTCGGACCCGGCCGGCTCGGGCTGCTGTGGCTGTGGGGAGCGGTCGGCGCGATCGGCTGGTCGTTCATCGGGACGGCGCTCATCGGCTTCGAGGAGTCGTACGACCCCATCAGCGCGATCTTCGCCCTGGTGATGCTCGCGCTCGGCGCCGGCGCCCTGATCCCGGCGGTGATCCTGCTCGTCTCCGGACTGCGCCGGGACGTGGCGCTGCGTCGGCTGCTCACGCAGTGGGGCGAGCTGGACCGCGATCCCGCCCGCGACGCCGGACTCCGGCTCCCCGGCACGAGCCTGGGGTGGCTGCTGCCCTCCTTCGCGCTCGGCGCGCTGGGCCTCTACCTCTGCGTCGTCGTGCCCGCCGGAGCGGTCCGGGGCGAGGACACGTACGGGCTGATGGCGCTGATGATGGGGCTCGGGCTGCTGGCCTGGGTCGTCGGGCTCGTCGGCGTCTTCAAGGCGTTCTGGCACCGGCGCTGGATCGTGCGGACCCTGGCCGGGGCGACCGCGCCGCCGCCCCTGGTGTCCGGAGCCGGCGGCGCGCACCGCTGAAGCCTCTTCAGACAGGCCCTAGGCCCCCTCCGTGTGAGCCACCCGGGGGACCGCGCGCGCCCGGCGGCGGTGTCGTGGCCGATGCCCCGTCACGTACTGGCAGGATCCGGCGCCATGCAGCCAGTACGACAAAAGGACAAATTGGCCATGAATGGGCGTGAACCGGGTGCGGTGACGGGCGGGCGGCAGCGGGTACGGGGACGCCTGCGGCGCAGGCCGGGTTACGCGGTCCTCGCCGCGCTCCTGGTCGCCGCCGCCGCGTCCGGCTGTGCGGCCGGGGACGACTCGGGCACCGCCGCCCGGAGCGCGAAGGCCCAGGCGGGGCAGCCGGGCGCGCCGGCGGAACCGGCGGCCGGGGCGCTCGGTACCCGCGCGGCGCAGGCGGAGCGGGCGAAGCTGGCCCAGGCGGCCCGCGCGGTCGCCGCCAAGAAGTGGGGCCTGGCGGGCACACCGCTCGCGGCGCCCGTACCGCCCGCGCAGAAGCCGCACATCACCACGCGCAAGGGCTTCGAGGTCTCGGGTCAGGACGACTCGCTGCCGCCGGTCTTCACCCGGGTCCCCACCACGGACAAGGTCGTCTTCCTGACGATGGACGACGGGGACGACAAGGACCCCGAGCTGCTGAAGATGATGTCGGAGCTGAACATCCCGTACAGCGCCTTCCTCACCGACTACCTGGTGCGCGACGACTACACGTACTTCAAGGACGCCCAGTCGCGCGGGACCGTCCTCGGCAACCACACGCTCAACCACCGCTATCTGCCGGGCCTCTCCCACGACGAGCAGAAGCGCGAGATCTGCGACCAGCAGGACATCCTGGAGAAGCAGTTCGGCAAGCGGCCCCGGCTCTTCCGGCCGCCGTACGGCAACTACAACACCGACACGCTGAAGATCGCCAAGTCCTGCGGCATCACCGCCGTGCCGCTGTGGGAGGCGGAGGCGTTCCCCGACCACATGGAGTGGCGCGAGGAGGACCAGAAGCTGCACCCCGGCGACATCATCCTCACGCACTTCCGGGGCAAGGCGGACTGGAAGGGCAGCATGCCCGACCTGGTCCGGTCCGTCATGAAGGTCATCACGGACCAGGGTTACTCCGTGGCCCGCCTGGAGGACTACGTATAGGAGGCGGCGTACGCGCGGGCGTCCCCCGGCTCCGGGTGCGCGTCCTCGTAGGCGCTGTGCCAGGCCGTCAGGGTGAGGACCAGCAGCAGGCATACGCCGAGCAGCTGGACGACCCCCGCGATCGGCAGCCCGTGGCGCAGCAGCACCACGCCGATCACACAGGCCGCCACCGTGATGGCGGCGAGGACGAGAGTGCCGGACCAGTCCATCCCGGGCGGTCCGGCCTCCGCCATGTCCGGGTTCGGCGGCCGGGGGTCGGAGCCCGTGTACGCGTAGAAGAGAACCGCGCTGAGCAGCCCCTCCAGCGCGATGAGCAGCATCCCGAGCACCACGTCCAGGCAGCCGGTCATCACCGGACCGGGGCGCGAGGGGGCCGGGCGGTCGGAGCTTCGTATGCGCATGCCGCCACCGTCCACCGGAACGGACCGGGCGGCCCCGGCGTTGTCCCTACGGTGTCCGGAACGTTGTGCGGCCGCAGCCGTACGGTGGGGCCGGCGGCTCCCGCGTACGCCACGAGGGGCGTGAATTGGCACTCCGCTTGACCGAGTGCTAATCGCGGTCATAGTCTCAGTGCTGGCACTCCCCACTGGAGAGTGCCAGCAGTACTGCGCGACCGGCAGGTCCGGCACCCGCGACGACGGGCCCACCTGGTCGCCACCCAAAGACTGTTAAACCCCGTGAGATCTCCGAAGGGGGAGACCGGATCGTGTCGACCGCCAGCTCCAAGGTTGCGATCAAGCCGCTCGAGGACCGCATTGTGGTCCAGCCGCTCGACGCCGAGCAGACCACGGCCTCCGGCCTGGTTATCCCGGACACCGCCAAGGAGAAGCCCCAGGAGGGCGTCGTCCTGGCCGTGGGCCCGGGCCGCTTCGAGAACGGCGAGCGCCTGCCGCTCGACGTCAAGACCGGCGATGTCGTGCTGTACAGCAAGTACGGCGGCACCGAGGTGAAGTACAACGGCGAGGAGTACCTCGTCCTCTCGGCGCGCGACGTCCTCGCGATCATCGAGAAGTAATTCACCCACGTTTGCTTCTGTTCTGCGCCCCTGGCCCCCTGCGATCTAACCAGCCGGGCGGCAGGGGCGCAGTTCTTGTTTTTGAGAGGAACAGTTCAGCTCCATGGCGAAGATCCTGAAGTTCGACGAGGACGCCCGTCGCGCCCTTGAGCGCGGCGTCAACAAGCTTGCCGACACGGTCAAGGTGACGATCGGCCCCAAGGGCCGCAACGTCGTCATCGACAAGAAGTTCGGCGCCCCCACCATCACCAACGACGGTGTCACCATCGCGCGCGAGGTCGAGCTGGACGACCCGTACGAGAACCTCGGCGCCCAGCTGGTGAAGGAGGTGGCCACCAAGACCAACGACGTCGCGGGTGACGGCACCACCACCGCCACCGTCCTGGCCCAGGCGCTCGTCCGCGAGGGTCTGCGCAACGTCGCCGCCGGTGCCTCCCCGGCCGCCCTGAAGAAGGGCATCGACGCCGCGGTCAAGGCCGTGTCCGAGGAGCTCCTCGCGACCGCCCGCCCGATCGACGACAAGTCCGACATCGCCGCCGTCGCCGCGCTCTCCGCGCAGGACCCGCAGGTCGGCGAGCTCATCGCGGACGCGATGGACAAGGTCGGCAAGGACGGTGTCATCACCGTCGAGGAGTCCAACACCTTCGGTCTGGACCTCGACTTCACCGAGGGCATGGCCTTCGACAAGGGCTACCTGTCCCCGTACATGGTGACCGACCAGGAGCGTATGGAGGCCGTCCTCGACGACCCGTACATCCTGATCCACCAGGGCAAGATCGGCTCGATCCAGGAGCTGCTGCCGCTCCTGGAGAAGGTCATCCAGGGCGGTGGCTCCAAGCCGCTCCTGATCATCGCCGAGGACGTCGAGGGCGAGGCCCTGTCGACCCTGGTCGTGAACAAGATCCGCGGCACGTTCAACGCCGTCGCCGTCAAGGCGCCGGGCTTCGGTGACCGCCGCAAGGCCATGCTCGGCGACATCGCCACCCTCACCGGTGCGACCGTCATCGCCGAGGAGGTCGGCCTCAAGCTCGACCAGGCCGGTCTGGACGTGCTGGGCACCGCCCGCCGCGTGACCGTCACCAAGGACGACACCACCATCGTCGACGGTGGCGGCAAGTCCGACGAGGTCGCCGGCCGCGTCAACCAGATCAAGGCCGAGATCGAGGCCACGGACTCCGACTGGGACCGCGAGAAGCTCCAGGAGCGCCTGGCGAAGCTGGCCGGCGGTGTCTGCGTGATCCGCGTCGGTGCCGCCACCGAGGTCGAGCTCAAGGAGAAGAAGCACCGTCTGGAGGACGCCATCTCCGCGACCCGCGCCGCGGTCGAGGAGGGCATCGTCTCCGGTGGTGGCTCCGCCATCGTCCACGCCGTCAAGGTCCTTGAGGGCAACCTCGGCAAGACCGGCGACGAGGCCACCGGTGTCGCGGTCGTCCGCCGCGCCGCCGTCGAGCCGCTGCGCTGGATCGCCGAGAACGCGGGCCTGGAGGGTTACGTCATCACCTCCAAGGTCTCCGAGCTCGACAAGGGCCAGGGCTTCAACGCCGCCACCGGCGAGTACGGCGACCTGGTCAAGGCCGGCGTCATCGACCCGGTCAAGGTCACCCGCTCCGCCCTGGAGAACGCCGCGTCCATCGCGTCGCTGCTGCTCACGACCGAGACCCTGGTCGTCGAGAAGCCGGCCGAGGAGGAGCCGGAGGCCGCGGGCCACGGCCACGGCCACTCGCACTAACGCGTAGCGCGAAGAGGCCCGGTCCCCTGCGGGGGGCCGGGCCTTTCTGCTGTGCGGTGGGTATTCGGGCGCAACCCTCGGGTTGCGTCTGGATGGGGGAAGTGCAACCCTGGAGTTGCATCTGATGGTGACGATGAAGGAGCTTTCATGAGCGAGGACCGGATCGAAAGCGAGACCTTGATCGCGGCGCCCCTGGAGCGGGTCTGGTCGCTGGTGGCCCAGCCCGGGTTCTGGGTGGCCGACAAGGCGAGTCTGCCCGGGACCGTGGCCGAGGAGGGGGCGTTGATGACGGCGAGGAACACCGAGCACGGCGACTTCCCGGTGCGGGTGGAGAAGGTCGAGCCGCCCACCTACCTGGCGTACCGCTGGACCAGTGCGTTCCCCGGAGAAGAGCTGCGCGAGGACAACAGCACCCTCGTGGAGTTCACGTTGACCCCGGAGGGCGAGGGGACGCGGCTGCGCGTCGTCGAGAGCGGGTTCGCGGCGCTGGCCGCGTCCGAGGGACTGCGCAGCCAGAACCTGAAGGACCACGCCGGGGGCTGGCCCCTGGAGCTCGGCGCGCTCAAGGGCCGTGCCGAAGAACAGCCCGCCGCGTGACGGAGGAACGTCCCGAGGCCGTCGACGGTGTCCTCGCCGCGCTGGCGGACCCGACGCGGCGCCGGCTGCTCGACCTGCTCGCCGCACAGGGCGAGGCCACTGCTACGACGCTGGCCGGACCGCTTCCCGTCTCGCGGCAGGCGGTGGTCAAACACCTCGCCGTCCTGGAGGCCGCCGGGCTGGTGTCCGGCGGCCGGGTCGGACGCGAGGTGCGGTACGCGGTACGGCCCGCGGCGCTCGACGCGACGGCACGGTGGATGGCCTCGCTCGCGGCCTCCTGGGACAGGCGGCTGGCGAACATCAAGAGCGTCGCCGAGGCGGCGGAACGGGATGCGAAGCCCACACGCCCCGACTGAAGTAAGCGCGTTGTCCGGTGGTCGCTCAGGCAGTCGCCGCCGTCCCCGGGCACGCGTGAAGCCGGGGCCTCCGCGCGTGCCCGGACGTCACGCCGACCGGTCCAGCGCCGCCGGATGCACCGGCTCCGCGAACGGGCGGCCCTGGGTGTACCGCTCCAGCTCGTCCAGGGCGTGGTCGGCCATGCGGTGCAGTTCGTTGCCGAGGGAGCCCGCCACATGGGGGGTCAGGAGGACGTTCGGGAGGTCGTACAACGGGGAGTCGGACGGCGGCACTTCGGGGTCCGTCACATCGAGTACGGCGTGGAGGCGGCCCGGGACCAGTTCGCGCAGGAGGGCCGCCTCGTCGAGCAGGGAACCCCGGGCCGTGTTGATCAGCGTCGAGCCGGTCCGCATCAGGGCCAGTTGGCGGGCGCCGATCATGTGGTGGGTCTCGGGGAGCTGGGGGGCGTGCACGGAGACGACGTCGGCGCGGGCGCACAGTTGGTCCAGGGCGACCGGTTCGACGCCCAGGCGCGCCGCCTCGGCCGCGGTGACGAAGGGGTCGTACAGCAGGACCGCCAGGTCGAAGGGGCGGAGCAGCTCGATGACACGGCGGCCGATGCGGGAGGCGCCGACGATGCCCACCGTGCGGCGGTAGTTTCCGGCACCGTCCAGCTCGGCGCGCCAGTCGTGGTCGGCGCGGACCTCGCGGTAGACGTGGGCCGAGTGCGGGATGCGCTTGTTGGCGAGCAGAATCGTGGCCAGGGTGTACTCCGCCACCGGCAGCGCGTTGGCCCCGGCCGCCGAGGAGACGGCGAGGCCGCGCTCCCAGCAGGCGTCGGTGATGTGGTGCTTGACGGAACCGGCCGCGTGGACGACCGCCTTCAGGCGGGGCGCGGCGGCGAGGACCCGGGCGGTGAGCGGGGTGGCGCCCCAGCAGGTGAACAGGACCTCCGCCTCGGCGAGCGCGGCGGCGACGCGGGGGTCCGGGTCGGCCAGGTCGTGGGCGACGAGGGCCGGGTCCGTACGGGCGAGGGCGGCGAGCCGGTCGCGGTGGCGGGGCTCGAAGAGGCGCTCGTAGATGTCCGGGCCCATCGCGAGCAGGACGGCCGGCCGGGGGGCAGGGGTGGACTGCATGGGTGAACGACTCCCTTGGTGTGGGGGCTACTTGACGCTGCCGGCGGTGAGTCCGGCCTTCCAGTGCCGTTGCAGGGAGACGAAGGCGACGATCAGCGGGATGACGGCGAGGAGCGACCCGGTGACGACGAGCGGGTAGAAGCCGGGCTCGCTGTGGGTGTTGGTGTTCCAGGAGTACAGGCCGAGGCTCAGCGGGAAGAGCTCGCGGTCGGAGAGCATCACCAGCGGGAGGAAGAAGTTGTTCCAGATCGCGGTGAACTGGAAGAGGAAGACCGTGACGAACCCCGGCATCATCATCGGCAGCCCGATGGAGAAGAAGGTGCGCAGCTCGCCCGCCCCGTCGATGCGCGCCGCCTCCAGCGCCTCACCAGGGATGTAGCCGGAGGAGAACACCCGGGCGAGATAGACACCGAACGGGTTCACCAGGACGGGGATCAGCACCGACCAGTACGTGTTGACGAGGCCGAGCTTGCTGGCCAGCAGGTACATCGGCAGGGCCAGCGCGGTCGTCGGGACGAGCACCCCGAGCAGGACGAGACCGAACAGCTTCTCCTTTGCCCGGAACTCGTACTTGTCGAAGGCGTACCCGGCGGCGACGCAGATCAGCGAGCAGACCGCGGCGCCCACTCCCGCGTACAGCAGGCTGTTCCCGTACCACCGGAAGTAGACGCCGTCCCCGTACGTGGCGATGTCGGAGAGGTTCTTCGAGAGGTCGAAGCCCTTGAAGGAGAAGGTGTCCCCGGCGAGCAGCGAGCCGGTGTCCTTGGTGGCGGCGGTGACCAGCCAGACGAGCGGGAAGAGCATGTAGAGGACGGCCAGGAGCAGCGCTCCGTTGACGGCCGCCTTGGACAGCCAGGGGTTCTTGCGGGTCGTGGTGCTCATGCGCGCGCACCCTTCCGGCCGGTGAGGCGGGTGACGACGAAGGACAGCAGGGCGGCGGTGAGCGCCAGGAGTACGGAGGCGGCGGCCGCGAGTCCGAAGTCGTTACGGGCGAAGGCCGCGGTGTAGGCGTACATGTTCGGTGTCCAGGAGGAGGAGACGGCGGACCCGGAGCCGGTGTTGAGGATCAGCGGCTCGGTGAAGAGCTGGAGCGAGCCGATGATCGTGAAGAGGACGACCATCACGACCGAGGACCGGATCAGCGGGAGCTTGATGCTGAACGCGATGCGTCCGCCGCTCGCCCCGTCCACCGTGGCCGCTTCGAGCACCGAGCGGTCGATGGCCTGGAGGGCGGCGTAGAAGATCACCATGTTGTAGCCGAGCCATTCCCACAGCGCGATGTTCACGACGGAGGGCAGCGCGCCACCGGGCGAGAAGAAGTCGAAGCCGATGCCGCCGGAGTGCATCGCGGAGACGACGGGGCTGAGGCCCGGCGTGTACAGGTACAGCCAGATCATCGCGGCGATGATGCCGGGCACGGCGTGCGGCAGGAACAGCGCGAGCTGGAAGAAGCGCCGGGCGCGGGCGAGCGCCGAGTCGAGCAGCAGGGCGAGGCCGAGGGCGCCGCCGACCATCAGCGGGATGTAGACGGCGCAGTAGCCGAGGAGGACGAGGAAGCCGTCGCGGAAGACCCGGTCACCCAGCGCCGCCGTGTAATTGCCGAGTCCGGTGAAGACCGTCTCGGATCCGCCGAAGCCGAGCCCCGACTGCTGTTCGGTGAAGAGGCTGAGCCAGACCGCGTAACCGATCGGGATCAGCATCACGGCGGTGAACAGGACGAAGAACGGGGTCAGCAGGATCGCGGCGGCGCGGGTGCGGGCTCTCATCCGGTCAGCCCTCGACCTTCAGGCCGCGCTTGGACAGCTCCGCGACGGTCGCGTCATGGGCGGCCTTCACGGCGTCGGGGAGGGTGGTGCCGCCCCCGGCGAGCTTGCCGAAGCGGTCCTTGAGCGTGGTGTTGGTGGTGCCCATCGCGGGGCCCCAGGTCCAGCCCTGCTTGATCGCGGCGCCGCCGTCCTCGAAGACCTGGTAGATGTCCTGGCCGCCGTAGAACTCGGTGTCGAACGCCTTCTTGGCCGTCGGGCGCAGGGCGAGCGCGGCGGGGAAGGCGCTGGAGGTGCCGGAGGAGATACGGGCCTTGATGCCGTCCTCCGTGGTGGTCATCCAGGTCGCGAACTCGACGGCCGCGGCGGCCTTCCCGCTGTTCTTCGGCACGGCGAAGGTGGTCCCGCCGAGCATGCCGCCGGCGGGCTCGCCGTCCCAGGTCGGGATCGGGGCGACGGCCCACTTGCCGCTCTGCTCGGGCAGGGTGGAGCCGAGGACGCCGCCGCCCCAGGAGGCGCCGAGGTAGCCGATGGTGGCGCCGGTCTTCAGGGAGTTGGTCCAGGCGGGCGAGAAGGAGGCGTCGGTGCGGACCAGGCCGTCCTTCACCAGGCCCTGCCAGTAGTCGGCGACCTTGGTTGTGGCGGCGTCCGTGGTGTCGACCTTCCAGGTGTCGCCCTCGGCCTTGAACCACTGGGCGCCGGCCTGCCAGACCATCGCCTCGAAGGTGGTCGGGTCGTCCGGGAAGAAGGTGCCGATGCGGGCCTTGGAGTCGGCCTTCTCGACCTTCTCGGCCGCCGACTTGAACGCGGCCCAGGTCTTGGGGACCTCGATGCCGTACTTGGTGAAGAGGTCCTTGCGGTAGAAGAACGCCTGCGGTGCGGCGTCGAAGGGGACCGCCCAGCTCTTGCCGCCGAGCGTGGTCTGCTCGACCGCCTGCGGGAGGAACTTCTTCTTCACGTCGTCCGTGAGGTACTTGCCGATGTCCTGGAACCCGCCCTGGCTGACGTACTCGGGGAGCTGCGGGTACTCGACGGAGACCAGGTCGGGGGCGTTGCCCGCCTTGATCGCGTTGGAGATCTTGGCGTAGCCGCCGGCGTTCCCGGACGGGGTCTCCTCGAACTTCACGTGGATGTTCTCGTGCGAGGCGTTGAACGCGTCCACGACCTCCTTGGTGCCCTTGGCCCAGCCCCAGAAGGTGATGGTCACGGGCTTGGCGGCGGTGCCGGTGCCGGTGCCGCCGCCGTCCCCGGAGCCGTCCCCGTCCCCGCCGCAGGCCGTGACGACGGCGAGGGCGGTGACGGCTCCGGCTATGGAAAGAGTCGTTCTGCTCCAACTGCGGTTCACGGCGGGCTCCTGAGTCGACGGTGACAGGGACGTTGGGCGTGATCCTTGGTCCACCGATGACCGAAGTCAAGAGCGAAAGATTGATTGATCGAGAAAAGATCAGAAAGTTATCGAGCGGTCGACGCCCGCACCCGCAGCCGCGGCAGCAGTGCCAGATGCCGTCCCGGCTCGTCCCCGTCCGGCCCCGCACCGTCCCGCCCGGACCCGTCCCGCCCGGCCCCGAGCCGCTCGACCAGCAGCTCCGTCGCGTACCGCCCGACGTGCCGCTTGGGCGGGCTGACCGCGGTCAGCGGGATGTCGCCCAGCGCCGCGACCTCGTCGTCGTACGCGATCACCGCCAGGTCCTCCGGCACCCGCACGCCCAGCTCCGACAGGCGCTGCACCAGGTGGATCGCGTCCACGTCGTTGTGCACGAGCACCGACGCGGCCCGGCCGGAGACCACCGCGTCGCGCACCTCGCGCACCGCCTCCTCGAAGCGCCCCGGGTCCACCTCGGGCCCGGACGTCCCGATCATCGCCGGAGCGCCCTCGGCGAGACCCAGCACCGCGAGCGCGTCCTCGTACCCGGAGCGCACCGCGAGCGCGGTCGGGCTGTCGGCGCGGGCCACCAGGAGCGGGGTGCCGTGGCCGAGGCCGGCCAGATGGCGCACCGCGAGCAGCACCCCGTGCCGGTGGTCCGAGCAGACCCGGTCCAGGCTGTCCAGCGGCGACCCCGGCGCCGGGGTGCGCTCCAGGAGCACGGCGGGCACCGGCAGCCCGGCCATCCAGTCCCCGTACGCCGCCTGGTCCTCGGCGCCCCGCCAGGCCGGTGCGATGAGCAGCCCGTCGACCCCGGAGGCGAGCAGCCCCTCGGCGCGCGCCCGGTCGCCCTCGGGCCGGTAGTCGGAGATCCGCAGCACCAGACGGCCCCCGGCGCGCGCGGCCGCCTCCTGCGCACCCCGGATGACCTCGGCGAAGTAGTACGTGGCCGAGGGGGCGATCAGGCCGAGCACCGGGCCGCCGCCCGGAGCGGGGGCGTCGGGGGCGGCGGCGTCCCGGGGCCAGGAGACCGAACCGTGGACCCGGTCCAGCAGTCCGCGCTCGGCCAGCGCCTCGGCGTCGCGGCGCGCCGTGACGGGGGAGACCCCCAGCAGGCCGGCCAGATCGGAGACACGGGCCGAGCCGCGCTCCCGTACCAGGGCCAGAAGTCGGTCGTGACGTTCAGCTGCACTCTCGCGCACGGCGGCAGTCCCCTTGCAAAATCGCGATGTGGTGGCTCGGCTCGCCAGACCTTAATCCACTGTGATCGATTGATGGAAGTTTCGATCATTCGCAACGTCATCCCTTGACGTTCGATCAATCCGCGGTTCAGGATTCCCTGCGATGCCGAAGTCCGCCTCCCCTGGGAGCATCATGCCCACGACGAGTCCGTACACGGGGTACACCCGTACCGATTGGGAGCGCACGGCCGACCGGCTGCTCCTCGCGGTATGCCCCCACGCCTCGCCCCGTCATGGCCGCATTGACCTCCCCGGCCCCCGGCCGAGCTGGTCCGGACCGCTCTCGGACGGCCTGGAGGGCTACGCCCGCACCTGGCTGCTCGCCGCGCTGCGGACCGCCGGAGCGCGCGGCGATGACCCGCACGGCTTCCTCGGCCGGTACGCCGAAGGGCTCGCCGCCGGTACGTCGGAGCCGACGGGCAGCCCCGACGCCTGGCCCCGCATCGCGGACGTCCCCCAGGCCATCGTGGAATCCGCGTCCATCGCCCTGGGCCTCCGCCTCACCCGCCCCTGGCTCTGGGACACCCTGGACGACGCCACCCGGCAGCGCGCCGTGGACTGGCTCCTGCCCGCCCTCGAAGCGCCCCCGGTGAACAACAACTGGTGGTTCTTCGGGCTCACCGTCGCCGGCTTCCTCCAGGACGCCGGCATCGAGACCGACCGCGCCCGGAAGACCATCGACCGCGCGCTGGCACACGTCGAGGACTGGTACCTGGGCGACGGCTGGTACAGCGACGGCCCGAACCGCTCCTTCGACCACTACAACGCCTGGGCGATGCACTTCTACCCGGTCCTGCACGCCCACCTCGCCGGCGACCGGGACCTCCTGGACCGCTACGGCCCCCGCCTGCACCGCCAGCTGGACGACTACAGCCGCATGTTCGGCGCGGACGGCGCCCCCATGCCGTTCGGCCGCTCCCTCATCTACCGCTTCGCCGCCGCGGCCGCCCCCTGGCTCGGCGCGATGACCGGCCACACCCCGCTCACCCCGGGCGCGACCCGCCGCCTCGCCTCCGGCACCCTCCGCCACTTCCTGGACCACGGCGCCACCGACCGGGACGGCCTCCTCACCCTCGGCTGGCACCGCCCGTACGCGCCCATGCTCCAGACCTACTCCGGCCCGGCGTCCCCGTACTGGGCCTCCAAGGGCTTCCTCGGACTCCTGATGCCCCCGGACCACCCCGTCTGGACGGCCGCCGAGGAGCCGCTGCCCGCCGAGACCGCGGACGCCGTGACCGTCCTCGGCCCGACCGGGATGCTCCTCCAGTCCACCGCCGCGGACGGCCTCGTGCGGCTCCACAACCACGGCTCGAACCACGTGGGCGACGAGGAGGACCCCGGCTACGCCCGCTTCGCGTACTCCACCCGCACCGGCCCCACGCACGGGGACGCCGAGCGCGACAACCACTTCGCGCTGCTGTGGGACGGCGATCCGACCGCCCGCCTCACCGCGGACCCGCTCGGCCACGCCGCCTCCGCGCACACCCCGCGCCCCGGCGTCCGCGTCGTCTCCGCCACCCTCGCCCACGGCCGCGCCGAGGTCCGCGCGCATCTGGTCACGGGCGCGCCCGACGGCACGCCCGTCCGCCAGACGGGATGGGCGACCGGGGACGGCCAGGCGCTCACCGCCCAGCTCCACCCGGTCCACGGCTACGCGGGCGGGGTCCGCGAACTTCCCGGCGGGGACACCATGTTCGGCGAGACCTCCCGGCTCCTGGCCGTCGAGGGCGAGACCACCGGACCCCGGTCCCTCTTCGTCGCGCTCGCCTCCCTCACCGGCGAGGCGGACCCGGCCCCCGTCGACACCCTCGCCGGGATCCGCGTACAGAGCCCCCACGAGATCCGGGTGACCTGGCACGACGGCAGCACCGCCGTACTCCGGCTCCCGGAGGAGTGAAGGCCCTCTACTGAGGAGCGAGGGCCCCTACTGCGGCCCGTACTTGCGGCCCGTCCGCGAGGTCAGCCCGCCGAGCAGGCCGCGCGGGGCCAGCTTCACCGCGCCCATCAGCACCTTGTAACGCGGGTCCGGGATCGACACCGACTTCCCGCGCGCCAGGTCCGCGAGCGCGGCCGTCACCAGCTTGTCCGCGTCGAGCCACATCCAGCCCGGGATGTTGCCCGTGCCCATCCCGGCCCGCTGGTGGAACTCCGTACGCACGAAGCCCGGGCACAGCGCCATCAGCCGCACCCCGGACCCGGCCAGGTCCTTCGCCGCGCCCTGGCTGAACTGCACGACCCACGCCTTCGAAGCGCCGTACGTGCCGCGCGGTACGAACGCCGCGACCGAGGCCACGTTGACGATGCCGCCCCGGCCGCGCTCCCGCATCGAGGCCGCCGCCGCCGAGGTCAGCCGCAGCACCGCCTCGCAGTGCACCTTGAGCATCGTCAGCTCGTCGGCTATCGGGACCTCCAGATAGCGCCCCTTGTTGCCGAAGCCCGCGTTGTTCACCAGCAGGTCGACCGGGTGCCGGGCGTCCCCGAGGCGCTCCTCGACCGCGCGGATGCCCTTGTCCTCGGACAGGTCGGCCCGCAGCACCTCGGCCTCGATGCCGTGCCGGTCGTGCAGCTCGGTCGCCTGCTCGCGCAGCCGCTCCGCGTCCCGGGCCACCAGGACCAGGTCGTACCCGTCGGCGGCGAGCCGCCGGGCGAAGGCGGCACCGATACCCGCCGTCGCGCCCGTGATCAGTGCAGTCGTCATAAGCGGCACGGTAGAGCATCCCGGAACGGCGCCTCCGGGCACTCCCGCGGCCTCAGGACGCGGTGAGCTCCGCCGCGTACGCACGTGCCTTGCGCAGCGTCGACGGGGACAGGGCCCCGCCGGCCGGGAGCAGCAGCGGCAGCAGGTCGCGCCGGGTGGTGACGGCCCGGAACTGAAGCTCCACCGTCACCTCGTGGTCCGGCCGGTGCACGATCTCGACCGGGTCGCCCGCCCGGACGGACCCCGGCGTGATCACCCGCAGATACGCCCCCGGGGCCGCCGCCCGCGTGAACCGCTTCACCCAGCGGGCCTCGCCGAGATGGCCCTGGAAGGTACGGCACGGGATGCGGCCCGAGGCGACCTCCAGGACCAGCTCCCCGCCGATCCGCCAGCGCTCGCCGATCAGCGCCTCGCCGACCCGCAGCCCCGCCGTGGTCAGGTTCTCGCCGAACGAGCCGTTGGGCAGTGAGCGGCCCAGCTCCCGCTCCCAGGCGTCCAGGTCCTCGCGCGCGAACGCGTACACCGCCTGGTCCGAGCCGCCGTGGTGGCGCAGGTCGCACACCGCGTCCCCGGCGACACCGCTGCCGCCCTCGCCCCTGGGGCCGGGCTCCGAGACCCGCACCGGCCCGTCCACGGGGTGCTTGTCGATCCCGGTCCTGCCGCCCGGGGCGTCGGTGTAGGACGCCGTCGTGGGACGCCCCGCGTTCACGGTCAGCACTGTCATCGCGGTCATACCGGAACCGTATCCAAGCCCACCCCAAAGTCACACGCGAATATCCTGCGACCGCCCCAAGGGTCGCTTATGCTGAAGAAGTGATCGAAGCCCGCCACCTCCGCGTCCTGCGCGCCGTCGCCACCACCGGCTCCTTCTCCGCCGCCGCCCGGGAGCTGGGCTGCACCCAGCCCGCCGTCAGCCAGCAGATGAAGGCCCTGGAGTCCTCGGCGGGGACCACGCTGCTCATCCGGACCGGCCGCGAGATGAGGCTGACCCAGGCGGGCGAGGCGCTGGTGCGGCACGCGTCGGGCATCCTCGCCGGGCTCACCGCCGCCGAGGAGGAGGTCGCCGCGATCGCCGGACTGCGGGCCGGCCGGGTCCGGCTCGTCTCGTTCCCGAGCGGCAGCTCCTCGCTGGTCCCGGGCGCCCTCGCCGCCCTGCGCGCCGCCCACCCCGGCACCCGGGTCTCCCTCGTGGAGGCCGAGCCGCCCCGGTCGGTCGAGATGCTGCGCGACGGCGACTGCGACATCGCCCTCGCGTTCCGCTACGGGGAGCCGGGCGCCGAATGGGACGACCTGGTGGTCCGCCCCCTGCTCACGGACCGCCTCACGGGCCTCGTCCCCGAGGGGCACGCGCTGGCGGACCGGGACGAGGTGGGCATCGCGGAGCTGGCCGGGGAGTCCTGGATCGCCGGGTGCCCCCGGTGCCGCAGGCAGCTCGTGGAGGTCTGCGAGGAGTCCGGCTTCACCCCGCGCATCGACTTCGCCACCGACGACTACCCGGCAGTGATCGGCCTGGTCGGCGCTGGTCTGGGGGTCGCCGTACTGCCCGCCCTGGCCATCGAGTCGGTACGCCCCCGAGGAGCCAGGACCCTCACGGTGGCCCCGGCCATCGAGCGCGAGATCGTAGCCCTGACTTTGCCGGACCTGGCACGGGTCCCGGCGGTGGCGGCCACCCTGGACCACCTGGCGCTGACAGCACGCAATCCCAGCCCCACCGGCGCTAAATCCAGCCCCGCCGGCGTTTGAGGCGCGGGGTCCGGGGCGGAGCCCCGAAAACCAGCCCCTCCGGCGCTTGAGGAGCGGGGGTCCGGGGGCGGAGCCCCAGGTTTCGGGAAGGGGCGGGGTGGGGTGCAGAAACGTTTCTCCCCCCGGTACGCGAAGCGAAGGTCACCCATGCCCCGGCGGCGACGCCGGCATCGCAGCCGTGATCAACCGATTCCGCGCCCGCCCCATCAACTCCTCACGCTCGTCCTCGGTGAGCCCACCCCACACCCCATAGGGCTCACGGACGGCCAAGGCGTGCGCCGCGCACTCCGCGCGCACGGGGCACCGCATGCACACCTCCTTCGCAGAGGTCTCACGGGCGCTCCGCGCGGCACCCCGTTCCCCCTCGGGATGGAAGAAGAGCGAGCTGTCGACCCCGCGGCAGGCTGCCAGCAGCTGCCAGTCCCACAGATCGGCGTTGGGTCCGGGAAGTCGGGAGAAATCGGCCATTGCTTGTCCCCTCGAAACCGTGCTGAGTCGGAAACGTCGTCGTGCGTCGTGGGTGGGTGCTTGTCGATGACCGCGTACAAGACCGTACATCTACGGTGTTAGTAGATGTAAATATGACTGATTGCGAATCTAGCCACAGACACCACCAAAAGGGAAGAAATCCCGCTAAATGGGGCACAGGGGTGCCAAAAGTTTCGGTTGACGACTGGACGACCCGTGGCGCTCTCCTCCGTGAGCGCTTACTCACGTAGAGTGCCGAACTCGGTCTTCCAACCCGTAACTCTTTCGAGTGACCATCGTTGAGAGTGCGGAGGCGGTTGGCAGAAAGAGCGATCGGGCAGATGTCCGAGAGCGTCAACCGCACAGGTGACGACTTGTAACAGCCTGGAGGCTCAAGGTGACGCGCATCAGCTGCGGAGGGCGGTCATGACTTCCGTCCTCGTCTGCGACGACTCCCCGCTTGCCCGAGAAGCGCTCCGTCGCGCGGTCGCGACCGTGCCCGGCGTCGAGCGTGTGACGACGGCCGCCAACGGCGAGGAAGTCCTCCGCCGCTGGGGTGCCGACCGTTCGGATCTGATTCTCATGGACGTACGCATGCCCGGGCTCGGGGGGGTGGAGACGGTCCGCCGGCTGCTCTCCGCCGATCCGGGCGCCCGGATCATCATGCTGACCGTCGCCGAGGACCTGGACGGCGTCGCGCTCGCGGTCGCCGCCGGTGCCCGCGGCTATCTGCACAAGGACGCCTCCCGGGCCGAGCTCCGGGCGACCGTCACCCAGGCACTGGCCGACCCGACGTGGCGGCTCGCCCCGCGCCGGCTGCGGTCGGCCGAGATGGGGGCGGCGCCCACGCTCACGGCGCGCGAGATCCAGGTGCTGGAGGGGATGAGCCACGGCCGCTCCAACGCGGAGATCGGCCGCGAGCTGTTCCTCTCCGAGGACACGGTGAAGACGCACGCCCGGCGGCTCTTCAAGAAGCTCGGGGCCTCGGACCGCGCCCACGCGGTGGCCCTGGGCTTCCGGTGGGGCCTGGTGCGCTGACAGTTGCCCGGGCCCCGCGGGCCCGGGCAAGGGGTGCGGCGCACGCCGCCGTACCCCGCCGATCCGGCGGTATGTGACGCTTCCCGGCCGATGCCGCATCCTTGAGACGTGGAGTTCCTCGGGAACGATTCGGTCGAGCGGAAGGGGAGGGCGCAGGACATGACTTCCGGCGCACCCGCTCATAACGCTTCGGTGCACAACTACGGACGCGGTGCCGCGGATGAAGCGGGGCCGGGGCACCATGGTTCGATGCGCGACGACGGGACGACGGTGATCGGTGCCCTGGTGCACCGCGCCGTCGAGGGCGACGCGCAGGCCACGCACGACCTGCTCGCCCACGTCCACCCGCTCGCCCTGCGCTACTGCCGGTCCCGGCTGAACCGGCTGCCCGGTGACGCCCGCCACTTCGTGGAGGACCTGGCGCAGGAGGTCTGCGTCGCCGTGCTCATGGCGCTGCCGCGCTACAAGGACACGGGCAGACCCTTCGAAGCCTTCGTCTTCGCCATCGCCGGTCACAAGGTGGCCGACCTCCAGCGCGCCGCGATGCGGCACCCCGGCTCGACCGCGGTGCCCTCCGACGAGATGCCGGAGCGCCCCGACGACTCGCTCGGGCCCGAGGAGCGCGCGCTGCTCAGCAGCGACGCCGCCTGGGCCAAGAAGCTCCTGGCCAACCTCCCGGAGAACCAGCGCGAACTGCTCGTGCTGCGCGTCGCCGTCGGGCTGACCGCCGAGGAGACCGGGCAGATGCTCGGCATGTCCCCGGGCGCCGTCCGGGTCGCCCAGCACCGGGCGCTCAGCCGGCTGAGGGCCCTCGCCGAACAGTGAGCCGGGCGGTGCGCCGACGGGGGCCCGGGCCCCTCGGAGACGTACGCCACAGCCGTAGAAAGCTACAGAACCTGCGGGTGATCTTGCTCGTGGAATGAGACGCCTCCCGAGCCCGTTAGCATGGACATCCGCACCGATCAAGGCCATTTGGGGAAGGTGTCATGACTGCAAACGTCGACGGAGTGCCCGAGAAATTCGCGACGCTCGGGCTGACATACGACGACGTGCTGCTGCTGCCGGGCGCATCCGAAGTGCTGCCCAACGCGGTCGACACCTCGACGCTCATCTCGCGCAACGTCCGCGTCAACATCCCGCTGCTGTCCGCCGCCATGGACAAGGTCACCGAGGCCCGCATGGCCATCGCGATGGCCCGCCAGGGCGGCGTCGGCGTGCTCCACCGCAACCTCTCGGTCGAGGACCAGGTCAACCAGGTCGACCTGGTGAAGCGGTCCGAGTCCGGCATGGTCAGCGACCCGATCACGGTCGGCCCGGACGCCACGCTCGCCGAGGCGGACGCGCTCTGCGCCAAGTTCCGGATCAGCGGCGTCCCGGTCACCGACCAGGCGGGCAAGCTCCTCGGCATCGTCACCAACCGCGACATGGCCTTCGAGTCGGACCGCTCCCGCCAGGTGCGCGAGGTCATGACGCCGATGCCGCTCGTCACCGGCAAGGTCGGCATCTCCGGCGTGGACGCCATGGAGCTGCTGCGCCGCCACAAGATCGAGAAGCTGCCGCTGGTGGACGAGGCGGGCCTCCTCAAGGGCCTCATCACGGTCAAGGACTTCAAGAAGGCCGAGCAGTACCCGAACGCGGCCAAGGACGCCGAGGGTCGGCTGCTCGTCGGTGCCGCCGTGGGCGCCAGCCCCGAGGCGCTGGACCGCGCCCAGGCGCTGGCCGAGGCGGGCGTCGACTTCCTCATCGTGGACACCTCGCACGGCCACAACAGCAACGCGCTGAACTGGATGGCCAAGATCAAGTCGGCCGTGAACGTCGACGTGATCGGCGGCAACGTGGCGACCCGCGACGGCGCCCAGGCCCTGATCGACGCCGGTGTGGACGGCGTCAAGGTCGGCGTCGGCCCCGGCTCCATCTGTACGACCCGCGTCGTCGCCGGCATCGGCGTCCCGCAGGTCACCGCGATCTACGAGGCCGCCCTGGCCGCCCGTGCGGCGGGCGTCCCGGTCATCGGCGACGGCGGCCTGCAGTACTCCGGCGACATCGGCAAGGCGCTAGCCGCCGGCGCCGACAGCGTGATGCTGGGCTCGCTCCTCGCGGGCTGCGAGGAGTCCCCGGGCGAGCTGATGTTCATCAACGGCAAGCAGTTCAAGTCGTACCGGGGCATGGGCTCGCTGGGCGCCATGCAGTCCCGGGGGCAGGGCCGCTCCTACTCCAAGGACCGGTACTTCCAGGCCGAGGTCGCCTCGGACGACAAGCTCGTCCCCGAGGGCATCGAGGGCCAGGTGCCCTACCGCGGCCCCCTCGCCAACGTGCTGCACCAGCTCGTCGGCGGCCTCCGCCAGACCATGGGCTACGTGGGCGCCGCGACCGTGGACGAGATGGAGAGCAAGGGCCGCTTCGTGCGGATCACCTCGGCGGGCCTCAAGGAGAGCCACCCGCACGACATCCAGATGACGGTCGAAGCACCGAACTACAGCAAGAAGTAACGCGCCACGCGAGCACGAGGGGCGGCCCGGGGGTTCCCGGACCGCCCCTCCGGCACGTGTCGGGGATACTGGACAGCGCAGACGCAGAGGGAAAGGCCACACATCGTGACTGAGATCGAGATCGGGCGCGGCAAGCGCGGCCGCCGGGCATACGCATTCGACGACATCGCCGTCGTCCCGAGCCGCCGGACCCGCGACCCGAAGGAGGTCTCGATCGCCTGGCAGATCGACGCCTACCGCTTCGAGCTGCCGTTCCTGGCCGCCCCCATGGACTCCGTGGTGTCCCCGCAGCACGCCATCCGCATCGGCGAGCTCGGCGGCCTCGGCGTCCTCAACCTGGAAGGGCTGTGGACCCGGCACGAGGACCCGCAGCCGCTCCTCGACGAGATCGCGGAGATGCCCGTCGAGACGGCGACCCGCCGGCTCCAGGAGATCTACTCCGCCCCCATCCAGGAGGAGCTGATCGGGCAGCGCATCAAGGAGGTGCGCGACTCCGGCGTCGTCACCGCCGCCGCGCTCTCCCCGCAGCGCACCGCCCAGTTCTCCAAGGCCGTCGTCGACGCGGGCGTCGACATCTTCGTCATCCGCGGTACGACGGTCTCCGCCGAGCACGTCTCGGGCGCGGCCGAGCCGCTGAACCTGAAGCAGTTCATCTACGAGCTGGACGTCCCGGTGATCGTCGGCGGCTGCGCCACGTACACCGCGGCCCTGCACCTGATGCGGACCGGCGCGGCCGGTGTCCTCGTCGGCTTCGGCGGCGGCGCCGCGCACACCACGCGCAACGTGTTCGGCATCCAGGTCCCGATGGCGACCGCCGTCGCCGACGTGGCCGGTGCCCGCCGCGACTACATGGACGAGTCCGGCGGCCGTTACGTGCACGTCATCGCGGACGGCGGCGTCGGCTGGTCCGGCGACCTGCCGAAGGCCATCGCCTGCGGCGCGGACGCCGTGATGATGGGCTCCCCGCTGGCCCGCGCGACGGACGCGCCGGGCCGGGGCCGGCACTGGGGCATGGAGGCCGTCCACGAGGACGTGCCGCGCGGCAAGCTGGTGGACCTGGGCTCGGTCGGGACGACCGAGGAGGTCCTGACCGGCCCCTCGCACACCCCGGACGGCTCGATGAACATCTTCGGCGCGCTGCGCCGTGCGATGGCCACCACGGGCTACAGCGACCTCAAGGAGTTCCAGCGCGTCGAGGTGACGGTGGCGGACTCCCAGCACCGCCGCTGAGTTTCCCCGTACGCATGCCGGAGGGCCCGGACCGCAAGCGCGGTCCGGGCCCTCCGGTGCTTCGTTACGCGGCCTTCTTCGCACCGGCGACGGCGCCGACGGCGCCGAGGGCCAGGAAGAGGTAGTCCTTGAAGCCGGCCCCCTCGCTGTACGCGTCCGTGAGGATGCCGAAGTGGTCGAAGAAGATGCTGGTCGCCGACTCGTGCGCGACGTCGGAGAGGGCGATCGAGACGCCCACGAGCTGACCGATGTACACGGCGCCGATGGAGAGCAGGGCGCTGACGACGGTCACGGCGGGGTTGGCACCGCCGAGCTTGCTCGCCGCGAAGCCCACGAGGAAGCCGACGCCGACCGCGAGATAGCCGATCTGGTAATCGGTGTTGCCGAGGATGAGCCCGTAGACGAGCGCACCGACGACGGCCGCCACCACGCCCGCGCCCAGGCCGAGCGCGATGTTGTTGCGGGCCGGAGGCGCCGGGGTGAAGGGCGCGGGGCCGCCGCCGAACGGGGCGCCGGGCTGCTGGCCGCCGAACGGGGCGCCGGGCTGCTGGCCGGCGAACGGGTTGCCGCCCTGGGGCTGGGCGTCGTAGGGCTGGTTCGGCGGTGGTACGGGCTGGCTCATGCTGGGTTCTCCCCCTGGGGACGTCTACGCACTGCTGTGCGAGGAGTGACGCCGCAGGCTAGCAGCCGGTTCCGACATCGGCCCACCGAAATCCTTGGGGGGACTGGGCTGAGGGCCCGTCATCAGAGCCGGTGGGCGGCTCCGGCGGGGGTCGCGCCACGGGTGTCCAGGAGGAGTTGCGCCTTCACGGCGAGGCCCTGGAGGTCGTACGTGCGGTGGTGCTGGAGCAGCACCGTGAGGTCCGCGTCGGCGGCCGCCTCGTAGAGCGAATCGGCGCGGGGGACGGGGAGTTGGCGGACGCGCCAGTCCAGGACGTGCGGGTCGTGGAAGCCGATCTGGGCGCCCATGTCCATCAGCCGGGTGGCGATCTCGCGGGCGGGCGACGCCTCCTGGTCGGCGAGGTCGGGCTTGTAGGTGACGCCCAGCAGAAGAATCCTGGCGCCGCGCACCGCCTTCCCGTGTTCGTTGAGGAGGGTGGCGCAGCGCTGGATCACGTACTGCGGCATCCGCTCGTTGATCTCCTGCGCCAGCGAGACCATCCGCAGCGGGGGGCCGGGGGTGCGGTGGTGGTACGGGAGATGGCCCGGGTCGACCGGGGCGCCGTGGCCGCCGACGCCGGGGCCCGGGCGGAAGGGCTGGAAGCCGAAGGGCTTGGTCTCGGCGCACCGGATGACGTCCCAGAGGTCGACGCCCAGATCGTGGCAGAGCACCGCCATCTCGTTGACCAGGGCGATGTTGACGTACCGGAAGTTGGTCTCCAGGACCTTCGTCATCTCGGCCTCGCGGGTGCCCCGGGCCCGGACCACCTTGTCGGTGAGCCGGCCGTAGAAGGCGGCGGCCGACTCGGTGCAGGCGGGGGTGAGGCCGCCGATGACCTTGGGGGTGTTGGCGTAGACGTGGGCGCGGTTGCCCGGGTCGAGCCGGCTGGGGGAGTGCGCGAGGTGGAAGTCGCGCCCGCCGCGCAGGCCCGAGCCCTCCTCCAGGATCGGGAGCAGGAAGCCCTCCGTGGTGCCGGGGGGTACGGACGATTCCAGGAGCACGGTGGTGTGCGGGCGCAGCCGGGCGGCCAGGGCGCGGGCCGCGTCGGCGACGGCGCTCAGGTCGAGGGTGCGGTCGGGGCCGAGCGGGGTGGGCGCGCAGATCACGGCGGTGCGGACCCGGCCCAGCTCGGCCTGGTCGGTGGTGGGCCGGAAGCCCAGCGAGAGCATGCGGCGGATGTCGGAGGCCGGCAGCGATCCCTCGACCGGGGCACGGCCGGCCGCGACCTCGGCGAAGGCACGGGGGTCGGTGTCGTAGCCGATCGTCTGGATACCGGCATGGACGGCGGCGTGGGCCAGGGGCAGGCCGAGGTGACCGAGTCCGATGACGGCGAGGTCTGCAGGCACGGGGTGGGCCGTCCTTCCCTTAAGACCAGGAGGCAGAAAGCGCAACCGCTGTGGACAGCGCTATGTCAGGTTAGGCGTAAATATGACCGACATGTCGCATTGCGGGGCCCTTGTCGTCCGGGTGTTGTCCACAGGCGGTGGCTGAAGTCGCGCAGCGCGGACAGAATCGATCTGTGGGCACGGGCACCGAACGCATGGTCGGGGCCGCGATCCGTGTCCGAACACCCCGAGCAACCGGGAGGCAGCGGTGAGGACAGCGACACTGGGACCGGCGGAGCGTGCCGAGGCGCTCGCCGCCATGGCCGAGCGCGAACTGGACGTGCTGGTCGTGGGAGCGGGCGTGGTCGGCGCCGGGACGGCACTGGACGCGGTCACCAGAGGGCTCTCGACCGGACTGGTCGAGGCGCGCGACTGGGCGTCCGGCACGTCGAGCAGGTCGAGCAAGCTGATCCACGGCGGCCTGCGCTATCTGGAGATGCTCGACTTCGCCCTCGTACGGGAGGCACTGAAGGAGCGCGGGCTGCTCCTCGAACGGCTCGCCCCGCACCTGGTGAAGCCGGTGCCCTTCCTCTACCCCTTGCAGCACAAGGGCTGGGAGCGGCTGTACGCCGGTTCCGGCGTCGCGCTCTACGACGCGATGTCGGTCTCCTCCGGGCACGGCCGGGGCCTGCCCACGCACCGCCACCTCTCCCGCCGCCGGGCCCTGCGCGTCGCCCCGGCCCTGAAGCGGGACGCCCTGGTGGGGGCCCTGCAGTACTACGACGCCCAGATGGACGACGCCCGCTATGTCGCCACCCTGGTGCGCACCGCGTCCGCGTACGGCGCGCAGGTGGCGAACCGGGCGCGGGTGACCGGCTTCCTCCGGGAGGGCGAACGCGTCGTCGGCGCCCGTGTGGAGGACGTCGAGGCGGGCGGTGAGTACGAGGTCAGGGCCAAACAGGTGGTCAACGCGACCGGGGTCTGGACGGACGACACCCAGTCGCTGATCGGCGAGCGCGGCCAGTTCCACGTACGGGCGTCCAAGGGCATCCACCTGGTCGTCCCCAAGGACCGCATCCACTCCTCGACCGGCCTGATCCTGCGCACCGAGAAGTCCGTGCTCTTCGTCATCCCCTGGGGCCGGCACTGGATCGTCGGCACCACGGACACCGACTGGGACCTGGACAAGGCGCACCCGGCCGCCTCCAGCGCCGACATCGACTACCTGCTCGAACATGTCAACGCGGTCCTGTCGACGCCCCTGACCAGGGACGACGTCGAGGGCGTGTACGCGGGCCTGCGGCCCCTGCTGGCCGGTGAGTCGGACGCCACCAGCAAGCTGTCGCGCGAGCACACCGTGGCCCATCCGGTGCCGGGCCTCGTCGTCGTCGCGGGCGGCAAGTACACGACGTACCGGGTGATGGCGAAGGACGCCGTGGACGAGGCGGTGCACGCGCTCGACCAGCGGGTCGCCGACTGCGTCACCGAGGACATCCCGCTCCTGGGCGCCGAGGGCTACCGCGCCCTGTGGAACGCGCGCGCCAGGATCGCCGCCCGCACCGGCCTCCATGTCGCCCGGGTGGAGCATCTGCTCAACCGGTACGGCTCGATGACCGAGGAGCTCCTGGAGCTGATCGTCGCCGACCCCGAGCTGGGCGATCCGCTGCCGGCCGCCGACGACTATCTGAAGGCCGAGATCGTGTACGCCGCCTCGCACGAGGGCGCGCGTCACCTGGACGACGTACTGACCCGGCGCACCCGGATCTCCATCGAGACCTTCGACCGGGGCACCCGCTCCGCCCGGCTCTGCGCCGAGCTGATGGCGCCGGTCCTCGGCTGGGACGCGGGCAGGATCGACCGGGAGACCGAGCACTACGAGAAGCGGGTGGAGGCGGAACGCGAATCGCAGCGCCAGCCGGACGACCTGACGGCGGACGCGGCGAGGCTGGGAGCACCGGACATCGTGCCGCTGCTGTGACCCCATGTCCCCTCGGCGGGCCCCTCATGAGCGAGCCGGAAGCGGTACCGGGACCCGGCATCAGGACCCGGCACCCGGACCGGTCCCGGGGTGAGGGACAATGAACGCTCTGCCAGGGCGGGTTGATCGCAGAGGGGACGCATGTCGGAGGCGGAGCAGGCACGGGAGCCCCAAGGGGACACGGACGGACGTCTCCTGGCGGGGCGGTACCGGCTGGGGGAGGTGCTCGGCCGGGGCGGTATGGGCACGGTCTGGCGTGCCGTTGACGAGACCCTGGGCCGCACGGTCGCGGTCAAGGAACTGCGGTTCCCGTCGGCTATCGAGGAGGACGAGAAGCGCCGCCTCATCACGCGCACGCTGCGCGAGGCCAAGGCGATCGCGCGCATCCGCAACAACGGCGCGGTCACGGTCTACGACGTCGTGGACGAGGACGACCGGCCGTGGATCGTCATGGAGCTCATCGAGGGCAAGTCGCTGGCCGAAGCGGTCCGCGAGGACGGCGTCCTGACGCCGAAACGGGCCGCCGAGATCGGCCTCGCCCTCCTCGACGTGCTGCGCTCCGCGCACCGCGAGGGCATCCTGCACCGCGACGTGAAGCCGTCCAACGTGCTGATCGCCGAGGACGGCCGGGTCGTGCTCACCGACTTCGGGATCGCCCAGGTCGAGGGCGACCCCTCGGTCACCTCCACCGGCATGCTCGTCGGCGCCCCCTCCTACATCTCGCCGGAGCGGGCGCGCGGCCACAAGCCCGGACCGCCCGCCGACCTCTGGTCGCTCGGCGGCCTGCTCTACGCGAGCGTCGAGGGCTCCCCGCCGTACGACAAGGGCTCCGCCATCGCGACCCTGACCGCCGTGATGACCGAGCCGCTGGACCCGCCGAAGAACGCGGGCCCGCTGGAGGAGGTCATCTACGGTCTGCTCACCCGGGACCCCGACCAGCGGCTGGACGACGCGGGGGCGCGCGCCCTCCTCAACGACGTCATCAGCTCCTTCGAGCAGCCGGAGCGCCCCGTCCCGGCCCCCGCCGACGCCACCCAGGTGATGGCGCTGCCCAAGGGCGTCGCCGACGCCAAGCCCGCCTCCGGTGACGCGGGCGAGGGCACCCGGGACCGGCTGCGCGGCGCGCTGCGCTCCGTGCGCAACGCCCGGACCACGCCCGCCGCCGGTGCGGCCGCCGCCCCCGTCACCGCACCGCCCGTCCCGGCCCGGCCGACCCCCGCGCCCGGCGCCGCGTCCCCCTCCGGGGCGGTGCCGCCGCAGCGCCCGGCCTCCTCGCCGGTCACCGCGCCCCGGGCGTCCCTCACGGACGTGGTCCCGCGCCGCACCCTCGCGATCATCGCGGCGGTCATCGTGCTCGCGGTCCTGGGCACCGTGCTGGCGCTCACCCTCGGCGGCGGCGACGACAAGCCCGACGACTCCGGGAAGAAGAGCACCGGCGCCTCCGCCCCCGCCGGGGCGCCGAGCCCCGACGCCTCGGCCGGCTCCTCCGACGCCGCACAGGGCGACAGCGGCAAGGAGCAGGACGGCGGCGAGGACAAGGGTCAGGACCAGGGCAAGGGCAAGGGCCAGGACGACGACGCGGCCGGTGAGCAGGGCGAGGACGGGAAGAAGGACGGCAAGGCCGAGGACGCCGTGCCCGCCGGCTACCACACGGTGACCAACAAGCGGTTCCACTTCTCCATCGCGATGCCCGAGGACTTCCGCTTCGACACCACCTCCGGCCAGGGCGCCGGCGCGATCTACAACGCGGGCGGCGGCTTCCCCCGCCTCCAGGTCGACTACACCTCCTCACCCGGCAACGACGCCGCGGCGTCCTGGAACTCCGCCCGGGGCGGAACGGCCGCCTCCAGTACGAACTACCACCACCTGGGCATCAAGAAGGTGGAGTACAACGGCTACCCCACCGTCGCCGACTGGCAGTTCGAGCGTACGCAGCAGGGGCAGCGGGTACGCGTGCTCAACCGGGGCTTCAAGGCCGACAGCGACCACGGTTACGCGATCATGATCAGCTGCAAGGCTGACGAGTGGGACGGCAAGGAGTGCCGGGAGCTGCGGAAGGCGGCGTTCGGCTCGTTCAAGCCGGTCGACTGAGCCGGGCGGCGGCGGGATCCGGCGCGGCGGCGCGGCTGGTTGGGCCGACCTGCCGCGTGGCCGCCGCATGCCACGTATGGTGAGAGTCCGGAGACCGTACGCAGCCGGAACGCGCAGTCAATTGCACCGCAAGCGACTGTGATCGACCGATTCGGCGCGGTTTCCGTGGCCGGGGGACAGCGCGCTCTGGGGAGGCGTCGTGGACGACTACGCGGGTCGGGTGCTCGCCGACCGCTACCGCCTTCCGCTGCCTCCGTCCGACGCGTACGAACTCGTGGAGACGCGGGCCTTCGACACCTACAGCGGGCAGGAGGTCCTGGTCCGTCAGGTGCCGCTGCCCGAGGTCGTGGACGCGGAGTTCGTGGCGGGCGACGGGCGCACGTCCGCCGCGCCGCGCACCACCCGGCGGCCCGCCGACCCGGCCGTCCGGCGCGCCATCGAGGCCGCCCAGGCGGCGGCCCAGGTGCCCGACCATCCGCGCCTGGACCAGGTCTTCGACGTGTTCGCGGAGGAGGGCTCGCTCTGGATAGTGAGCGAACTCGTCGCCTCCCGCCCGCTCGCCGCGCTCCTCGCCGAACGCCCGCTGAATCCTTACCGGGCCGCCGAGATCGGCTCCGACGTGCTGACCGCGCTGCGTGTGCTGCACGCGCACGGCTGGACCCACCGCAACGTCACCGTGCGCACGGTGCTCGTCTGCGACGACGGGCGCGTCGTGCTGACCGGCCTCGCGGCCGGGGCGGCCGAGGAGGCGCTGTGCGGCTACAGCCCGGTGCCGCGCCCCGACGACGAGGAGCCGGACGAGGACGGATTCGGCGGGCCCGCCGTCGAGACCGGCCCCACCGGCCCGTATGTGCCGCCCGCCGGCCTGCTGCCCGCCTCCCGGGGCCCGGCGGCGATAGAGCCGCCCGCCGGCCCGTACGGCTCCGAGGAGGACACCGCCGAGGGCACCGCCGAACGCCCCGCTGAGGGCCCCGCGACCCGGCCGGTGCCGCCCGCCGGGCTGCCCGTGCCCGCCGCCGGGGCGGACAGCGCGGCGCGCGCCCGAGCCGGCGCCATCGCCGCGTACCGCGCGGGCACCCGCGCCGCCGCCCGCCGGGAGGCACCCCCGGACCGGGACGCGTGGACGCGGGACACCGCGCCGTCGGGCCCCGGCGCGCCGGGCCGCCCCCGGGACGAGGACGCCGAGCCCTGGAACGCCCTGCCGCCCGCGCGCGACGAGAGCCACGACGGTTACGAGGGCTACGAGGGCTACGACGCCTATGGCGACGGCCCGGACGAGCCGCGCCCCGGCACTCCGCCGCGCCCCCGCCCCGAGCTGCCGCAGCTGCCCGGCGGCTGGGTGCGCGACCCGGACGCGCCGGGGCCGTACGACCCCTACGACGACGAGGACGACGAGGACGAGGACGACGGACCGCCGCCCCGCCGCCTCCACCTCACCGGCACCTGGGACGACGGGCCGACCGCCGGGCGCCCCGTGCCCGCGGGCGGCTCCCGCGAGGACGCGCTCCGCGCCGACGCCGCGCGCCGGGGCACGCCGCCGGGTGCCCGCGCCGAACTGCCGCCGTCCAGCCGGGAGGCGTACGGCCACGGGGCCTCGGGCCGCGACGCCCCTGCCGGCCGCTGGGACGACGAGGACGCCGAGGACACCGGCGCGGCCGGGTACCGGGGCCCCGCCACCGCGCTCGCCGCCGAGCGGGCGCGGCAGGCGCGGATCGCCGTCGTCGGCGCGGTCACCGAGCGGTGGGCGCCCGAGCAGGCCGGGCCCGTCCACGGCAACTGGCAGCTGGCGCCGCCCATCGGCCCCGCCACCGACCTGTGGGCCCTCGGCGCACTGCTCTTCCGCGCCGTCCAGGGGCACGCGCCCTACCCCGAGGACAGCGCGGCCGAGCTGGTCCAGATGGTGTGCGGCGAACCGCCCGCCTTCGCCGAGGAGTGCGGGCCGCTGCGCCCGGTCGTGGAGTCGCTGCTGCGGCAGGACCCCACCGAGCGCCCCGACGTGGAGGAGCTGAGCGGCTGGCTGCGCTCCCTCGTACGGTCGGCGCCGGAGCCGGAGGCCGGGTTCGACGTCGTGCCGCTGCCCGCCGAGGACGCCACCCGGCTCCCCGTCGTCCGCAGGCGGGGCGAGCTCGTCCGCAAGCGGCGCCCCCGGCGCGGCGGAGGGACGCACGCGCGCGGCCGCCGGCCCCGCGAGGCCGTGGACCGCACCGCCGTCACCCACCGCGAGCCCCGCCTGAAGCCGCCGCGCGAGCCCCGTGCGCCACGGGAACCCCGCGCGCTGCGGGACGGCGACCAGCCGCGCCGGCTCGGCCGCACCCTGCTCGTCCTCATCATCCTGGCGCTCGTCGCGGCGATCGCGTACGCGGTGCTGTTCATGCCCAAGTCCGGCGAGGAGGACGGCAAGGGGACCGGCGCGGCCCCCTCCCGTACCGCCTCCGCGCCATCCGCTGCCACGACGCCCGCGCCCGCTCCCAGCGCGTCCGGGAAGCCGCCCGCCTCCTCCGGGGCGCAGAAGCCGCAGACCAGCCGGTCCGCCGCCGCGCTCGCGCCCGGGTACACGCTGCGCAAGGACGCCGAGGGCTTCGAGGTCGGGCTGCCCAAGGGCTGGCAGCGCAGCCCCGCCAACGCGGAGCGTCAGATCCGCTACGGCAGCGACGGGTTCAGCGTGCTCATCGTCCCCGGCCGCGACACCGCGAAGGCCAACGGCAGTGATCCGCTGGACTACCAGCGGGACAAGGAGCCGGAGCTGAAGCCGTTCCGGGACTCCAGCTGGTCGTCGGCGAGCGGCCTGCGGCGTACGGACGTCGGCCGACAGGCCATGGCGGAGGGCCAGTTCACCTGGCAGGACAGCAACGGCCGCGAGGTGTACGTCCGCAACCTCGTCATGCTCGTCGGTGGGCGGTACCACATCCTCCAGGTCATCGGCCCCGAGGACGAGCGCGACCGGATCACCGAGATCTACCAACAGGCCAGCGTCTCCTACCGCGTGACGGGCTGACGGACTGACTGGCTGACGGGCGGAATCTGCATCACAGTGCGGTCTCGTGGGCGATGCGAGGTTCCGTGGCCGCACGTCCCCTCCGTAACCTGTCATCCGAAGCAACGGGGGCGGGGACACAGGTGGATCGATCACAGGGCACGGAAGCGGGGCTGTTGCTGGCCGGGAGGTACCGGCTGGGCGACGTCCTCGGACGCGGCGGCATGGGCAAGGTGTGGCGCGCCCACGACGAGGTGCTGCACCGCACGGTGGCCGTCAAGGAGCTGACCGCCGGTCTGTACGTGGCCGAGTCGGACCGGATCGTGCTGCACCAGCGGACCCAGAAGGAGGCCCGCGCGGCCGCCCGGATCACCCACCCCGGCGTCGTCACCGTCCATGACGTGGTCGAGTACGACAACCGGCCGTGGATCGTCATGCAGTACGTGGACGGGCCGTCGCTCGCCGACCGGGCGAAGGAGTCCGGCGGCGAGATAGAGGCCCGCGAGGCCGCCCGCATAGGGCTGCACGTGCTGGGCGCGCTGCGCGCCGCGCACGGGGCCGGGGTGCTGCACCGGGACGTGAAGCCGGGCAACGTGCTGCTCGCCCGGGACGGCCGGGTTCTGCTCACCGACTTCGGGATCGCCGCGATCGAGGGCGACTCCACCATCACCAGGACCGGTGAACTCGTCGGCTCCATCGACTATCTGGCGCCCGAGCGGGTACGCGGCGGCGACCCCGGCCCCGCCTCCGACCTCTGGTCCCTGGGCGCCACGCTCTACACGGCCGTCGAGGGGCGCTCGCCGTTCCGCCGGACGTCCCCCATATCGACCATGCAGGCCGTCGTCACCGAGGAGCCGCCGCCGCCCGCCCGGGCCGGGGCGCTCGCCCCCGTCATCACGGCGCTGCTGCGCAAGGAGCCGGACGAGCGTCCGTCGGCGGAGGAGACCGAGCGGATGCTCCTGGAGGCCATGGAGGGCCGCGCGCCGAGGAGCGCCCAGGCGTTCGTCCCGACGCAGCAGGTCTCCGAGGAGATGCTGCGCGGGGGCACCGCCGTGCTGCCCCGGCCCGGCCCCGCCGTGGCGCCCGCGCCCGTGCCGCCCGCCCAGCCCGCCCGCCGCAGCCGCTGGCGTACGAGGGTCCTGGTCATCGTCCTGGCCGCGGTGCTCGGCGGCGGCGCGGGGATCGCCGCGATGCTGTACGCGCACCGCGGGGAGGCGGCCGGGACCGGGGACGGCGGCACGGCCTCGCACGGCACCCGCACCCCGGGGCCGGTCACGCCGAAGCCGAAGCCGAAACCCACGCCGAGCTCCTCGGACACCGTCACGCAGGACGTGCCGGACGGCTGGCGGCGCGTCGTGGACCCGTCCGGGTTCAGCGTCCTCCTGCCGGTGGGCTGGGAGCGCAAGGTCACCGACAACAACATCGACTACAGCCCCGACGGCGGCGTGCACTACTTCCGGGTCAGCTCCGACCCGGCCCCCGACTTCGAGAACTCCTACGACCACATGGTGGGGCTGGAGAAGTCGCTCAGCACCCGGCTGCCGGAGTACCGGCAGATCGAGCTGAACACCAACGTGTACCGCGACCACCGTGGATCCATCTGGGAGTTCACCTGGACCGAGAAGGACGGCGAGGCGCGGCACGCGATCGACCAGATGTACTTCGAGAAGGACGGCGGCCCGGAGTACGCGCTGTACATGACGGGCCCGGCGGACGACTGGGACGAGACCCGCGACCGCTTCAACGCGATCCTCCGCAGCTGGCGCCCCCCGGCCGAGCAGTAGACCCGGGCCGAGCAAGGGACCCGCGCCGAGCGATAGCCCCTGATCAGGGCTTATGCCGCCAGTGATCACTGGCTGGGTCGGCGGGGGTGTGGCGGGACTCCGGGAGAGTCGGTGAAAAGGTGTTACCCACGGGTACCCAAAGCCTCCCCGCCGACGTACTCTCGCCCTCATGACGGACTCGCAGGCCCCCACGTCCCCCGCCGCCGCCACGGCCGGCACCAACCCCGTGGCCGCCGCCCCCGCGGGCGTGCGCACGGCCGCCGATGTCGCGACGCCCGAGGTGATCGCCCGTCTGACGCGCGGCGTCACCGGCTCCGGCCGCACCGCCAACCACACGCCGTTCACCGGCGAGAAGCTGGCCGACCTGCCGGAGTCCACCCCGGAGGACGTGGCCGACGCCTTCGCGCGGGCCCGCGCCGCCCAGCCCGCCTGGGCCGCCCTGCCGGTCCGGGCCAGGGCCGCGGTGCTCCTGCGCTTCCACGACCTCGTCATGAGCCGCCAGTCCGAGGTCCTCGACCTCATCCAGCTGGAGACCGGCAAGGCCCGGCTGCACGCCCACGAGGAGGTCCAGGCGGTCGCCGTCGCCGCCCGGCACTACGGCCGCAAGGCGTCCGCGTACCTGAAGCCGAAGCGGCACACCGGGGTCGTGCCGACGCTCACCAAGGTCACCGAGCTCCGTCAGCCGCGCGGGGTCGTCGGCCAGATCGCCCCCTGGAACTACCCGCTGGAGCTGTCCGTCGGCGACGCGCTGCCCGCCTTCGTCTCCGGCAACGCCGTGGTGATGAAGCCCGACACCGAGACCGCGCTCACCGCCCTGTGGGCGCGTGACCTGCTGATCGAGGCGGGGCTCCCGGCCGAGGTCTTCCAGGTCGTCCTGGGCGACGGACCGGTCGTCGGCCCGGAGGTCGTCAAGCACGCCGACTACGTCTCGTTCACCGGCTCCACCCGCACCGGCCGCGAGGTGGCCCAGGGCGCGGCGGCCCGGCTCGTGGGCGTCTCCCTGGAGCTCGGCGGCAAGAACGCCATGCTGGTCCTGGCCGACGCCGACGTGGAGAAGGCCGCCGCCGGCGCCGTCCGCGCCTGCTTCTCCTCGGCCGGTCAGCTCTGCATCTCCATCGAGCGGCTGTACGTCCACGAGTCGGTGGCCGACGACTTCGTGGAGCGGTTCGCGGCCCGCACGAAGGCGATGCGGCTCGGCAGCGCCCTCGCGTACGGCGCCGACATGGGCTCGCTGGTCGGCGAACGGCAGCTGGAGACCGTCGGCCGGCATGTCGCCGAGGCCGTCGAGAAGGGCGCCAAGCTGGTCGCCGGCGGGGTCGCCCGCCCGGACATCGGCCCGCTCTTCTACGAGCCGACGATCCTGGACGGCGTCGAGGCGCCCATGGCCGTCTGCACCGAGGAGACCTTCGGCCCGGTCGTCTCGATCTACCGCTTCCGCGACGAGGACGAGGTCGTGGAGCTGGCCAACGCCACCCCGTACGGCCTCAATTCGAGCGTCTGGACCAAGGACGGCCGGCGCGGCCACCGGATCGCCGCCCGGCTGCGCACCGGCACCGTCAACATCAACGAGGGGTACGCCCCCGCGTACGGCAGCGTGCAGTCCCCGATGGGCGGCATGAAGGACTCCGGTCTCGGCCGGCGCCACGGCTCCGAGGGCATCCTCAAATACACCGAGGCCCAGACCGTCGCCCAGCAGCGGCTGATCCCGCTCGCCCCGTCCTTCGGGATGGACGACGAGAAGTACGCCGCGTTCATGACCCGCAGCCTGAAGGCGATGAAGGCGTTCCGCCTGCGCTGACTCCCCCGCGCGCCCCCGCACCACTTCTGTCCTTTTCGTACCGAGGAGTGCTATGTCCCAGGACAGCCCTGCCCAGAATCAGGACCGGCCGGCCGGTGCGGCCGACGACGACGCCGCGTACGACTACGACGTGATCGTCGTCGGGTCCGGCTTCGGCGGTGCGGTCTCGGCGCTGCGGCTGACCGAGAAGGGGTACCGGGTCGGCGTCCTGGAGGCGGGGCGCCGCTTCACCCCGGGCACCCTGCCCAAGAACTCCTGGGACCTCAAGAATTACCTCTGGGCGCCCGCCCTCGGCCTCTTCGGCATCCAGCGCGTGCACCTGCTCGGCAAGGTGATGGTGCTGGCGGGTGCCGGGGTGGGCGGCGGCTCGCTGAACTACGCCAACACGCTGTACGTGCCGCCCGCCCCGTTCTTCGAGGACCGGCAGTGGGCGCACATCACGGACTGGCAGGACGAGCTGAAGCCGTATTACGACCAGGCCAAGCGGATGCTCGGGGTCCGGCTCAACCCCACGACGACCCCCTCCGACGTCCACCTCAAGGCGACCGCCGAGGCCATGGGCGTCGGCGACACCTTCCACCTCGCCCCGGTCGGCGTCTTCTTCGGCGACGGGGAGGACGCGGACGGCACCGCGCGCGCGAAGCCCGGCGGCACGGTCCCGGACCCGTACTTCGGCGGGGCGGGCCCGGCGCGCAAGGCCTGCACCGAGTGCGGCGAGTGCATGACCGGCTGCCGGCACGGCGCCAAGAACACCCTCAACGAGAACTACCTCCACCTCGCCGAGAAGGCCGGAGCGGTCATCCACCCCATGACCTCCGTCGTCGGTGTCACCGAGCACCCCGAGGGCGGCTACCGCGTCGCCACCGTGCCCACCGACCGGCGGAAGAAGGCGAAGCCCACGGCCCTGCGCGCCCGCAAGGTGGTCGTCGCCGCGGGCACGTACGGCACCCAGACCCTGCTGCACACCATGAAGGACAAGGGGCTGCTGCCCCGGCTCTCCGCGAGGCTCGGCGAGCTGACCCGTACCAACTCCGAGGGGCTGGTCGGCGCCCAGACCTCCGACCGGCGCTACCGCAAGAAGCACGGTACGAAGCCCGACTTCACCAAGGGCGTCGCCATCACCTCGTCCATCCACCCCGACGCCAACACCCACATCGAGCCCGTTCGCTACGGCAAGGGCTCCAACGCCATGGGCGGCATGACCATCGTCCAGGTCCCGTACAGCGCCCACCGGGTCCGCGCCTGGCTCGGCAACCTGGTCAAGCACCCCACGATCGCCGCCCGCTCGCTCTCCAACCGGCGCTGGTCGGAGCGCGTCATCATCGGGCTCGTCATGCAGTCGCTCGACAACTCCCTGACCGCCTACCGCAAGCCGAGCGGCATCGGCAAGGGCCTGCTCACCGCCCGCCAGGGCCACGGCGCGCCCAACCCCACGCAGATCGCCGAGGCGACGCAGAGCGCGACCCTGCTCGCCGAGGAGATCAACGGCTTCGCCGGGTCCAACATCGGCGAGCTGATGGGCACCCCGCTCACCGCCCACTTCCTCGGCGGCTGCCCGATCGGCGCCACCGCGGACGAGGGCGTCATCGACCCGTACCACCGGCTGTTCGGGCACCCGGGCATCTCCGTGGTCGACGGTTCCGCGGTCTCCGCGAACCTCGGGGTCAACCCGTCGCTGACGATCACCGCCCAGGCCGAGCGCGCCATGTCGTTCTGGCCGAACAAGGGCGAGCCGGACCGGCGCCCGGCGCAGGGCGAGGCGTACGAGCGGCTGGCGGCGGTGGAGCCGCAGGCTCCGGCGGTCCCGAAGGAGGCGTTCGGCGCGCTCAGGCTGCCGTTCCTGGGGATTCCGGCGGTGCCGCCGAAGGAGAAGGCGTAACGGTCCGGGGGCAGCAGAAGGGGCTGCACCCCCCTCCCAGTGCAGCCCCTCACGCTGTAACCGGTCCGTCGTTCAACAAACGACAACCGGTGTTCCGCATGCATGACCTGCCGGACCCCCGGATGGTTGTCCCCGTACTGATGAAATCCTTATGTGAGGTGGATCACTCCGCTTGCCGTGCCCGATCCGTGATCTGCTCTCGGGCAACTTTTCCCGGTCGCCCCCGGTCGTACCCGCTGTCGCCGCCCCAGCGGTCACACAGCTCCCGACGACCCCGAAGGCCCCGAGATGAGAAGCACGATTCCGTTCCGCCGTGCGATGGGCATCGTCGCCTCGGCCGGTCTGCTGGCGGGCGGGCTGCTCACGCTGAGCAGCCCGGCTCAGGCGGCCGGCCCCGAGTTCACGATCGGCGGCCCCGCCGAGACCGCCCTGCACCCGTATCCGGCCACGGGCTCCCCGCTGGAGTCGAGCCTCGACATCACGGTGACCAACCCGTCGGAGGACGAGGAGAACGGGGACTTCGCGGAGGAGTACACCGTCCGCTTCGACTTCGGGAAGCTGGCGGGCGTCGCGGACGTGTCCTTCGACAAGGAGGGCAGCCCGGACTGCGAGCGGACCGGGACCACCGCCGTCTGCCACGACTACGGGATCCGGCCCGGCCTGAGCACCCTCGCCGCACTCCAGGTCAGCGCCGCCCAGGGCAGCGAGGACGGCGACTCCGGCACCATCGAGGTCACCGCCGAGGCGGAGGGCGCCACCTTCCGCCCGTTCACCGCGCACGTGTCGATCGGCGGGCCCGACCTGTCGATGAAGCCGCTGCCGCTGAAGACCGAGCTGGGGCCCGGCGACAGCCAGCCGGTCCCGGTCACCTTCACCAACAACGGCACCCGCGCCGCCCAGGGCGTCCTGCTCACCCTGCGCAACACCCGCGGCCTGGAATTCACCGAGCGCTACCAGAACTGCGAGTACAGCGAGGAGGACCTGGGCATGGGCCCCGGCACCTGGTCCACCGCGCTCTGCACCTTCCCGGGCAGCTTCGAGCCCGGCGCCACGTACACCCTGGAAGTGCCGCCCACCCTGCGGGCCACGGAGCACGCCTTCTACGACACCTTCCTCTACCGGATCGAGGAGGACGGCACCGACGCCCGTACGGCGCTGCGCTCCGGCGCCCGCTTCAGCCCCGGCAAGGGCGCGAGGCTGGCCCTGCGCGAGGCCCCGGCCGTCCGCTCGGCCGACCTGGACCCGACGGACAACCAGCAGGAAGCCGACTTCCGGACCACCAACTCCGCCGACTTCGCGGCCTACGGCGACCGGGCCGCGGGCAAGCCGGGCGACACCGTGGACGTGACCCTGGGCTTCCGTAACAAGGGCCCCGCCTGGATCGGGTACATCCGCTCCGGCGAACCCGTCGCCACCGTCGACTTCACCGTGCCCCCCGGCAGCTACGTCGTCTCCAAGCCGGACATCTGCCGGGGCGTGACGGCGGCCGGCGAGTACCGCGAGAACCAGGAGAAGGCCCCGCGCTACTTCTGCTCCACGCCCATGTCCGTCCTGGAGGACGCCGACTTCGCCCTGCCCTTCCGCCTGAAGCTCGTCTCGGCGGACCCCGGCAGCAACGGCGCGGTCGTCGTCCGCAACACCCACCTCCAGGCGCCCGCGCTGCCCTTCGACCCGAAGCCCGCCAACAACAGGGCGTGGGTGGAGCTCAACGACGAGGACTCGGACGCCACGACGGGCGGCTCCGACGACGGCGGCTCGACGGCCACCGGCGGCTCGTCCTCGTCGGGCACGAGCGGCACGAGCGGCACGAGCGGCACGGGCGGTGCGAACGGGAGCTCCGGCGGCTCCGGCAGCACCGGCACCTCCGGCACCTCCGGCTCCGGTGACGGCTCGCTCGCCGCCACCGGCACCGTCGCGCTCGCCGCGTCCGGTGCGGCCCTCGTCGCGCTGCTCGCGGGCGGCGTCCTGTTCACCGTGTCCAGGCGGCGCCCGACGCGCTGACCTCGTACAAGGAGAAATCCCGTACAAGGAGAAACGGCCGGCCCCGGGCGTCCCCGGAGCCGGCCGTTTCCCTGGAGAGACCTGGCGGTCCCTCCGAGTGACCGGGCTGCTGTCCCCTGCCGACCGGTCACGCACGCCGGTGCGCGGTCCCACGGCGTACACGCGGTACGCCACGCACTCCGGCGGAGCCATGTGTGGTTCCCCTGAAGATCCGCCCCTGGCCGAGACGGACACCGGGACCAACGAACCCGCGCGGGACCCGGTCACGCGCCGTACGGGTGAGACTCCGCCCGAACTGGGATACGGCGGGGGAGCGCCGCTCAGACCCGGCCCCGGCACAGCTCCAGGAGCGTCATCGCGAGCGGGGTGCCCGGCTTGCCCAGCGCCTCGCGGAAACGGACCAGGATCTCCGTCTCGCGGGACAGGTTGACCCGGCGGCCGCCCGACGTCATCCGGGCCTCCTGGATCACCGCCGAGACCGCCATCCGTTCCTGGACGAGCCCGATGATCCGGTCGTCCAGGGAATCGATACGGGTGCGGGCGTCGCCGATCAGGGACGCGGCCTCGTCGGTGCGGGCGCCGGTGGTCTCGGTGCTGGTGGTGCTGCTCATGACGGTCTCCCGGTGGGATGCGGCACCCCCGGTCCTGACGGGCCCGGAACGCAGAACGCCCCGGGCCTGTCGGCCCGGGGCGCCTGGAACGTTGCTTGTCAGTTGCTCAAGCAGCACGACCATGGCAGCCGGCGGGCCGGATGCCATAGGTAAAGACGAAGGTCGTGTGCTGACGCATGGGGACAGTATGGCCCCCTCGCCCCGGCGGGCCCGTACCCGGCCCGGATCGTGAGACGGCGCACACCCGGGGCGGCGGCCCCGGACCGGGGCAGGCCACTTCCGGCCGCCGGTAGAATTGGAGGACCGACCCCTCTCCACCGCCGGAAGGCCGCCCGTGCCAGCAGCACCCCCCGCCGCCCCCGACACCACCACCGACGTGGTCCTGGTAGTCGACTTCGGCGCGCAGTACGCCCAGCTCATCGCCCGCCGCGTCCGTGAGGCCCGGGTCTACAGCGAGATCGTGCCGTCCACGATGCCGGTGGCCGAGATGCTGGCCAAGAACCCCCGCGCGATCATCCTCTCCGGCGGCCCCTCCTCCGTCTACGCCGAGGGCGCGCCCTCGCTGGACCGCGCGCTCTTCGAGGCCGGGGTCCCCGTCTTCGGCATGTGCTACGGCTTCCAGCTGATGGCGACCACGCTCGGCGGCACCGTCGACGACAACGGCGCCCGCGAGTACGGCCGCACCCCACTGACCGTCTCCAAGTCCGGCTCCACCCTCTTCGAGGGCACCCCGGACGAGCAGTCGGTGTGGATGTCGCACGGCGACGCCTGCTCCGCCGCCCCCGAGGGCTTCACCGTCACCGCGTCCACGGACGTCGTCCCGGTCGCCGCCTTCGAGAACGACGAGAAGAAGCTCTACGGCGTCCAGTACCACCCCGAGGTCATGCACTCCACGCACGGCCAGCAGGTCCTGGAGCACTTCCTGTACCGGGGCGCGGGCATCGAGCCCACCTGGACCACGGGCAACGTGATCGAGGAGCAGGTCGCCGCGATCCGCGCCCAGGTCGGCGACAAGCGCGCCATCTGCGGCCTGTCCGGCGGGGTGGACTCCGCCGTCGCCGCCGCCCTCGTCCAGAAGGCCATCGGCTCCCAGCTCACCTGCGTGTACGTCGACCACGGCCTGATGCGCCAGGGCGAGACCGAGCAGGTCGAGAAGGACTTCGTCGCCGCGACCGGCGCCAAGCTCAAGGTGGTCGACGCCGAGAAGCGCTTCCTGGACGCCCTGGCCGGCGTGTCCGACCCGGAGCAGAAGCGGAAGATCATCGGCCGCGAGTTCATCCGCGTCTTCGAGCAGGCCCAGCTGGAGATCCTCCAGGAGGACGGCCCCGAGGTCGCCTTCCTCGTCCAGGGCACGCTCTACCCGGACGTCGTGGAGTCCGGCGGCGGCACCGGCACCGCCAACATCAAGTCCCACCACAACGTGGGCGGCCTCCCCGAGGACATCGAGTTCGAGCTCGTCGAGCCGCTGCGCCAGCTGTTCAAGGACGAGGTCCGGATGGTCGGCCAGGAGCTCGGCCTGCCGGACGAGATCGTCCAGCGCCAGCCCTTCCCCGGCCCCGGCCTCGGCATCCGCATCGTCGGCGAGGTCACCAAGGACCGCCTCGACCTGCTCCGCGAGGCCGACGCGATCGCCCGCGAGGAGCTGACCGCGGCCGGCCTGGACCGCGACATCTGGCAGTGCCCGGTGGTCCTGCTCGCGGACGTCCGCAGCGTCGGCGTCCAGGGCGACGGCCGCACCTACGGCCACCCGATCGTGCTGCGCCCGGTCTCCTCCGAGGACGCCATGACCGCCGACTGGTCCCGCCTCCCGTACGAGACCCTGGCGAAGATCTCCACCCGCATCACGAACGAGGTCGCCGACGTCAACCGCGTGGTGCTCGACGTGACGAGCAAGCCGCCGGGGACGATCGAGTGGGAGTGACCCTCCCCGCACGCCCCTGACGATGCCGCCGCCCGGCGAACCGGGCGGCGGCATCCGTTTTCAGCCCCTCAGCCCCACCAAGCCCCTCCGGCGTTTGAGGAGCGGGGTCCGGGGCGGAGCCCCGAAACCCACCCCGGCGCGAAACCAAGCCCCTCCGGCGCTTGAGGAGCGGGGTCCGGGGCGGAGCCCCGGTTTCGGGAAGGGGCGGGTAGGGGAACAGGCCCGCCGCTGGCGCACCGCACCCGCAGGCGCCGAAAACGCATGGCGGCCCCCAGCCCCCCATGACAGGCTCCGCCCCCATGTCCACCGAAAAGATCCGCACCCTGATGTCCGCCGCCCACAACCCCCACCTGACCTGGAACACCCCCCTTTCCCACGACCACGCCACCCAACTGATCACCGCCTGCGCCCCCACCCCCCACGCCCGCATCGCGGACCTCGGCAGCGGCTGGGGCGAGCTCCTGATGCGCCTCGTGGAGTCCGCCCCCGGCAGCACCGGCGACGCCGTGGAGACCGACCCGGAGGCCATCGCCCGCGGCCGCGCACTCGCGGCAGAACGCGGCCTCGCAGAACGCGTACGGTTCCACGAGACCCCCGCCGCCGAGTGGCCCGAGCGGGGATACGACCTCGCCGTGTCCATCGGCGCCTCGCACGCCTGGCAAGGCGGCACCCCCGAGGCCCTGGCCGCACTGCGGGCGTCCGTACGCCCCGGCGGCCGGGTCCTCTTCGGCGAGGGCTTCTGGGAGCGGGAGCCCGACGACGCGGCGCTCGCCGGCCTCGGCGCCGAGCCCGGCGACTTCGGCTCGCTGCTCGACCTGATCCGGCAGGCCGAGGCGGCGGGCCTGCGCGCGCTCCAGGTGACCGCCGCCGACCAGCGCGAATGGGACCTCTTCGAGTCGCACGCCAACATCGGCCGGGGCGAGCGCTGGGCCCTGGCCCACCCCGAACACCCCCTGCACGACGGGGTCGTCGCCGCCGTGGACGAGCGGCGCACCGGCTACTACGGCGGCTACCGGGGCACGTTCGGCCTGGCCTACCTCGTGCTCAGCGCCTGAGCGGGTATCGAACACGCTGACGAAGGTGCCCCTCCGGTGCGCCCCGATGCGGCACCCCTCCGCCCCGTACGGCACAATTCGCAGCGTTCACAGACGAGTTGACCCGCCGACGGCGGCAACAGGGGCGGGAAAGGGCGGCGTTCTCCGTGGCGTTGGACGAGGCACGACAGGGCGCGCACGGCGGCGGCTGCACCTGCGGGGACTGCCCGCACGGGGCGCGCCAGGGACACCGGCGCGCGGTGGCCGCCTTCCTGGCCAAGCGCGACGGGTTCGCCGCCGGACAGGGGCTGCCCGCCGGGGTCGCCCAGTCGGCGTCCGCGACCCGGCAGTGGGTCTCCGACGAGCTGACCGAGTCCGCGCGCGAGGTGGCCGACCGGGGCCGCGAGGCCGGGGACGCCTGGCTCTACCGGGTGTGGCAGCGCACCCTGGTCGTCGTCTGGGGCGGCCTCGCCGTCCTCGCCCTCGCCGAGGCCGCCACCGCGATCGGGGCCGGCTGGACCCATGCCCGTACCGCCGGACTCGTCGCCGGACTGGTCACCGCCGCACTGCTGACCGCCGCCGCCCATGTCCACCGGGCCCGGGGCGGCCTCCTCGCCCCGCTGATCGGCGAGGACAACCGGCTCTCCACCTCCCGGGCGGTCGCCGCGTCCTGGGTGCTGCTCGCCGTGTTCTCCGTGCTCGTCCTCGCCCTGGAACTGGCCGCCGCCTCCGGCCACACCCGGCGCGACGAGCTGATCGACGGCCTGGACCTGGCGCGCGGCGCCGGGATCGTGACGGTGCTCGCGCTGGTGTGCGCCGTGGCGGTGGCCGTGCGCCGGGTGGTGAGCGTACGGGTGCTGTCCGGGCGGCTCCAGAAGCTGCGCGCCGACCGGCCGCGCGCGGCGGACCTGCTCACCGACGACTCGGGGCGCGGCGGCTTCACGGACGTGCAGTACGTGCTGGTGTCCACGGTCGCCGTGGTGTTCGCCGCCGTCCGCCTCGCCCGCCGGCCCGAGCAACTGCCCGACCTGCCGTGGGGCCTCGCCCTCCTGGTGGCCGTCTCGGCGGCCGTCTACTTCACCGGGAAGTTCGGCGAGGGCGGCCGGCCCGTCGTGCTCTCGGTCGTCCGGGCCCGCGAGGCGGGCGACCTGGACGCGCCGATCCGGACCGGCGACGACATCGAGATCCGGGGCGCGGGATTCGTGCCGCCCGGCGCGGGGGCCCCGGACCGGCTGGCCCGGGTCGTGGTGCGGATCGGGACCGTGCACGTCCATGTCCCGCTGGTGCCGGTCCCCGGCGGCTTCGCGAACCCCTCCGACACGCTGCTGACCGTGCCGGTGCCGGTCGAGGTGGAGCCGGGCGTGGTCGAGGTGCAGGTGGTGACCGCCGCCGGCACGGAGACCGCCCCGGTCGCCATCGACGTCACGGACTGACCCGCTCCCCGCGAACCCACTCCCCGCCAACCCGGACCGCGCTGAACGCTTTCGCCGCGTTCGTACGTAAGGTCGGGTGACGGGCCGTACGGTCCGGTGGCCGCGACCGGGCGGCCGCAGCGACGGCACGGCCGCGGAAGGCGGGAGCAGCATGTACGGGTACGGCGGTAACGGGCGGGGGCTGGGACGGGTCCAGGGCGAGGGCAGCAGCCTGCGGGACCTGGCGCGGGAGCACGCGCTGCTGCCGCTGCGGATCTTCCTCGGCGTCACCTTCGTGTACGCGGGGCTCGACAAGCTCACCGACAGCGCGTTCTTCCACGCCTCCGGCCCCGGGTCGATCGGCGAGCAGATGCACGCCGTCCGCGACTCCGCCGCGATCCCCGGCCTGGTCGACCTGGCCCTGAACAGCCCGGCCGGCTTCGGCTACGCGATCGCGATCGGCGAGCTGGCCGTCGGCATCGGCACCCTCCTCGGCCTGTGGACGAGGATCGCCGCGCTCGGCGGCGCCCTCATCTCGCTGAGCCTGTGGCTCACCGTCAGCTGGCAGGTCTCCCCGTACTACCTCGGCAACGACCTGATCTACCTCATGGCGTGGCTGCCGCTGCTGCTGGGCGGGGCCGCGTCGCTCTCGGTGGACGCGCTCCTCCCGGCGCGCCGACGCCGGATGCGATAGCCGATCCACGTCACCCACGCGGCCGTCCACAGCCCGCCGCTGAACAGCGCGATGAAGAACTGCGGCGGGGCGTCCCAGGCGCCCGCCGCGTCCGCCGCGTATCCGGCGGCCAGGGCCAGCATCACCAGACCGGTGACGGCGCGCCCCGGCCGGAACTCATGACGCGGCACGGTTGACCTCCACCTGTCCGTAGTCCACTTCCAGATCCAGGTCGACCGTGCCGCCCGGGGTGCTGCCCTCGGCCGGTGACAGCGTCTTGCGCTGGTCCTGCGTGGCGCGGATGTCCAGATCGCCCTTGTGCCGCCCGTCCACCACCACGAGCGCCCCGAACCGAGTCCGGGCGTGCACCCGGACGGTGACCTCCGGCGGCACGTGCACCAGGACCCGGCCCGCCCGGGCCGCCACCCGGGTCCGCACGGTCTCGCCCTTGGGCACGGTGACCCGGGTCAGGTCCAGCTCGGCCTGGCCCGAGCCGATCGCGTACAACGGCTGGACGGCGGCGACGGACGCCGGGCGCCACTCCTCGCGCACCCAGTGCGTGCTGATGTCCTTGGGCAGCGAGGCGGCGCCCACCAGCAGCCCGGACGTGATCATCGCCAGCAGCAGCGTGCCGAACCCGGTCCGCCCGACGAACGCGCTGACCAGCATCGCCAGGCCGAAGACCCCGAGCGCGGCGGCGAGCCCGACCTCCAGGCTGGTGCCCAGCGGCTGCGACCCCCAGGTCAGCCCCGTACCGAGACCGCCCGCGAGCAGCGCGCCGAGGAACGCGAGGCCGGCGATGGACCGCGGCCCCCGCACCTCCCGCGACCGGGGCGGCGGCGGGCGGAACGGCGCGTCGGGCGTCGCCCCGCGCGGCTCCCGCTCCCCGCCGACCACCGTGTCCGGCGGCCCCCACAGATAGCCCAGGGCCACCGGCCCCGTCGTGCCGTCCTTGACGATCGGGTCGCGCCACCAGGAGGGGCCGGACGGGGTCGGCGGCGCCTTCACCTCGGGCGGTGCCTCCGAGGCGGCCTGCGCGGCCGCCTGGTGCAGCGGGTCCTCCGGACCGGCCTTCTTGCGCGCCTGCGTCCACATGGAGAAGCCGAGGACGGCGACCGACAGCATCGCGGAGAACGCCAGCGTGCCGCCGTTCCCCAGCATCGACAGGAACAGACCGCAGCCGATCAGCGCGCACAGCACAGCGCTCAGCGACGCCAGCTCGACCCGCCCCGACAGCAGCCGCCGCGCCTCGTTCTCGTCCTCGCCCTCCGCCGGGATCAGCAGCCAGGCGAAGCCGTAGAAGATCAGCCCGAAGCCGCCGGTCACCGACAGCACTCCGAGCACGATCCGGAAGATCACCGGATCGACGTCGCAGTACCGGCCCAGCCCGCCGCACACCCCGGCCACCACCTTGTGCCGCGGGCTGCGGTGCAGGCGCGGAGCGGGGTCCGGGGGAGGTGCGGCGCCGGGCGGCGCGTCCTGGGGAACGGTCATGGCTCCATGGTGACGGCCCACGCGCCCCACCGGCACCCGCCCCGACCCTGGCCGGTCCCTGATATCGGCCCGCCCGCCTCTCAGGGATGCCGGGCCGTGCGCTCCGGGCGTCTCAGGGTCGAACCGGGGGCCGACCCTGATGCCCTCACCCGTACGCGCATGTGACGATCGGACCATGCCCGCCGCCACCACCCGAGCCGCAAGCTCCCACGCCCCCGACCCGGAGGAGCCCCCGCCGCGCAAGCTGTACCGCAGCGCGGACGGCCGGCTCCTCGGCGGAGTGGCGCGCGGGCTCGCCGGACACCTCGGACTCCCGGTCGCCTGGCTCCGGTTCGTCTTCCTCGGCCTGTTCTTCGCGGACGGCCTCGGGGCGCTGCTGTACGCGGTGTTCTGGATCGTGGTCCCGCTCGGCGTCGGCGGTGTGGACGGACCCCGGTCCGTCTTCGAGACCGCCCCCGACGGCACCCGCCGCCTCCGCAAACCCGACAAGGGCCAGCTCTTCGCCCTCATCGCGCTGCTCGTCGGCGCCTTCATCTTCGTCGGCAACGTCGACATGGGCAGCAAGGCCGACCGCTACATCTGGCCCAGCCTCCTCATCGGCGCCGGCTCCGTCCTGGTCTGGCGCCAGGCCGACAACGCCCGCCGCGCCCGCTGGATGGAGGTCGGCCGCCGCCGCCGCGTCCTGCAACTGGCCCGCGCCCTGGCCGGAGTCGCCCTCGTCGGCCTGGGGCTCGCCGTCTTCATGGTCGTACGCGGCTCCGCCGCCCAGCTCGGCAACGTCATCACCGCCGCCATCGCCGTGCTCACCGGCATCGCCCTCCTCGCCGGCCCCTACCTCGTCCGCATGACCCAGGACCTCTCCGAGGAACGCCTCATGCGCATCCGGGCCCAGGAGCGCGCCGAGGTCGCCGCCCACGTCCACGACTCCGTGCTGCACACCCTCACCCTGATCCAGCGCAACGCCGACGACGCCGGCGAGGTCCGCCGGCTCGCCCGCGCCCAGGAACGCGAGCTGCGCAACTGGCTGTACAACCCCGAGGGCACCGGCAAGGACGAGGACGACGAGCCCGAGACCCTGGCCGAGGCCGTCAAACGGGCCGCCGCCGAGGTCGAGGACAAGCACGGCGTCCCGCTGGAGGTCGTCGTCGTCGGCGACTGCCCGCTGGACGAGAAGCTGTCCGCGCAGATGCAGGCCGCACGCGAGGCGATGGTCAACGCCGCCAAGTACGGTGGCGAGGGCGGCGCCGTCCAGGTCTACGCGGAGGTCGAGGGCCGCACGGTCTTCGTCTCCGTACGCGACCGGGGCCCGGGATTCGACCTGGACTCCGTACCGGGGGACAGAATGGGCGTACGAGAATCGATCATCGGCCGGATGCAGCGCAACGGCGGCACGGCCCGGCTGCGTTCGGTGCCCGGCGGGGGCACCGAGGTCGAGCTTGAGATGGAGAGGACGAGCGATGAACGGGACCAGTGAGGCGACCGGGGGCCAGGAGAACCCGGAGCGCCGGGTACGAGTCGTGCTCGTCGACGACCACCGGATGTTCCGCACCGGCGTACAGGCCGAGATCGGCCGCACCGAGGAGACCGGCGTCGAGGTCGTCGGCGAGGCGGCCGACGTCGACCAGGCGGTCACCGTCATCACGGCGACCCGCCCCGAGGTCGTCCTCCTCGACGTCCACCTCCCCGGTGGCGGCGGCGTCGAGGTGCTGCGCCGCTGCGCGCCCCTGATGGGCGCCGCCGAGAACCCGGTGCGCTTCCTCGCGCTGTCCGTGTCGGACGCCGCCGAGGACGTCATCGGCGTCATCCGGGGCGGCGCCCGGGGGTACGTCACCAAGACGATCACCGGCACCGACCTGGTCGACTCGGTCTTCCGCGTCCAGGACGGCGACGCCGTCTTCTCGCCCCGCCTGGCCGGCTTCGTCCTCGACGCCTTCGCGTCCACGGACGCGCCCCCGGTCGACGAGGACCTGGACCGGCTGACCCAGCGCGAGCGCGAGGTCCTGCGCCTGATCGCCCGGGGCTACGCGTACAAGGAGATCGCCAAGCAGCTGTTCATCTCGGTGAAGACGGTCGAGTCCCACGTCTCGGCGGTGCTCCGCAAGCTCCAGCTCTCCAACCGCCACGAACTGACCCGCTGGGCGACGGCGCGACGGCTGGTCTAGGGGCTTCTTCGGATCAGGCCGGGTCCAGCGAGATGTTCAGCTTCTCGCCGATCCTGCGGTAGCCGATGGAGACGTAGATCCGCTCCACATCGGCGTCGCCCGGCTCCAGCCACACCACCCGGCAGCCCCGCGCGAACGCGGTGCGGGTCAGGTGGGCGGAGAGCGCGGCGCCGATGCCCCGGCGGCGGAAGTCCGCGCCGACCGCCAGGCCCGCCAGCTCACTGAGCCCGTCCACCGGGACCGAGCAGCCGCCCGCGCCCGCCGGTACGCCGCCGACCGTCGCGAGCGCGGCGACCCCGCCGCCGGCCACCGCGTTGCGCAGCCACTCGACCGTGCCGTCCTCGGGCTCGCCCTCCCCGCCGTAGCCCAGGTGCTGGACGAGCGCGGCGGCGGCGAACTCCGCGTCGGAGGCGGGCTCGGCCATGACCAGGTCCGCGACCGGCTTCGGCTCCACCAGGTCGCCGGGGGCGCAGGCGAGGATCGGGGCGCGGTTCTCGACGGTGAACCCGGCGGCGAGCAGCGCCGGTTCGACGGCGGGCGCCCAGCCGGGCAGGAACTCCAGGCGGGGCATCCGGTCCCGCTCGCGGAACGCCGCTATGAGCGCGTCGAGTTCATCGGGGGTGGGCTCGGCGCCCTGGTCCGGGATCGCGTAGTTGGCGTACTTCAGCGACCAGTTCGGGTTGTAGCGGATCACGAAGGGTCCGACGCGGACATGGTCCGGGGAGCGCAGCGTGAGCGTACGGGCATGGGTCTGGACGTCGGCGTCCATCGGCATGTGCGGGTGTCCTTCGGGCCGTTGGGGTCAAGAGGCCGGAGCCTATGCCACCCGGGTCGCCCCCGCGAAGGGCATTTCGTCGATGGGCGCGATCCGGACCGGGGCCCCGGGGCGCGGCGCGTGGATCATCCGGCCGTTCCCGATGTACAGGCCGACATGGCTGACGCCCGAGTAGAAGAACACCAGGTCCCCGGGGGCCAGCTGGGAGCGCGGCACCCGCTGCCCGGCGTTGATCTGGGTGTACGTGGTCCGGGGCAGCGACACCCCGGCGGCGCGCCAGGCGGCCTGGGTGAGCCCGGAACAGTCGAAGGAGTTCGGCCCGGTCGCGCCCCACACGTACGGCTTGCCCAGGGCGTTGTAGGCGAAGGCGACCGCCTGGGCGGCGCGGGCGTTGGGCGCGGCGACGGCGGAGCGCGGGGTGCCGCGGTCGGCGTGGCCGGCCCCGCGCCCGTCCTCGGAGGCGTCGTAGGAGGCGCGCTCGGCCGGGGTGAGGCGGGCGAGCAGGCGGCGGGCTTCGGCCAGCTTGGCGCGGACGGTCGCCCGGTGCTCCTTCAGGGCGGCCTGCCGGGAGGCCAGCTCGGTGAGCCTGCCGGCCGCCTCGGCGCGTACCTGGGCGATCTCCGCGACCTGGCGGCGCACCGAGCGCACCTCGGTGGCCCGGCGCTCACCGGCCTGCTCCGCGTAGGTGGCGCGGCGCAGGTACTGGTCCGGGTCGGAGGAGAGCGCCAGCTGCACGGAGGGGTCGATCCCGCCGGACCGGTACTGCGCGGCGGCGTACGCGCCGAGCACGTCGCGGGCGGTGTTGAGGCGGGCGGTCCTGCGGGCGGCCTCGTCGCGCAGGGCGTCGACCGACTTGGCGGCGGCGGTCGCCTCGGACTTCGCGCCGTTGTACTTCTCGGTGGCGACCTCCGCCTCCCGGTACAGCCGGTCCACCTGGGCCTTGACCTGCTTCGCGGTGGGCGCGGGGTCCGCGTGCGCGGCTCCGGGCAGCACGGCGGCCGTCGCGGCTCCGGCGACGGCGAGGGTCGCCGCGGTGCGGGCCGCGGAGGCGGTGGTGAGGCGCTGCCTGGGTTTGCGATGCGCTGCCACGGGGGCGGGCGTCCTTCCGTGCGACGGCCCGACGGGGTGTACCGGCGGGATGCTCCGGTGGCCGGCGAGGACGGTCCCTGGTCCACGGCCACCGGGAAGGGACGCTAATCCGAGGTCACGGAAAGGTGTCGTTATGGCGGTTATTGCCCGCTCTTGGCGTGGCATTGTCGCCGGATGACCGCTCTTGAAGCCCGGGTGACCAGGAGAAGGGCGACAGAATCAGGCAAAAAGTGCATTCATCATTCAAGCGACCCGTAGGCCCCACCCTGCCCGGAGCGGTCCGGGGAGCGGGTTCTAGGGTGCGGAACCATGCGCGTACTCATCGATTTCGTCGTCGCCCTGCACATCATCGGCATCGCCGCCCTGCTCGGCGGCTTCCTCGGCCAGATGAAGGCGATGAAGGCCGGCACCGCCCGGTTCGTCCCCGGGATGCTGCACGGTGCGCTGACCATGCTCGTCACCGGTGTCGCCCTGGTCGGCCTGGACCAGGCCGACGACCACCCCGTGAACAACGTCAAGATCGGGATCAAGCTGCTGTTCCTGGTCGTGATCCTGGGGCTCGTCTACATCAAGAGGGACGAGGAGAAGGTCGAGAAGGGGGCCTTCGCGGCGGTCGGCGCGCTGACCCTGGCGAACATCTTCATCGCCACGCTCTGGACCTGAGCCGCGCCAAGCGGGAGGGCCGGTCCGCGCGGACCGGCCCTCTTCCCCGGTCAGGCCGGGCGCACACTCCCGTAGATCGGCATGTAGTAGATCGACTCCTCGCGCACGTTCGCCCCGGGCTTCGGCGCGTGGATCATCATCCCGTCGCCCTTGTAGATCCCGACGTGGCTGATGTCGTCGTAGAAGAAGACCAGGTCACCGGGTTGCAGATCGGCCGTCGCGATCCGCGTCCCGACGTTCACCTGGTCCCAGGTGGTACGCGGGATGTCGACGCCCGCCGCCTTCCAGGCCGCCTGCGTCAGTCCTGAGCAGTCGTACGAGGAGGGGCCGGTCGCCCCCCAGACGTACGGCTTGCCGAGCTGGGCGCGGGCGAACGCGAGGACCTTCTCCGCCTTCGTGGAGGCGCTGCTCCCGGAGCCGGTGTCCGAGCCGGAACCCGTCTCCGTACCGCCGCCGCCCGACTCCTTGGCCTTCTGCTCGGCTTCCTTCCGGGCGGCGGCCTGCTTCTTCGCCAGCTCGGCGGCCTTCCGCTCGGCCTCCGCCTCCTTCTTGCGCTCCAGCTCCGCCAGACGCGCCTTCTCCTCGGCGGTCAGCTTCGACAGCAGCGTCCGGGCCTCGGTCAGCTTCGTCTGGACGTTCTGCTTGCTGGTGCGCAGATCGGCCTGCGACTCGGTCAGCGTCTCCAGGCTCTCCACGGCCTCGGCCCGCTGCTTGGACACCTTCGCCTGCTGCGTACGGAACTCCGTGACCGCCTGCTGCTGGCGCTCGGCCATCCGGTCCATGAGGTGCGTCTGGTCGAAGAACGACTGAGGGTCGTCGGCCAGGAAGAAGGTCGCGGTCGGCGCGAGGCCGCCGTTGCGGTACTGGGCGGCGGCGTAGTTGCCCAGCGTCCTGCGGGCGTCGTTCACCTTCTCGGTGCGCTTGGCCACGTCGTCCAGGAGCGAGTCGACCTTGGACTTCTGCTGGTCCGTGGCCTCCTTGGCCTGGTTGTACTTCTGGGTCGCGGTGCCGGCCTGCCGGTACAGGTCGTCGACCTTCTTCTGGACTTCCTCGATGCTCGGCTTCGGCGCGGGCGCGGCCATCGCGCTCTGGGAGGACAGCAGGGTCACCGAGGCCAGCGCGGCCGAGGTCAGCCCGACGGCCGGGGCGGTGGAGCGCATCCGGGTGCGCGGTTTGCGATGCGACGCCAAGGCCGGCATCTCCTTCCGTGGACCGCCTACCGGGTTAGCTGTCGGGTTCGGGCGGAACGGAAGGCTGCCCTACGGTCCGGTGGGGAAGGACCGATTCACCCCGGTACTGCGTGTGGGTCCCCGGTTCCGGGCGGGCCCGGATTCGGCGTGGCGGCACGCTCGGCGTAGGTCGCCTCTGGGGGTACGGGCCGTCCGAACGTGCACGCTAGCCAACTGATGGGGCCGCTGTGAAGGTTGGTGTGCGATATGCCCGATACATTTCCGTGACCTTTTCGGAGCGGGACCGGGTGTCAGTGGAGAGCTTTAGACTCGGACAGCGATGAGCAGCCTCTTTGACGACAGTTTCCTGGCCGGCCTCCAGCAGGAGGAGGACGCGCCCCCGCCGCCCCCCGAGGACTCCGCACCCGAAGCGGTGCCGGAGGACCTGTTCGCGGGCGTGTTCGAGGGGCCCCCGCCGCCCCGTGACGCGTACTACCGCGACGGCGCGCACCGCCCGGTCATCGACCCCGAGGCGCTGCTCGACGGGCTGAACACCGAGCAGCGCGCCGCCGTCGTGCACGCCGGGTCGCCCCTGCTCATCGTCGCGGGCGCCGGCTCCGGCAAGACCAGGGTGCTCACCCACCGCATCGCCCACCTGCTGGCCGAGCGGGGCGTCCACCCCGGCCAGATCCTGGCGATCACCTTCACCAACAAGGCCGCCGGCGAGATGAAGGAGCGCGTCGAGCAGCTCGTCGGGCCCCGGGCCAACGCGATGTGGGTCATGACCTTCCACAGCGCCTGCGTCCGCATCCTGCGCCGCGAGTCCAAGAAGCTCGGCTTCACGTCCTCGTTCTCGATCTACGACGCGGCCGACTCCAAGCGGCTCATGGCCCTGGTCTGCCGCGATCTGGAGCTGGACCCGAAGCGGTACCCGCCGAAGTCCTTCACCGCCAAGGTCTCCAACCTCAAGAACGAGCTCATCGACGAGGAGACCTTCGCGGGCCAGGCGGCCGACGGCTTCGAGAAGACGCTCGCCCAGGCGTACGCGATGTACCAGGCCCGGCTGCGCGAGGCCAACGCGCTGGACTTCGACGACATCATCATGACGACGGTCCACCTGCTCCAGGCGTTCCCGGACGTCGCGGAGCACTACCGCCGCCGCTTCCGGCACGTCCTGGTCGACGAGTACCAGGACACCAACCACGCCCAGTACACGCTGGTACGCGAGCTGGTCGGCCCGGCCGGTCCGGAGAACGCCCCCGCCGAGCTGTGCGTCGTGGGTGACGCCGACCAGTCGATCTACGCCTTCCGGGGCGCGACCATCCGCAACATCCTCCAGTTCGAGGAGGACTACCCGGACGCGACGACGATCCTCCTGGAGCAGAACTACCGCTCCACCCAGACGATCCTGTCCGCAGCCAACGCGGTCATCGAGCGCAACGAGAGCCGCCGCCCCAAGAACCTCTGGACCAACGCCGGCACCGGCGCCCGCATCACGGGCTACGTCGCGGACACCGAGCACGACGAGGCCCAGTTCGTCGCCGAGGAGATCGACCGCCTCACCGACGCGGGCGACGCGAAGGCCGGCGACGTCGCCGTCTTCTACCGGACGAACGCGCAGTCCCGTGTCTTCGAGGAGATCTTCATCCGCGTCGGCCTGCCCTACAAGGTCGTCGGCGGCGTCCGCTTCTACGAGCGCAAGGAGGTCCGGGACGTCCTGGCCTACCTGCGGGTCCTCGCCAACCCCGAGGACACCGTCCCGCTCCGCCGCATCCTCAACGTGCCCAAGCGCGGCATCGGCGACCGCGCCGAGGCGATGATCGACGCGCTCTCGCTGCGCGAGAAGATCACCTTCCCGCAGGCGCTGCGCCGCGTGGACGAGGCGTACGGCATGGCCGCCCGCTCCGCCAACGCCGTGAAGCGGTTCAACACGCTGATGGAGGAGCTGCGCACGGTCGTGGAGTCCGGCGCCGGTCCCGCCGTGGTGCTGGAAGCGGTCCTGGAGCGTACGGGTTATCTCGCCGAGCTCCAGGCGTCCACCGACCCCCAGGACGAGACCCGTATCGAGAACCTCCAGGAACTCGCCGCCGTCGCCCTCGAATTCGAGCAGGACCGGGGCGAGGAGGAGGGCGCGGGCACGCTCGCGGAGTTCCTGGAGAAGGTCGCGCTCGTCGCCGACTCCGACCAGATCCCCGACGAGGACACCGACGGCTCCGGCGTCATCACGCTGATGACCCTGCACACCGCGAAGGGCCTCGAATTCCCGGTCGTCTTCCTGACCGGCATGGAGGACGGCGTCTTCCCGCACATGCGGGCGCTCGGCCAGGTCAAGGAGCTGGAGGAGGAGCGCCGCCTCGCCTACGTCGGCATCACCCGCGCCCGCGAGCGGCTCTATCTGACCCGGGCCGCCATGCGCAGCGCCTGGGGCCAGCCCTCGTACAACCCGCCGTCGCGGTTCCTGGAGGAGATCCCGGACCAGCACCTGGAGTGGAAGCGGAAGGGCCCGATGGCCGCCCCGGCGGGCCCCACCTCGGGCATCACCTCATCGCTCTCCGCCTCCCGGGCCCGCTCCGGCCCCTCCGGCTTCGCGACCCGGCGGACCTCGGACAAGCCGACGATCACGCTGGTCGCGGGGGACCGGGTCACGCACGACCAGTTCGGCCTGGGCACGGTGACGGCGGTCGAGGGCGTCGGCGACCAGGCGAAGGCCACGGTCGACTTCGGCGACGACCGCCCCAAGAAGCTGCTCCTGCGGTACGCGCCGGTGCAGAAGCTCTGAGATAAGCGTCACGGCCGGAGCCCCCGAGGCCCCGGCCGTGATGCATATCCCGACGACTCAGGTCGGATTGATCCCGTGGCTGCGCAGCCACGGCAGCGGGTCGATCGCCGCGCCGCCGCCCGGGCGCACCTCGAAGTGCATGTGCGGGCCGGTCGAGTTCCCGGAGCTCCCGGAGTACGCGATGACGTCGCCGGCCTTGACCGGGCCCGAGCGGATACGGGTGCTGCTGAGGTGGCAGTACCAGGTCTCCGTGCCGTCGGCCATGGTCACGATGGCCATGTTGCCGTAGGCGGTGTTGTACTGCGTACGGACCGTGCCGTCGGTCGCCGCCATCACCGGGGTGCCGTACTGGACGGGGAAGTCGATGCCCGTGTGCACGGACATCCAGTTGACGCCCGCCTGCCCGAAGTAGGCGCTCAGCCCGTGCTGCTTGACCGGCATCACGAACTTGGGGCGCAGGGCCTCCTTGCGGGCGGCCTCCTCCTCGCGCTTCTTCTTCTCGGCCGCCTGCCGCTGCTTCAGGTCGATGCGTTCCTGGGTGCGGCTGGCGCGGTCCGCGAAGTTCTCGGCGTCGGCGCTGAGGTTGGCGAGCTGGGTGTCCAGCTCGTTGTTGGCCGCGACGGGCTTGACCGTGCCGGGGTCGGCGGCGGCCATGGTGGTGGTCGCGTCCTTCTTCGTCTCGTCCCCGCCCATGCCGCTCACGGAGGCGGCGGCGATTCCGGCCACGCTCATCACGCAGGCGGAGGGAACGGCGACGGTGAGGAGTGCGGAGCGCTTCGCGGGGGAACGCCTGCGGCTGCGGCCGCCGCGGCGGGGTTCGGCGGGGGCGAGATCGGGGTGCGGCTCGGCGGGCTCGTCCGGCTCGTCGTTGTCGGCTGCGCGGCGGTGGGGCTCGTACGGGTCGTAGTCGTAGGAGTCGTGCCCGTTGTACGACGCGTAGGTCTCGTACGGCTCCGAGGGGGCGGCCTGTTCGGCTTCGTTCGAGGCGGCCGGGCTTTGCACATTTTGCTCTTCGTGCCCGGGCGTGGCGCCGGTGTTCCAGGCGGTGGCGTCGTACACGCCGGTGTCGTACGTCCCCGTGTCGTCCGCCGAGGGCCACGCGGTCGCCGCGGCGGTCCAGGTGGTGGTGTCCCACTGGCCGGAGGCGTAGCCGTCCGTCTGCGGCCAGGCGGTGGTGGTGTCGTACTGCCCGGTGTCGTACGGGGTGGTGTCGTACTGCGGGTGCTGCTGGGCCTGGTAGGCGTGGTGCGCGCCCGTGTCCCACTGGGTGGTGTCGTACGCGCCGCCGTATCCGGTCTCACCGCCGGTATACGGGATGCCGTAGCCCTGCGAGGTGTCGTACGAGGCGTCATGGGCGCCGGCGTAGGCGGTGCCGGTGCCGGGGAGGGAACCGAAGAGCGGGTCCGTCTCGAAGCTGCCCGTCTCGAAGCTGCCTGTGGAGTAGCCGTCGTATCCGGCATACCCGGCGTGGGGGTGCTGGTCGTTCACCAACTTCTCTCTCGCCTCGGCAGCAGAACCAGGTTCCGGGGGCGTGGGGTACCCCGGGAGAACTGGCGGCGACTGTACCCGGCGGTATCCGCCATCGACAATCTTCGACGGCGCCCGGGCGCGCGGGAAAAGGGGCAATCGGCCGTCTTTCGACGGCGCCCGCACAGAGCCTTGGCTCTATGTTCGAAGTTTGTTCGGTTTAGGCGGCGGGGGTCGTGCGGGTGGTTCCGGGGGCGGTCCCGGGCGTGCTCCGGGGAGCCTCTTGGACGGGTTCCGCCTCGTCCAGCGCCTGGCGCACGGCCGCCGCCACGGCCGGGTGCACCGGCAGCGCGAGGTGTCCGATGCCGGTGACGCGTACGTTGACCGCGTCCAGGTCCGGGTGGTCGACGCAGGCCGCGTCGGCGGGAACGATCACCCGGTCGAGTTCGCTCCAGAAGCTGACGAACCGGGTCCGGCAGCCGGGCGCGGGCAGCCGCAACTCCTCGACGGGGGCCGAGCCCCGGCGCATCTGCCGCACGATGGGCAGCGCCCCGGCCAGCGGGGCGACGGCGGTCCCGGAGTGCGGCGTGCCGAGCGTGACGAGGGTGCGCACCCGGTGGTCACCGGCCAGCCGCTGTACGTAATAGCGGGCGATGAGGCCGCCGAGGCTGTGGCCCACGATGTCCACCCGGTGGTGTCCGGTGCGGGCGCAGATCTCCTCGATGTGCCGGTCCAGCAGTTCGGCGGCCGTACGGATGTCGCTGGTCAGCGGGGAGTAGTTGAGCGACTCCAGATGGCGCCAGCCGTGCCGGGCCAGGGAGCGGCGCAGCAGGACGAAGACGGAGCGGTTGTCGATGAAACCGTGAAGAAAGACGACGGGTGGCCGGTCGGTGGGCGCGATGTCCGGGTGATCGGCTGGCTCGGAGCCTTCGTCGTCCGCCGGGGTGCGGCCCGGGTGGCGTTCACCGGCGATCCCGGTCGGATAGAGCAGGGCGTGCCCGGCGAGCACGAAGAGCTCCAGGGCGGTCGCTCTCAGCAGTGCGGTCGGCGGGGCGGGGAACGGCAGGCTGGGGGTCTTCATGGTCGGCCTCCTGCTCCGGACGGGCGCCGCGCCGGCGGAGGCCCGGGCGGAGCGCCGTGTCGGAGGCGGCCCGCGCGGACGGAGGCCCGTACCACCGTGCCGTGCGGCTGACGGCGCGGTGATACGGCGACCCGGTGCGGCTCCCCGGGCGCCCGGCCCCGCACGGCGAAAACCGCCGCGGGGCCCGGGTGGGCGCCCGTGAACAATGTCCCATGTGTGATTTCCCCCTCCCGGCGCACCGCGAAACGGCGGCTTGCGGGATGCTGTGGATAACGTTCGTTCACATCCCCGGCCCTTCAGGCACGGGAGACGCGTGTGGAGGCAGTGATGGGTGTGACCGGTCCGATCCGTGTGGTGGTGGCCAAGCCGGGCCTCGACGGCCATGACCGCGGGGCGAAGGTGATCGCGCGGGCGCTGCGCGACGCGGGTATGGAGGTCATCTACACCGGCCTGCACCAGACGCCCGAGCAGATCGTGGACACGGCGATCCAGGAGGACGCCGACGCGATCGGCCTCTCGATCCTCTCCGGCGCACACAACACGCTCTTCGCCAAGGTGATCGAACTCCTGAAGGACCGCGACGCGGCGGACATCAAGGTCTTCGGCGGCGGCATCATCCCGGAGGCCGACATCGCCCCCCTGAAGGACCAGGGCGTCGCGGAGATCTTCACCCCGGGCGCGACGACGACGGCGATCGTCGACTGGGTCAACGCGAACGTCCGCCAGGCGGCGTAGGGCGCCCCGGGCGCCCGAGGCGCCGGGGTCCGGGGCTGTGGTCCGGTGCGGGCGCCCGGGGCGGCCGGGTACGCGTGCCGCCTCGCGCGAGTGAGCCCCGGGGCGACCCGGGGGTCACCGCATCGGGGCCCCGGACAGCTCGCTGTCCATCGTGGCGCGGAGGCGGAGCGTCGAGACCAGGCGCTGGAACGCCTCCGTCCAGTAGCCGTTCGCGCCGGGGGAGGCGTCCGCGGGTTCGGCGGGGGTCGTGGTCAGGACCTCCAGGCGGGCCGCCTCGGCCGGGTCCAGGCAGCGCTCGGCCAGGCCCATCACACCGCTGAAGCTCCACGGATAGCTGCCCGCGTCCCGCGCGATGTCGAGCGCGTCGACCACGGCCCGGCCGAGCGGCGGCGCCCACGGGACCGGGCACACCCCCAGCAGCTGGAACGCCTCCGACAAACCGTGCGCGGCGACGAAATCCGCCACCCAGACGGCCCGTTCCGCCGGAGGCAGCACCGCCAGCAGCTTCGCCCGCTCGGCGAGCGACGCCGTACCGGGGCCGTTCGACGGGGGCGTCGACGGCGGACCCAGCAGCGCCCGCGCCCACCCGGCATCGCGCTGCCGCACCGCCGCCCGGCACCAGGCCGCGTGCAGCTCCTCGCCCCAGCCGTCCGCCACGGGCAGGCCCACGATCTCCGCCGCGCCGCGCCCGCCGAACCGCGCCGGCCAGACGGAGAGCGGGGTCGCCTCCACCAACTGGCCGAGCCACCAAGACCGTTCGCCCCGGCCGGACGGCGGGAGCGGCACCACCCCGTCACGCTGCATCGCCTCGTCGCACTCGTGCGGCGCCTCCACCGCGACGAACGGCGCGTCGCCGGTGAGCCCCGGGCTCACGCAGGACAGCGCCCGGTCCGCCATCCGCCGGGCCAGCGCCGACCCCGGCAGCGCGGACAGCAACTCGGCCGCCGTCGCCCGGACATTGCGGCTGCGGTCCGCGAGCGCCTGCTCAAGGAACTCCTCGTCGGCGGCGGACAGCCCGGTGCGCAGCGAGTCCACGAACATCAGCCGGTCCTCGGCCCGTTCCGTCTTCCACGTGGTGGCCAGCAGCGCGCGGGCCGCCTCCGGATCATGCGCCCGTACGGCCCCGAGCAACGCGATCCGCTCCGCGAACAGGCCCTCCTCCCACAGCCGTCGCACCGCCTCCGCGTCGTCCGGCGAGGGCAGCAGCGCGCTGCCGGACGCGCCGCGCAGCGCGAACTTCCACTCCGGGTTCAGCCCGGCCAGCCACAGGCCGCGCGGCCCGGCGAACTCCAGGGTCTGCGGGCGCAGATCGGTGCGGGCCCGGGCCGCGTCCAGCAGCGCGGGCAGCGCGGAGTCCGGCGCCCGGTAGCCGTGCACGTTGGCGGTGGCCAGCCACTGCGGGATCAGCTCCGTCAGGTCCGGGGCCGTGCCCCGCCTGCCGCCGGAGCCCGCCGCCCGGTCCGCCAGGAGCTGGGCCAGCCGGCCACGGGCCGCCTCCGGCAGCGGCGGCCGGGGGTCGTCGGGCGCCACGGCGGGGCGCGGGGACGCGGCGGCGGGCAGCAGCCCCGCCCTCCGCCGCACGGTGTGCAGCGCGGCGGCGTCCAGCAGCGCGGCGGCCGTGCCGTCCGGACCGGCGCCGGACGCGCCCTCGGGCGGCCGCCGGTCCGTGCCGAGCAGGGCCGAGGTGACCAGCTCCTCCCACGGCGCGGAGGCCGCCGGCACGGCGGTGGTCGGGGTGGCGGCTGGTGTGGTCGTACGGGACATCGCCCCTCCTCGGGAGCCGGACTACGGGGTCAGATGAGCGTGACGGTCTCGACGGGAGCACCCGTCCCGGCCGCGGGCCACGCCGCCAGCGGGTCGAAGCCCCGGTGGCCGCACTCGCCGAAGACCGTGAGCGGGGCGCCGCCCGAGACCGCGACGAGCTTCCAGAGCGACGGGCGGTTCAGCGCGGCGGGGGTCACGGGCAGGGCCTCGCGGCCCTCCGCGTCCACCAGTTGCCAGCCGTCCGGGGACGGCACCGGTATGACGTCGCGCAGGGTCACCGGCCAGGACTCCGCCCACGGGTCATCGCCCAGGGCCCGCCCGTACGCGGCGATCGCCTCGGAGAGCGTGACACCCGGCGGGGGCGTAACGGCGGGCACGGGCAGTCCGAAGCGTTCGCCCAGCTCGGCCCGGAGCTGTCCGGAGCCCGGATGGGGCGTCAGCTCGGCGTCGATCGTGACGCCCACGGGCAGGGCCTGGGCGGGGGAGCGGCCGGCCGCCCCGAAGGACAGCAGCAGCGCGGTGCGCCCCGATTCCGCCCCGTACAGCCAGATGCGACGGGTGACGATCTTGCCCTCGGGGGTGTCGTACTGGGCGAGGACCAGCCAGCGGTCGCGGACCGGCGGACCCTCCGGGGAGGCCGGCAGCCCCACCCGCGTACGGACCGTGGCCGCCAGCGCGGGCGGCAGCCGGTCGCGGCCCAGCCACGCCGAGTCCAGCAGATGGAGCAGCGCGCACTCCTCCAGGAGCCGCACCGGCCAGCCGGGACCGGACGCCGGGACGGCGCCCAGCTCCCGCACCCGGCCCGCGAGTCCGGGCGCCTGCGCGTCGACCATGCGGGCCGCCGTCTCCTCCCACAGCCCGTACCCCGCCTGCTCGGCCGCCGCCAGACCACCCCGCAGCAGATCGGTCAGCCGCTGCTCCAACTCCCGCGCACCGCCCCCGATCCGCTCGGCGCGCTTCTCCGCCCGCTTGCGCGCGGCCTCCGGATCGGCCGGGCCCGCCGCACCGTCACCCCCGGCTGGCCGCGCCTTCGCCTCCGCCCGGGCGCGGCGGCCGGTCAGCCACTCCCGCGCCCAGTCCGGCGGCGACCCGGCGGACACCGCCGCTTCGTCGGCGGCGCGGAGCAGCAGCAGCCCCAGCGCGTGCTTGCACGGGAACTTCCGGCTGGGGCAACTGCACTTGTACGCGGGGCCGGTGGTGTCGACCACCGTCCGGTACGGCTTGCTCCCACTGCCCTTGCACAGCCCCCACACCGCACCCGTCGCCTCGCACCCGGTCTCCGACCAGGAGCCGGCCGCACCGAGCTTGTTCCCCGCCTTGCGTGAGGCGTCGTCAGGAGCCAGAGCCAGCACCTGCTCCACCGTCCAGCGCGCGGCCGAGGCAGCGTCGGCCAAGGGTTCTCCCCCGTCAGTCAGCAGCATGCCAACGACGTTAGGCGGCCCCACTGACAATCGCCCTGACCTGCGCAAAGGTCGATTGTCAGTGCCATGGTGCACGGTGGAACCACATCCGGCCGACCGACCTGGCGACCGATCCGGAGGGGGATCCATGACCGTGTCCGAAACCACCCAGACAAGCTCAGCCGAGGCGCTGCGCCCGCATGCCGAGGACGCCTTCGCCGACGAGCTGAAGGCACTCGCGGCCGCCGACGACCGTCCCAGGCCCGAGCGTTGGCGCCTGTCGCCCTGGGCCGTCGCGACGTATCTGCTCGGCGGCACCCTGCCCGACGGCACCGTCATCACACCCAAGTACGTGGGCCCGCGCCGCCTCGTCGAGGTCGCCGTCACCACGCTCGCCACCGACCGGGCGCTGCTGCTCCTCGGCGTCCCCGGCACCGCCAAGACCTGGGTGTCCGAGCATCTGGCGGCCGCCGTCAGCGGTGACTCGACGCTGCTCGTCCAGGGCACGGCCGGCACCCCGGAGGAAGCCGTCCGCTACGGGTGGAACTACGCGCAGCTGCTCGCCCACGGCCCCAGCCGCGACGCGCTCGTGCCCAGTCCGCTGATGCGCGCCATGTCCCAGGGGATGACCGCCCGTATCGAGGAACTGACCCGCATCCCCGCCGATGTGCAGGACTCGCTGATCACGATCCTCTCCGAGAAGACCCTGCCCCTGCCCGAGCTGGGCCAGGAGGTCCAGGCAGTGCGCGGGTTCAACGTCATCGCGACAGCCAACGACCGCGACCGGGGCGTCAACGAGCTGTCCAGCGCCCTGCGCCGCCGGTTCAACACCGTCGTCCTGCCGCTGCCCGCGACCCCGGAGGCGGAGGTCGAGATCGTCTCCCGCCGCGTCGACCAGGTCGGCCGCTCCCTCGACCTGCCGGCCGCGCCCGACGGCCTCGCCGAGATCCGCCGCGTCGTCACGGTCTTCCGCGAACTGCGCGACGGCGTCACCACCGACGGCCGCACCAAGCTCAAGTCCCCCTCGGGGACGCTCTCCACGGCCGAGGCCATCTCCGTCGTCACCAACGGCCTCGCCCTCGCAGCCCACTTCGGGGACGGCGTGCTCCGCCCCGGCGACGTCGCGGCCGGCATCCTCGGCGCCGTCGTCCGCGACCCGGCGGCGGACCGGGTCATCTGGCAGGAGTACCTGGAGACCGTGGTCCGCGAGCGGGACGGCTGGAAGGACTTCTACCGCGCCTGCCGGGAGGCGTCCGCATGACCGGCACCCGTGCGGCGGGGCCGCTGCTGCTGGGGGTGCGGCACCACGGCCCCGGCTCGGCCCGCGCCGTCCGCGCCGCCCTCGACACGGCGGACCCGCGCGCGGTCCTCATCGAGGGCCCGCCCGAGGGCGACGCGCTGCTGCCGCTCGCCGCCGACGAGGAGATGCGGCCCCCGGTCGCCCTGCTCGCCCACGCGGTGGACGACCCCGGCCGGGCGGCGTTCTGGCCGTTCGCCGAGTTCTCCCCCGAGTGGGTCGCGATCCGCTGGGCCCTGGACCGGGACGTCCCCGTCCGCTTCATCGACCTGCCCGCCGCGCACTCGCTCGCGATGGAGGCCGACGACGACGCCTCCGAGGACGAGCCCGGCGAACGGCCGGTCCCCGTCGACCCGATCCGGGTGCTCGCCGAGACCGCCGGATACGACGACCCCGAGCGCTGGTGGGAGGACGTGGTCGAGCACCGCGTCCCCGGCAGCGGCGAGGCGGCCGGACCGCTCGCCGCGTTCGCCGCGCTCGGCGAGGCGATGACGGCGCTCCGCGAGGCGTACGGGGACGGCGGGCATCCCAGGGACGCGGTGCGCGAGGCGTACATGCGCATCCAGATCCGTACGGCGAAGAAGGAGTTCGGCGACGACTTCGCCGTGGTCTGCGGCGCCTGGCACGTCCCCGCCCTGCGTACGCGTACGACCCTCACCGCCGACCGGGCCCTGCTCAAGGGCCTGCCCAAGGCCAAGGCCGAACTGACCTGGGTGCCCTGGACCCACCGCAGGCTCGCCCGGCACAGCGGATACGGCGCGGGCATCGAGTCGCCCGGCTGGTACGAGCACCTCTTCGCCGCCCCGGACCGCCCCATCGAGCGGTGGATGACGAAGGTGGCCGGCCTCCTGCGCGACGAGGACCGGTTCGTCTCGTCCGCCCACGCCATCGAGGCCGTCCGGCTCGCGCAGACGCTCGCCGCGATGCGCGGCCGCCCGCTCGCCGGGCTCAGCGAGACGACCGACGCGATCCGGGCCGTCATGTGCGAGGGCTCCGACGTGCCCCTCGCGCTCGTCCACGACCGCCTCGTCGTCGGCACCACGCTCGGCGAGGTCCCCGACACCGCCCCCGCCGTCCCCCTCCAGCGCGACCTGACCCGGCAGCAGCGCACCCTGCGGCTCAAGCCGGAGGCCGACGAGCGGGAGATCGAGCTCGACCTGCGCAAGGACACCGACGCGTCGCGCAGCCGCCTGCTGCACCGGCTGCGCCTCCTCGGCATCGCCTGGGGCGAACCGGCCACGGGGCGGGGGAGCACCGGCACCTTCCGGGAGAGCTGGCGGCTGCGCTGGGAGCCCGAGCTGTACGTGCGCGTCGCGGAGGCGGGCGTCTGGGGCACCACCGTGCTCTCCGCCGCCACCGCCCGCGCCGAGTCCGACGCCCTGGCCGCGACCGCGCTCGCCGAGGTCACCGGGCTGGCCGAGCGCTGCCTGCTCGCCGATCTGCCGGACGCCCTGCCGGTCGTGATGCGGGCCCTCGCCGACCGCGCCGCGCTCGACTCCGACGTCGGCCACCTCGCGGACGCCCTCCCGGCCCTGGCCCGCACCCTGCGCTACGGAGACGTCCGCGCCACGGACACCACCGCCCTCGGCGAGGTCGCGGCCGGCCTCGCGGAGCGGATCTGCGTCGGCCTGCCCCCCGCCTGCACCGGGCTCGACGCCGACGGGGCCGAGGCGCTGCGCCGCCAGGTGGACGGCGTCCACACCGCGATCGGGCTGCTCGCCGGCGCCGTCCCTTCGAGCGCGGACGGGCTGCGGACACGGTGGCGCGCGGTGCTGCACAAGCTCACCGTCCGGGACACCGTCGCGGGCGTCATCCGGGGCCGGGCCGCCCGGCTGCTCCTGGACGACGGCCACCTCGACCAGGAGGCCGCCGCCCGGCTGATGGGCCTCGCCCTCTCCCCGGGCACCCCGCCGGCCGACGCCGCCGCCTGGATCGAGGGGTTCGTCGGCGGAGCGGCGGGCGGCGGCATGCTCCTCGTCCACGACGAACGGCTGCTCGCCCTGGTCGACGCCTGGCTCACCGGAGTCCCCGCCGACACGTTCACCGACGTGCTGCCCCTGCTGCGGCGCACGTTCTCCGCGTACGAAGGGGGCGTCCGGCGCACCCTGGGCGACCTCGTCCGGCGCGGCCCGGCCCCGGCCGGGGCCCCGGGTGCCGGCTCCCCGGCGGGCGCGGGCGCCACGGCACCGGGCTTCGGGCCGGTCCTGGACGCCGCCCGCGCGGACGCGGTGGTCCCGGTCCTGCGCCTGCTCCTCGGCCTGGACGAGGCCGCGAGCCCTGCCCCCGCGGCACCGGCGCCCGGCGCCCCCGCCCACCACGACGACCCACCCCTGGGGGAAACGGCATGACGACCAACGACACAGCCCACGACGAGCGGCTGCGCCGCTGGCGCCTGGTGCTGGGCGCCGACAGCGAGGAGGGCACCGGCCGGAAGCTCACCGGCCGCGACGCCGCGATGGACCAGGCGCTCACCGCGCTCTACGAGAGCGGCGGACGCCCCGGCGGCCGGGGCGGGGGCGGCCGCTCCGCCGGGCTCGGCGCCTCCGCGCCCTCCGTGGCCCGCTGGCTCGGTGACATCCGGACGTACTTCCCCAGCTCCGTCGTCCAGGTCATGCAGCGTGACGCGATCGACCGCCTCGGCCTCTCCGCGCTCCTGCTCGAACCGGAGATGCTGGAGGCCGTCGAGGCCGACGTCCACCTCGTCGGCACCCTGCTCTCGCTCAACAAGGCCATGCCCGAGACGACGAAGGAGACCGCCCGGGCCGTGGTCCGCAAGGTGGTCGAGCAGCTGGAGAAGCGGCTCACCACCCGCACCCGGGCGACCCTCACGGGCGCGCTCGACCGGTCGGCGAAGGTCACCCGCCCCCGCCACCACGACATCGACTGGGACCGCACCATCCGGGCCAACCTCAAGCACTACCTGGAGCTGCCCGGCCGGGACGGCGCCGGCACGATCGTCCCCGAACGGCTCATCGGCTACGGCCGAGCCGCCCAGTCCGTGAAGAAGGACGTCATCCTCTGCATCGACCAGTCGGGCTCGATGGCCGCCTCCGTGGTCTACGCGTCGGTGTTCGGCGCCGTGCTCGCCTCGATGCGCTCGCTCCGGACCCGGCTGGTCGTCTTCGACACGGCGGTGGTCGACCTCACCGACCAGCTGGACGACCCCGTCGACGTCCTGTTCGGCACCCAGCTCGGCGGCGGCACCGACATCAACCGCGCCCTCGCCTACTGCCAGTCCCGGATCACCCGCCCGGCCGACACCGTCGTCGTGCTCATCAGCGACCTGTACGAGGGCGGCATCCGCAACGAGATGCTGAAGCGGGTCGCCGCGATGAAGGCGTCGGGGGTGCAGTTCGTGACCCTGCTCGCGCTGTCCGACGAGGGCGCCCCGGCCTACGACCGCGATCACGCCGCCGCCCTGTCCGCCCTGGGCGCTCCCGCCTTCGCCTGTACGCCGGACCTCTTCCCCGACGTGATGGCCGCCGCGATCGAGAAGCGGCCTCTGCCGATACCCGACAAGGAGCCTTCCTGACCGGCGCCCGTGCCCCCACCAGGGCGGTTCTGTGACCGTAATCACCGCCCAGGTGTGATCTGCGATTTAGGGTCACACCGGCCTCGGGGATAACCTGCGAGATGGACATGCCGCGTATCCGGTCACCGTGTGCGCCTTCCTAGTGACACCGCAGTCACGTTGCCCCTCGCGGCACGCCCACGCAGAAAACCAACCGCGAGACCATTGATAAGGGACGGACGCGCGTGGACCTGTTCGAGTACCAGGCGAGGGACCTCTTCGCCAAGCACGGTGTACCGGTGCTGGCCGGTGAAGTCATCGACACGCCTGAGGCAGCCCGCGAGGCGACCGAGCGGCTGGGCGGCAAGTCGGTCGTCAAGGCGCAGGTGAAGGTCGGCGGCCGCGGCAAGGCCGGCGGCGTCAAGCTGGCGGCGAACGCCGACGAGGCGGTCGCCCGTGCGACCGACATCCTCGGCATGGACATCAAGGGCCACACGGTCCACAAGGTGATGATCGCCGAGCTGTCGCCGGAGATCGAGGCGGAGTACTACGTCTCGTACCTGCTCGACCGCACCAACCGCACCTTCCTGGCCATGGCCTCGGTGCAGGGTGGCATGGACATCGAGGAGGTCGCGGAGAAGACCCCCGAGGCCCTCGCGAAGGTCCCGGTCAACGCCGTCGACGGCGTCGACATCGCCAAGGCCCGCGAGATCGTGGCCCAGGCGAAGTTCCCGGCCGACGTGGCCGAGGGTGTCGCCGAGGCCCTGGTCACCCTGTGGGAGACCTTCGTCGCCGAGGACGCGCTCCTCGTCGAGGTCAACCCGCTGGTGAAGACCAAGGACGGCCGCATCCTGGCCCTGGACGGCAAGGTCTCGCTCGACGAGAACGCCGACTTCCGCCAGCCGGAGCACGAGGCGCTCGAGGACAAGGCCGCGGCCAACCCCCTTGAGGCCGCCGCCAAGGCCAAGAACCTCAACTACGTCAAGCTCGACGGCGAGGTCGGCATCATCGGCAACGGCGCCGGTCTGGTCATGTCGACCCTGGACGTCGTCGCGTACGCCGGTGAGAACCACGGCAACGTGAAGCCCGCCAACTTCCTCGACATCGGTGGCGGCGCCTCCGCCGAGGTCATGGCGAACGGCCTGGAGATCATCCTCGGCGACCCGGACGTCAAGTCCGTCTTCGTCAACGTCTTCGGTGGCATCACCGCCTGCGACGAGGTCGCCAACGGCATCGTCCAGGCCTTGGAGCTGCTCAAGTCGAAGGGCGAGGCCGTCACCAAGCCCCTCGTCGTGCGTCTCGACGGCAACAACGCGGAGCTGGGTCGCAAGATCCTCTCCGACGCCAACCACCCGCTGGTCCAGCGCGTGGACACCATGGACGGCGCGGCCGACAAGGCCGCCGAGCTCGCCGCGGCTGCGAAGTAAGGAAGAGGGACTCAGACCACCATGGCTATCTTCCTCACCAAGGACAGCAAGGTCATCGTCCAGGGGATGACCGGCGCCACGGGCATGAAGCACACCAAGCTCATGCTCGCCGACGGCACCAACATCGTCGGCGGCGTCAACCCGCGCAAGGCCGGCACGACCGTCGACTTCGACGGCACCGAGGTCCCCGTCTTCGGCTCCGTCGCCGAGGCGATGGAGAAGACCGGCGCCGACGTGTCCGTCCTCTTCGTGCCGCCGGCCTTCTCGAAGGCCGCCGTCATCGAGGCGATCGACGCCGAGATCCCGCTCGCCGTCGTGATCACCGAGGGCATCGCCGTCCACGACTCGGCCGCCTTCTGGGCGTACGCCGGCGCGAAGGGCAACAAGACCCGGATCATCGGTCCGAACTGCCCCGGCCTGATCACCCCCGGCCAGTCCAACGCCGGCATCATCCCGGGCGACATCACCAAGCCCGGCCGCATCGGTCTCGTGTCCAAGTCCGGCACGCTGACCTACCAGATGATGTACGAGCTCCGTGACATCGGCTTCTCGTCCGCCGTCGGCATCGGTGGCGACCCGGTCATCGGCACGACGCACATCGACGCCCTCGCGGCGTTCGAGGCGGACCCCGAGACCGACCTGATCGTCATGATCGGCGAGATCGGCGGCGACGCCGAGGAGCGCGCGGCCGACTTCATCGCGAAGAACGTCACCAAGCCGGTCGTCGGTTACGTCGCGGGCTTCACCGCCCCCGAGGGCAAGACCATGGGCCACGCGGGCGCCATCGTCTCCGGCTCCTCCGGCACCGCCGCCGCGAAGAAGGAGGCCCTTGAGGCCGCCGGCGTGAAGGTCGGCAAGACGCCGACCGAGACCGCCAAGCTGGCGCGCGAGATCCTCGGCGCCTGACCCCGCCGCCGCGATCGCGCGGCAGGGTGTCACCGTACGCACGACGCGGGCCCGTCCCCCTCACCCGGGGGACGGGCCCGCGTCGTCGTACGCGACCGGTTCAGCCGGCCTCGGGCACCAGCCGGGACGGACCGTGGAAGACCTCGTCGCCGAGCTTCTTCCGCAGCTTGACGTCCTGCGGGGTCAGCTTCTGCGGGCCCCCGACCGGCGGCACCCCGCCGACCTGCTGGGCGGGCGCCGGGGGCGTCTCGTACCGCCGGGGAGCCGTCGCCAGCGTGATCAGCGTGAGCCCCACGATCAGCACGGTGAACGCGACGGCCGTCCGGGCCCACAGCTGCGCCTTGCGTTCGCTGCCGGTACGGATCAACTCCGGCACGGGCAGCGGGGCGACGGGCCGGCTGCGGGCGAGGGTGCCCAGGTGCTCGTGGATCAGCGCGGCCTGCCCGTCCGGTGCGTCCGGCTCCGCGATCTCGGGCAGCCGCTCGGCGACCGCCGCCCGCGCCGTCACCAGCCGCCCGGCAGCGGCCCGGGTGCTTGCCTCGGTCTCCGCCGCCGTCTCCGGCAGCCCGAGACCCACCCCGTCGTGCAGCACCAGCGTGCGGCGGTACGAGGGGGGCAGCGCCAGGAGCGCGTCGAGCAGCGCCCGCGAGGCCGGTGCCTCGGGCGGCGGGTCGAGGCGGCGGTGCTCCCGGTTCAGCCGGCGCCACGGCGACATCGCGTACTCGTACGCGGCGGCCCGCACCCAGCCGACCGGGTCCCGGTCCACCGCGACCTCCGGCCACCGCTCCCAGGCCCGCTCGAACGCCTTGGCCACGGCCGCGCGGGACAGGGCGCGCTGCCCGGTCAGCAGATAGGTCTGCTGGAAGAGGGCGGCTGCGGCGTACCGGTACAACGCGTCGAACGCGGCAGCGGGCGCGTCGTCCGCGTGGCCGGTGTCGGCCTCGACAACCTCGGCATCCTCTACGGTGTCGGCCTCGACAACCTCGGCATCCTCGACGGTCTCGTCCGGTTCGGTGGCGGCCATGGCTACGCTCCCGGGGGCTTCGACAGGAACCGGAGGGGGAGGGGGTGCCGGAGGTGCCGGGGCGGCCACGACCACCCCGATCAGCCGGGCGTACGCCTCGCGCTTGCGGCCGCGCGGGCTGCTGCGGCCGGTCTCCCAGGCCCGCACCGTCGCCCGGGTCACGCCGACGGCCGACGCGACCTGGTCCTCCGTCAGCGACAGGGCCTCCCGCAGCCTGCGCCGTTCCTTCGGCGAGGGCAGCGGAGGGGCGGCAGCCTTCTCGGACGTGCTCTGCGTCATGAGGGCCGCCCGCACGGCCTGCACCGGGTGAAAAAGTACATAAACGTATATTGATCGACACCCCGGCTGTTCGCCCGTTACACGAAATAAGCGCGTGTCGTTGGCAGCATGACCGCGTGACCCAAGTGACCGAACGCAGCCCCTTGTTGTCGCAGGGTGAACGGGGACGGCCCGTCGTACTGGTCTCGGCGGTGCTGCGCGGGGCCGTCGCGGCCGGGCTCGGCCTGGGCTCCCTCGCCGTCCTCGTCGCCGCGCTCTGGATCAGCTCACCGGCCCCGGACAGCGGTCCCGGCGAGGCGTTCCACGCGGCGGCCGGCCTCTGGCTCCTCGCGCACGGCGCCGAACTGGTCAGGACCGAGACGCTGACCGGCGCCCCGGCACCGATGGGCGTCGTCCCGCTGCTGCTCTCCGTGCTGCCGGTGTGGCTCGTGCACCGGGCGGCCAGGGACGTGCTGGAGCCCGAGGAGGGGCGCGGCGCCCCGTCGCCCGGGGCCGCTTTCGCCCTGGTGACGGGCGGATACCTGCTGGTCGGCGGGGCGGTCGCCCTCTACGCGCGCGGCGCGTCCCTGTCCGCGCGCCCGCTCTCCCTGCTCTTCCCCGGCGCCCTCGTCGTGGCGGGCGCGGCGGCGGCCGGGGTGTGGACGGCCCGCGGGCGCCCGCTCGGCCCGCCGCCCTCCTGGGCGCCGGTGCGGCTGCACGAGGCGATGGCGCGCAGCCGGTTCCTGCGGCGGGCCGACGCGGTGGGCCGGGCGGCGCTGGCCGGGACCGCGGTGCTGCTGGGCGGCGGCGCGCTGGTCGTCGCGTCGGCCCTGGTGTGGCACGGCGCACCGGTCCAGGAGTCGTTCCTCCGGCTCTCCGGCGACTGGGGCGGCCGCATCGCCGTCCTCCTGCTGGCGCTGGGGCTCGTGCCGAACGCGGCGGTGTGGGGCACGGCGTACGGGCTCGGCCCCGGGTTCGCCCTCGGCACGGCGTCGACGGTCGCCCCGCTGGCCTTCACCGGGCCCCCGGCCGTCCCCGACTTCCCGCTGCTGGCCGCGATGCCCGCGCACGGCCCGGGCGCGCCGCTGAACTGGGCGGCCGGGGCGGTCCCGGTGGCGGCGGCGCTGACGGTGGCCTGGTTCACCGTACGGAGGGCCGTGCCGGCCGAAGGCGTACGGGAGGACGCGTGGGGCATGGGGGAGACGGCGCTCACCACCGCACTGGGGGCGGTCGGCTGCGGGCTCGGCGCGGCGCTGTTGGCGGCGGCCGCCGGGGGACCGCTCGGCACCCACGCCCTGGCGGACTTCGGCCCGGTGTGGTGGCTCACCGGGGCGGCGGCGCTGGCGTGGACGACGGTCATCGGCGTCCCCGCGGCCCTGCTGCTCCGGGCCTGGCGGCTGCGCGGACGCAAGAAGGAGAACGCGGAGCCGGCGGAGCCGGGAACCACGGCGCACGCGGTGAGCACGGCCAAGGCCCCCAAGCCCCCCGCCCCCAAGCCCCCCGCCCCCGAGCCGCCCCTCCCCGCGCAGGACGCGAAGGACGAAGACGAAGGCGAGAGCCAGGACGCAGACGACGACGAGGACGACCTCGACGCGTACGACTTCCTGCCCACCGACCCCTGGCACGCCCGGGAGACCGAGCGGGAGGCCGACGCGCCCCCCGGCCCCCCGGCCGCTAGCGCTTGACGCCGAAGAAGGGCTCCAGCGGCTTCGGGAGTAGATCGTTGCAGGTCAGCTGGCCCGACTTGGTCAGGGCGTCGTTCACACAGGTGTAGTAGTCGCGGTAGACCATCTGCACCGTGAACGTCGTCGCGACGATCGCCAGCGCGACCACGCCCGTCACCAGACCGCTCACCGCGGCCGTGGTCTGCTGCCGGCCCCCGCGCTGCGCGGCGAGCGTGTCCGGCGCGGGAGCGGTCCCGTCCGCCCCGGCACCCTCCGTCCGAGCAGGCGCGGCGGCACCCGCCACCGGCGGCTTCGGCTTGGCGCGCAACGCGCTGACCGCCCAGTACGTGGCGAGCGCGCCGAGCAGCAGGGCGATCTCCGAGAAGTCGAAGATCGCGAAGAAGAAGGCCCACATGCCGGAGAGCAGCGCATAGCGGGCGCGGCGCTGGATGGGGTCGGTCGGGTCCCAGCGCGGACCGGCCGGGGGTCTCTCCGTACCGCCGGGGCCGGAGGGCCGCCCGCCGAAGGAGCCGTTCTGGCGGCCGGGCTGCTGACTGCTCCACTGGCTGCCCCACACGGGCCGGTCGTCGGACGGTCCGCCCTCGGGCCGGTCGTCACCGTTCGCGGACCCGTTGGACGACCCGTCCGGGGAGCCGGACGGGTGGCGCGGCTGCCAGGGCTGGTCGGGCCGGCCCTCGGGCGGCGGCGCGAAGGGGTTGTCGTCGTTCGGGCTCCCCGAAGAACCGGAGGAACCGGAGGAGCCGGACGAGGACGAGGAGGAGCGCTCGCGCATCAGCACGGTGGCCCGCTCGGGCAGCGGCTGGCGGAAGGCGGTGCGGCGTCGGTCCGGCATGTGGTGAACGTCTTCCCCATCTCGTCGTTTCCGCCCGGCGGACGGTTCGCTGCCCCTGACGCTACCTTCCGGTGCGGAGGGGCCGAAAGCGGGGAAGCGCGGGGGTCCGTCACCCCCGTCAGACAGGGGTGCGGCGAGGTGCCGGTATCGTTGCTGACGGTCGGCCCGTTCGTATAGTTCCCCGTATGGGGGAGCGCGCTTCTTTCGTACGACCGTACAAATCGCAGGCCGCCGCCCCGGTGCCGTGGTGGCGGGCCGGCCGCTTCGAACCGCTCGCACGCGAGAAAGGGCCCAGCCGTGGCCTCCCCGCTTCCCTCCGCCGCCCCGGCCCGTGTGGTCGTCCTGGTCTCCGGTTCCGGTACGAACCTCCAGGCGCTGCTCGACGTGATCGGTGACGATCCCGAGGGCTTCGGCGCCCGGATCGTCGCGGTCGGCGCCGACCGCGACGGCATCGCCGGCCTGGAACGGGCCGAGCGCGCCGGGCTCCCCACCTTCACGTGCCGCGTCAAGGACCACGCCACCCGCGAGGAGTGGGACGCCGCGCTCGCCGAGGCGACCGCCGCGCACCGGCCGGACCTCGTGGTGTCCGCCGGGTTCATGAAGATCGTGGGCAAGGAGTTCCTGGCCCGGTTCGGCGGCCGGTTCATCAACACCCACCCCGCCCTGCTCCCCAGCTTTCCCGGTGCCCACGGCGTGCGTGACGCGCTCGCGTACGGCGTGAAGGTCACCGGGTGCACCGTCCACTTCGTCGACGACGGCGTCGACACCGGTCCGATCATCGCGCAGGGCGTGGTCGAGGTGACCGAAGAGGACACCCCGGAGGGCGAAGCGGCCCTCCATGAACGCATCAAGGAAGTCGAGCGCAAGCTGCTCGTCGAGGCCGTGGGGCGGCTCGCCCGTGACGGCTATCGCATTGAGGGACGAAAGGTTCATCTCGGTCATGTCGGAGAATAAGCCCATCCGCCGCGCCCTGGTCAGCGTCTACGACAAGACGGGCCTCGAAGACCTCGCCCGCGGCCTGCACGAGGCGGGTGTCGAGCTGGTCTCCACCGGCTCCACCGCCGGAAAGATCGCCGCCGCCGGTGTCCCGGTCACCAAGGTCGAGGAGCTGACCGGCTTCCCCGAGTGCCTCGACGGCCGCGTCAAGACGCTGCACCCCCGCGTCCACGCCGGCATCCTCGCCGACCTGCGCCTCGACGCGCACCGCGAGCAGCTGGCCGAGCTGGGCGTCGAGCCGTTCGACCTGGTCGTCGTCAACCTGTACCCGTTCAAGGAGACCGTCGCCTCCGGCGCGTCCGACGACGAGTGCGTCGAGCAGATCGACATCGGCGGCCCGTCGATGGTCCGCGCCGCCGCCAAGAACCACCCCTCCGTGGCCGTCGTCACCAGCCCGGAGCGTTACGCCGACGTGCTCGCCGCGGTCGAGGCGGGCGGCTTCGACCTGACCGCCCGCAAGCGGCTCGCCGCCGAGGCGTTCCAGCACACCGCCGCCTACGACGTGGCCGTCGCCGGCTGGTTCGCCGCCGACTACGCCGCCGCGGACGACTCCGGCTTCCCGGACTTCTTCGGTACGACGTACGAGCGCCAGGACGTCCTGCGCTACGGCGAGAACCCGCACCAGCCCGCCGCGCTCTACACCTCGGGCACCGGCGGCCTGGCCGGCGCCGAGCAGCTGCACGGCAAGGCGATGTCCTACAACAACTACACGGACACCGACGCCGCCCGGCGCGCCGCGTACGACCACGCCGAGCCGTGCGTCGCGATCATCAAGCACGCCAACCCGTGCGGGATCGCCATCGCCGACGACATCGCCGAGGCGCACCGCAACGCGCACGCCTGCGACCCGCTGTCGGCGTACGGCGGTGTCATCGCCGTCAACCGCCCGGTGACCGTCGCCATGGCCGAGCAGGTCGCGGAGATCTTCACCGAGGTCATCGTCGCCCCGGCGTACGAGGACGGCGCGGTCGAGGTCCTGGCGCGCAAGAAGAACATCCGCGTGCTGCGCGCCCCCGAGGCCCCGTCCGCCGAGGTCGAGGTCAAGCAGATCGACGGCGGCGCGCTGCTCCAGGTCACCGACCGCCTCCAGGCCGAGGGCGACGACCCGGCCAACTGGACGCTCGCCACGGGCGACGCGCTCTCCGCCGACGAGCTGAAGGAGCTCGCCTTCGCGTGGAAGGCGTGCCGGGCCGTCAAGTCCAACGCCATCCTGCTCGCCAAGGGCGGCGCCTCGGTCGGCGTCGGCATGGGCCAGGTCAACCGGGTCGACTCCGCGAAGCTGGCCGTCGAGCGCGCGGGCGAGGAGCGGGCCGCCGGTTCCTACGCGGCGTCCGACGCCTTCTTCCCCTTCCCGGACGGGCTGGAGATCCTGACCGCCGCGGGCGTCAAGGCCGTGGTCCAGCCGGGCGGTTCGGTCCGCGACGAGCTGGTGGTCGAGGCCGCGAAGAAGGCCGGCGTGACGATGTACCTCACGGGCACCCGGCACTTCTTCCACTGAGCCGGCTCGTCCCCGTACGACCGAGGGCCGTAACCCCACGCGATGCGCGTGCGGTTACGGCCCTCGGGCCTGTCCGAGGAGCGGTCAGCCGACGCGCACCACGACGCTGGAGCAGACCTTGTCCGCGAACGTCTGGTTCTTGTCGTCCCAGAGCGGCCACAGCCAGCCGATGTAGCAGGCGATGCTGTCCAGGAAGTGGGCGATGTTGCGGACGAAGGCCATGCCGAAGCCGAGCGGCCGGCCGTCGGCCTCGCGCAGCAGGCTGATGCCGAGGGCCTTCTTGCCGACGAACTGGCCCGTCGTGCCCTCCTTGTACAGCTTGAAGAGGCCGAGGCCGATGCCTACGAGGATGCCGAGCGCCGCGATGCCGCTGCCCGCGCCGCCGCCGACACCCGCGCCGATGCCCACGATCACGCCGTAGGGGATGGCGATGACGAAGCTGTCGATCACGATCGCGCCGACGCGCCGCCACCAGCCGGACAGCGGCGGGCGGGCACCGTAACCGGGCTGCTGGCCGTAGTCGCCGCCGGGCACCGGCGGGGCCGTCGGGTAGCCGTAGCCCTGCTGCGGCACCCCCTGCGGGGCCTGCGGGTAGCCGTAGCCCGGCTGCTGCGGCTGGCCGGGCTGCTGCCCGTAGGGGTTGTTCGGGTTCGGGTCGCCGAAGCTCATGGGCGTTCCTCCAACAGACGTACGGGGACGGTGCGGCCGCACGGAGGAGAGAGAAAACGTCAGCGGTCCAGCCCCCCGGTCACTGCTGCGGCACAGCGGCCTTCATCGTTATAAGCGGTTAGTACGTTTGTCCAGCCGCTGTCCAAGAAGTTGTCCAAGTGCAACCTCGCGTCCACGCCTGGTACCTGATTGGTCCGAGGGCGGGGTCATCCGGGAGTATGGGGACCATGACTGCCCAGATTCTCGATGGCAAGGCCACCGCAGCCGCGATCAAGTCCGATCTGACCGCCCGCGTGGCGGCCCTCAAGGCCCGGGGCGTCACGCCCGGCCTGGGAACCCTGCTGGTCGGGGACGACCCGGGCAGCAGGTGGTACGTGAACGGCAAGCACAAGGACTGCGCGCAGGTCGGCATCGGCTCCATCCAGCGCGAACTGCCCGACACCGCCACGCAGGAGGAGATCGAGGCCGTCGTCCGCGAGCTCAACGCCGACCCCGCCTGCACGGGCTACATCGTGCAGCTTCCCCTCCCCAAGGGAATCGACACCAACCGCGTCCTGGAACTGATGGATCCGGCCAAGGACGCGGACGGCCTGCACCCGATGAACCTCGGCCGCCTGGTGCTCAACGAGACCGGCCCGCTGCCCTGCACCCCGCAGGGCGTCGTCCAGCTCCTGCGCCACCACGGCGTCGAGATCAACGGCGCCCACGTCGTGGTCGTCGGACGCGGTGTCACCATCGGGCGGTCCATCCCGCTGCTGCTCACCCGCAAGTCGGAGAACGCCACGGTGACCCAGTGCCACACCGGCACCCGGGACCTGGGCGCCCACCTGAAGCAGGCCGACATCATCGTCGCCGCCGCGGGTGTGCCGCACATCATCAAGCCCGAGCACGTGAAGCCGGGCGCCGCCGTCCTGGACGTCGGCGTCAGCCGCGACGAGAACGGCAAGATCGTCGGCGACGTCCACCCCGGTGTGGCCGAGGTCGCCGCCTGGATCTCGCCGAACCCGGGCGGTGTCGGCCCGATGACCCGCGCCCAGCTGCTCGTCAACGTGGTCGAGGCCGCCGAGCGCGACGCCGCGGCCGTCTCCGCCGGCTGACCCGTGGACGCTGGTACGAGTCCGGACACCGGCTCCACGGAGGCGGCGGCTCCCGCGGCCACCCGGCGGGCCCGGCGGTTCTCGCTGACCCGGGACACCGCGCGGCCCGAGGGCGGCGGCCGGGCGGCCGGCGGGGACGCGCCCGCCCCGGCCCGGCAGTGGCCGCTGCTCGCGGTCCTCTGCACGGCCGGGGTCGGACTGCTGATCGTGGCGGCCGATCCCTTCGACGAGGCCTTCCGCGTCGGCACGATACTGATCGGCGTCGGCCTCGTCCTGGGCGCGGTCCTGCGCGTGACCGTCCGGTCGGTGGGCATGCTCGCGGTGCGGTCCCGCTTCACGGATCTGGTGACGTACGGCCTGCTCGGCGTCCTCATCGTGCTGCTCGCGCTGGTCGCGCAGCCGGGGCCGTGGCTCGACATCCCGTTCCTGGAGGACGCGGTCCACTTCACGGTCCGCTGACCCGCGCTCCGATGAGCGGAAGAACCGGTGGCCGTCCCCTCCCCCGAGAAGGGACGGACACCGGAGTCGGGGGCAACCTCGGAGCGCGAAGCTCCCGAAGCGGCGGTTGAGCGGCCTTGCCCCGTCCTGCGTCCAGCCTTGTTGACGGCCCTCACCCGTTCAAGGGATGGCTTGCCCCTGTGGCACGGAAGTGACCATTCCGCCACGGTGTGATCGACAGGCAACATCGGCAGGCAACGGGGGCCGGGCGGCCGCGGGGTTCCGGGTCGGATAGCCTGGCCGACGGATATCTCTTCACATCAAGATTCAGGGAGATGTCCCGCACCAGGGGCCAGGAGCCCGGACCGCCAGCTGTCTAACGGAGATCGCCATGACCCGCACTCCCGTGAATGTCACCGTGACCGGCGCAGCCGGCCAGATCGGCTACGCGCTGCTCTTCCGCATCGCCTCCGGCCACCTGCTCGGCCCGGACGTGCCGGTCAACCTGCGTCTCCTGGAGATCCCCCAGGGGCTGAAGGCCGCCGAGGGCACCGCGATGGAGCTCGACGACTGCGCCTTCCCGCTGCTGCGCAACATCGAGATCACCGACGACGCCAACGTCGGCTTCGCCGGTGCGAACGTCGCCCTGCTCGTCGGCGCCCGCCCCCGCACCAAGGGCATGGAGCGCGGCGACCTGCTCTCCGCCAACGGCGGCATCTTCAAGCCGCAGGGCAAGGCGATCAACGACAACGCCGCGGACGACATCAAGGTCCTCGTCGTCGGCAACCCGGCCAACACCAACGCGCTCATCGCGCAGGCCGCCGCCCCGGACGTCCCGGCCGAGCGCTTCACCGCGATGACCCGCCTGGACCACAACCGCGCGATCTCGCAGCTGGCCGCCAAGACCGGCGCCGCCGTCTCCGACATCAAGAAGCTGACGATCTGGGGCAACCACTCGGCCACCCAGTACCCGGACATCTTCCACGCCGAGGTCGCCGGCAAGAACGCCGCCGAGCTCGTCAACGACGAGGCGTGGCTCGCCGACACCTTCATCCCGACCGTCGCCAAGCGCGGCGCCGCGATCATCGAGGCCCGTGGCGCGTCCTCCGCCGCCTCCGCCGCCAACGCCGCCATCGACCACGTGTACACCTGGGTCAACGGCACCGCCGAGGGCGACTGGACCTCGATGGGCATCCCGTCGGACGGCTCCTACGGCGTGCCCGAGGGCATCATCTCGTCCTTCCCGGTCACCACGAAGGACGGAAAGTACGAGATCGTCCAGGGCCTGGACATCAACGAGTTCTCCCGTGCGCGCATCGACGCCTCGGTGAAGGAGCTCACCGAGGAGCGCGACGCGGTCCGCGAGCTCGGCCTCATCTGAGACACCGCCCCTCAGGGGTACGCACACGCCCCCGGCAGCCGCAGCGCTGCCGGGGGCGTGGTGTTTGTTACGGGGTCAGAGCCCGGCCGCGATCTCCCGCACCGCCGCCATGGCCCGGCGCTGGAGCCCCGGCCCGAAGGTGATCCGGGTCGCCCCCAGCTCACCGAGGCGGCGCGGCCCCGGCCCGTCCGGCCGGGCCAGTGCGTTCAGCGGCAGCCCCGGCAGGGCGCCGGCCAGCGGGCCGAACACTTCGGCGGGGGCCGCGATCGGGTACAGGCAGTCCGCGCCCGCCGCCGCGTACAGCCGCGCCCGGCGCAGGGTCTCCGCCGCCGGGTCCACCCCGTCCGGGACACCCGTGACGTACGTGTCGATCCGGGCGTTCACGAACAACGCGTCCCCGGCCGCCGCCCGCACCGCGGCCAGCCGGTCCGCCTGCCGTCCGGCGTCCAGCAGGACCCCGTCCACCGTGTCCTCCAGGTTGCAGCCGACGGCCCCGGCCGCGAGCAGCCGCTCCACCAGCTCGCCGGGCGGCAGCCCGTACCCGGCCTCGATATCGGCGGAGACCGGTACGGAGACGGCCCGGGCGATCCGCGCCACCGCCGCGAACATCTCGTCGGCGGGCGTCGACCCGTCCTCGTAACCCAGGGACGCGGCGACCCCCGCGCTCGGCAGGGCGAGCGCGGGGAAGCCGGCGTCCGCGAAGGCACGGGCGCTCGCGGCGTCCCACGGGCCGGGGAGGACCAGCGGGTCGCCGGGGGCGCGGCCGTGGTGCAGGGCCCGCAGGCCCGACGCGGTCATCGGGCCGCTCAGCCGTGGTCGCCGGGCGTGTAGTGGCCCGGCACCATGCGGGTGGTCACGGCGAACCGGTTCCAGGCGTTGATCGTGATGATCGCGCCGATGAGGTGGGCCAGCTCCTCCTCGCCGAAGTGCTTCGCGGCCCGCGCGTACACCTCGTCCGGCACGAAGCCGTCGGTCAGCACGGTCACCGCCTCGGTCAGCTCGATCGCGGCGATCTCCTTCGGCGTGTAGAAGTGCTGCGACTCCTCCCAGGCGCTGAGCTGGACGATCCGCTCCAGCGACTCGCCCGCCGCGAGCGCGTCCTTGGTGTGCATGTCCAGGCAGAACGCGCAGTGGTTGATCTGCGAGGCGCGGATCTTCACCAGCTCGGCGATCACCGGGTCGATGCCCCTGCGGGCGGCGGCGTCCAGCCGGGCCATCGCCTTGTAGACGTCGGGAGCGTGCTGCGCCCAGGCCAGGCGCGGGGTGTGCTCGGGGCAGTAGTCGGAGCCGCTGTTGCTGTTCTCGTTCGTCGTCATGCCCTCAACGCTACGGGGGGAGTGGCGCAGCGGTATGGTCCATTTCCATGACAGATGCCTGGGCCACTTTCGGCGCCGACCTCCATATCGACCCGACCGGCTCGACCGGTCTGCGGGCCGGCCTGATGGACGCCCTGCGCGAGGCCGTCCGCACCGGCCGGCTGACCCCCGGCACCCGCCTGCCGTCCTCCCGCACCCTCGCCGCCGACCTCGGCATCGCCCGCAACACCGTCGCCGACGCCTACGCGGAGCTCGTCGCCGAGGGCTGGCTCACCGCCCGCCAGGGCTCCGGCACCCGGGTGGCCCGCCGCGCCGACCCCCGGCCCCCGGCGGCCGCCACGCCTCCCCGCACGAAGCCGCCGCGCACCGCACCCGCGTACAGCCTGAAGTCGGGCACCCCGGACCTCGCCACCTTCCCGCGCGCCGAGTGGCTGAAGGCCGCCCGGCGCGCCCTGTCCGCCGCGCCGAACGACGCCTTCGGCTACGGCGACCCGCGCGGCCGGATCGAGCTGCGCACCGTCCTCGCCGAGTATCTGGCCCGGGCGCGCGGGGTGTACGCCGACCCGGACCGGATCATCGTCTGCTCCGGATTCGTGCACGGCCTGATGCTGCTCGGCAAGGTGCTGCGCCGGCGCCGGGTCCGCGAGGTGGCCGTGGAGTCGTACTGCCTCGGCGTCCACACCCGCCTGCTCACCGAGGCCGGGCTGCGCATCCCCTGCCTGCCGCTCGACGAGCTCGGCACCCGGACCGGCGAGCTGCACACCCTGCGCCAGGCGGGCGCGGTCCTGCTGACCCCGGCCCACCAGTTCCCCACGGGCGTCCCGCTCCACCCGGACCGGCGGGCGGCGGCCGTCGACTGGGCGCGGGCCACCGGCGGGCTGATCCTGGAGGACGACTACGACGGCGAGTTCCGGTACGACCGCCAGCCGGTCGGCGCCCTCCAGGGCCTGGACCCGGAACGCGTCGTCTACCTGGGCACCGCCAGCAAGTCCCTGGCACCGGGACTGCGGCTCGGCTGGATGGTGGTGCCGCGCGCCCTGGCCGCCGAGATCGCCGAGGCGAAGGGGGCGAGCGACTGGGCGCCGGGCGCGCTGGACCAGCTGACGCTCGCGGAGTTCATGGCCTCGGGGGCGTACGACCGTCATGTGCGGTCCATGCGGCTGCGTTACCGCAACCGGCGCGACCAGCTCGTCGCCGCGCTGGCCGAGCGCGCCCCGCACATCCGGGTCAGCGGGATCGCCGCCGGGCTGCACGCCGTCCTCGAACTGCCGGAGGGCGGCGAGGCCGAGGTGATCCGGGCGGCGGCCTGGCAGGGCCTCGCGGTCGAGGGCCTGGCCTTCTACCGCCACCCGGACGCCGACCTGAAGCGCGAGGCGCTGGTCATCGGCTACGGCACCCCGACGGACAGCGCCTGGGCGGGGGCCCTGGAGGCGCTGCTGCGGGTGCTGACCTGAGGACTCCTCAGCCCCGCAGCACCTCCCGCAGCTGGTCGAGCCCCCAGTCCAGGTCGTCCTTGCCGATCACCAGGGGCGGGGCGATCCGGATCGTGGAGCCGTGGGTGTCCTTCACCAGGACCCGGCGCTCCATCAGCCGTTCGGAGATCTCCCGGCCCGTGCCCAGCTCCGGTTCGATGTCCACGCCCGCCCACAGTCCGCGTCCCCGTACGGCCCGCACCGCGCCCCCGCCCACCAGGAGCCCCAGCTCGTGGTGGAGGTGGTCGCCCAGCTCGGCGGCGCGCTGCTGGTACTCGCCGGTGTTCAGCATGGCGATGACCTCCAGCGCCACCGCGCAGGCCAGCGGGTTGCCGCCGAACGTCGAGCCGTGCTCCCCGGGGCGGTACACGCCGAGCACCGACGCCGACGACACCACGGCCGACACGGGCACCACACCGCCGCCGAGCGCCTTGCCCAGGAGGTACATGTCGGGGACGACGCCCTCGTGTTCACAGGCGAAGGTCTTCCCAGTCCGCCCCAGGCCCGACTGGATCTCGTCCGCGATGAACAGCACGTCCCGCTCACGGGTCAGCTCCCGCACCCCGGCGAGATAGCCGGGCGGCGGCACCAGCACGCCCGCCTCGCCCTGGATCGGCTCGATCAGCACCGCCACGGTGTTCTCCGTCATGGCCTCGCGCATCGCGGTGAGATCCCCGTACGGCACGATCTCGAAGCCGGGGGTGTACGGGCCGAAGTCGGCGCGGGCCTCCGGGTCCGTGGAGAAGCTGATCACCGTGGTCGTCCGGCCGTGGAAGTTGTCGGCGGCGACGATGATCTTCGCCATGCCGTCCGGGACGCCCTTGACCCGGTAGCCCCACTTGCGGGCGGTCTTCACCGCCGTCTCGACGGCCTCCGCCCCGGTGTTCATCGGGAGCACCATCTCCATGCCGCACAGCTCCGCGAGGCGCGTACAGAAGTCGGCGAACCGGTCGTGGTGGAAGGCCCGGGAGGTGAGCGTGACCCGTTCCAGCTGGGCCCGCGCCGCGTCGATCAGCCGGCGGTTGCCGTGGCCGAAATTGAGCGCCGAGTATCCGGCGAGCATGTCGAGGTAGCGGCGCCCCTCGACATCGGTCATCCAGGCCCCGTCCGCCGTGGCGACGACGACGGGCAGCGGGTGGTAGTTGTGCGCGCTGTGCGCCTCGGCGGAGGCGATGGCGTTTTCCGTGGTCGACACGGGATCTCCGATCGTCGTGCGGCGTGGGCCTTGGGTGGGCCCACTTTCTATCGTCGGTCGGTTCGTCCGCGAGGAAACCTTCGGCGCACGGCGCGCCCGCGGATACCGCTGCGGAGGCCCGTCGGGCGATTCCTCCACCGGCTGCCCGGGAAGGGCCGCACACCTGAGACAATGAGCCCATGGCCTCTGAACGTCCCCGCGTGCTCTCCGGAATCCAGCCCACCTCAGGCTCGTTCCACCTCGGCAACTACCTCGGCGCCGTCCGCCAGTGGGTGGCCCTGCAGGAGTCCCACGACGCCTTCTACATGGTGGTCGACCTGCACGCGATCACCGTCGCGCAGGACCCGGCGCAGCTGCGGGAGAACACCCGGTTCGCCGTGGCCCAGCTGCTGGCCGCCGGGCTCGACCCCGAGCGCTGCACGCTGTTCATCCAGAGCCATGTGCCCGAGCACGCCCAGCTGGGCTGGGTCATGAACTGCCTGGCCGGCTTCGGCGAGGCGTCCCGCATGACGCAGTTCAAGGACAAGTCCGCCCGGCACGGCGCCGACCGCACCACGGTCGGCCTGTTCACCTACCCGATGCTGATGGTCGCCGACATCCTGCTCTACCAGGCCGACGAGGTCCCGGTGGGCGAGGACCAGCGCCAGCACCTGGAGCTGACCCGTAATCTCGCCGAGCGGTTCAACAGCACCTACGGCGAGACCTTCACCGTCCCGGACCCGTACATCCTCAAGGAGACGGCGAAGATCTACGACCTCCAGGACCCGTCCTCGAAGATGAGCAAGTCGACGGCGAACCCGAAGGGTCTGATCAACCTCCTGGACGAGCCGAAGGCCACCGCCAAGAAGGTGAAGAGCGCTGTCACCGACACCGACACGGTGATCCGCTTCGACCGGGCGGAGAAGCCCGGCGTCAGCAACCTGCTCACCATCTACTCGACGCTCACCGGTGCCTCGGTCCCGGAGCTGGAGCAGAAGTACGAGGGCAAGGGCTACGGCGCGCTGAAGACGGACCTCGCCGAGGTCATGGTCGACTTCGTCACACCGTTCCGCACGCGGACGCAGGAATATCTGGACGACCCGGAGACGCTGGACTCCATCCTGGCCGAGGGCGCCGAGAAGGCGCGGGCCGTGGCGGCGGAGACCCTGGCGCTCACCTACGACCGGATGGGCCTTCTGCCCGCCAAGCACTGAGTCCAAGGACCCTGGCGGCACAGGGCCCGCAGGCGGCACACTTGCGGCGTGATGCTTGCGGCCGTCAGTGGCTGAAAACAGACCACCGAGGATTGAGGAGAACGACGTGGGGACCGTAACGCTCGGCGTTTCGATCGCGGTCCCGGAGCCCTACGGCAGCCTGCTCCAGGAGCGCCGCGCGAGCTTCGGGGACCCTGCCGCACACGGCATTCCCACCCACGTCACCCTCCTGCCGCCGACCGAGGCGGAGGCGGCCGACCTGCCCGCGATCGAGGCGCACCTCGCCTCGATCGCCGTCGGCGGCCGCCCCTTCCCGATGCGTCTGTCCGGCACGGGCACCTTCCGCCCGCTCTCGCCGGTCGTCTTCGTCCAGGTCGTCGAGGGCGCCTCGGCCTGCTCCTGGCTCCAGAAGCGGGTAAGGGACGCCTCCGGGCCCCTGACGCGCGAGCTCCAGTTCCCGTACCACCCGCATGTGACCGTCGCCCACGACATCTCCGAAGCGGCGATGGACCGGGCGTACGAGGAGCTCGCCGACTACGAGGCGTCCTGGATCTGCGGCTCCTTCGCGCTGTACGAGCAGGGCCGCCTGGACCGGGTCTGGCGCAAGATCAACGAGTTCCCGTTCGGCGCCGGGGGCGTGGGTCCCGCCGTCCCCGCGCAGAGCGGCAGCACCCTGGACACCCCCTCGCTGCACCCGTAAATGGGTCACACCGGCAGCCGCCGGAACAGCGGCCGGGGCACGTGCCGCAGCGCTGACATCACCGCGCGCAGCGCCCCCGGCACCCACACCGTCTCCTGGCGCCTCCGCAGCCCGGTCACGATCGCGTCCGCCACCGCACCCGGCGTCGTCACCAGCGGCGTCCGGGTGAACGGGATCGTCGCCAGCGGCCCCCCGGCCTCCCGCACCCCCGCCGCGTCCGGCACCACGAGCCCCGGGCGCACCACCATCACGTGCACCCCCGTGCCGTGCAGCGCGTCGCCGAGGCCCTGCGTGAACACGTCCAGGCCCGCCTTGCTCGACCCGTAGATGAAGTCCGCCCGCCGGGCCCGCTCACCGGCCACCGAGGACAGCACCACCAGCGAACCGTGCCCCTGCGCCTGAAGCGCGCCCGCGCACACCAGACCGGCGGAGACCGCGCCGGTGTAGTTCGTCTGCGCCACCCGGACCGCCGCGAGCGGTTCCTCCTCGTCGCGCCCCTGGTCGCCCGGGATGCCGAAGGCGAGCAGCACCATGTCGATGTCGCCCTCGGCGAAGACCTTGCCGAGGACCGTCTCGTGGGACTCGGTGTCCAGCGCGTCGAACGCCACGGTCTGGACGTACGCCCCCCGGTGGCGCAGGTCCTCCGCCGCCGCCTCCAGGGCGGGCGAGGGCCGGCCGGCCAGCCAGACCGTGCGGGTGCGGTGGGCGATCAGCCGGCGTGCGGTGGCGAGCCCGATCTCCGACGTGCCGCCGAGGACGAGCAGGGACTGCGGGGCACCGAAGGCATCCTTCACGGGAACGCTCCTTGCAGGGGAAGAGGGGGTCTACAGCGACAGCCGGCGGGACAGGTCCGAGCGGAACGCCCCGTTCGGGTCCAGTTCGGCCCGCAGCGCCCGGAAGTCGGGCAGCCGCGGGTACATCGCGGCGAGCGCGCCGGGGCGCAGCCGGGCGTCCTCGGTCAGGGAGACCCGGCCGCCCGCCGCCGCGACCTCCTCGTCCAGCGAGTCGAGGAAGCGGGCGAGCCCCGGCAGGCCGGCCGGCAGGTCGAGGGAGAGGTGCCAGCCGGGCGCCGGGAAGGACAGCCAGCCCGGGCCGCCCTCGCCGCACCGCCTGAGCACCGCCCGGAAGGACGGGCAGCGGCTGCGGGCGATGCGCCCGACGATCCGGCGCAGCGTCTCCTCCTGCCCGTGCCCGACCAGGAACGCGTAGTGGATGCGGCCGCCGGTGGGCGAGACGCGGTTGCTGTGCGGCCGGGCGTCCAGGGCGCGGAAGAAGGCCCCGACCGGCTGGAGTTCGCCGGTGCGGGACCGGGGCGCGGCGCGGTAGCCGAGCTCGTTGAGCGCGGTGGCGGACAGCCGGCCGAAGAGGCGGGGCAGCAGCGGCAGCGCGGCGGGGCGGCGCGCCGGGCCGAGCGCGAGCGCGGTGCGCCGGGCGTGCGCCGGGAGCGCCTGCACCGGGACGTGGTCGGCGCGGACCAGGACGCCTCGCCCGGTGGCCCGGCCCCGGGCGGTGAGGTCGATCCGGGCGTACTCGTAGGGGCGGTGGCCGCGCGCCATCCGGCCCAGCAGGTCGTCCAGGCCGGCCGCCCGCTCGGTGTCGACGGACATCAGCGCCGTGGTCACCGGCCGGAACCGGAGCGTGGCCGAGAGGATGACCCCGGTCAGGCCCAGGCCGCCGGCGGTCGCGTCGAAGAGCGCAGTGCCCGGGCGCACCGTACGCACCTCGCCGTCCGCCGTGAGCAGCGTGAACTCCGTGACGTGGCGGGAGAAGGAGCCGGCCGCGCGGTGGTTGTCGCCGTGCGCGTCCGAGCCGATCGCGCCGCCCACCGTGACGTAACGCCCGCCCGGCACCACCGGCGGGAACCAGCCGAGCGGAAGCATCACCTCGCGCAGCCGGTGCAGCGTCGTGCCCGCGTCGCAGACCACCAGGCCGGCCGCCGCGTCGATCGTCCGGACACGGTCCAGGGCCGTCATGTCGAGCACCGAACCCCCGGCGTTCTGCGCCGCGTCGCCGTGCGTCCGGCCCAGGCCCCGGGCGATCGAGCCGCGCGGCCCGCAGCCCAGCACGGTCGCCGCGGCCTCCTCGTAACTACGGGGGCGGAAACGCAGCGCGGTCGTCGGGGCGGTGCGGCCCCAGCCGGTCAGGGACACGGTGTCGACAGACATGAGGGTGACCGTATCGCCCGGGATAACACCTTTGAGGGATTTGTTACAACACTCACCGAAATGGGTGATTGAGGGTCTGTCATCTCCTCCACCTCGCACCGGGCTTCGGTTTTCGCGTGCCGGAGGGGTAGCAGTGACCTATGGACTGGCTGAAAAAACTCCCCGTCATCGGGCCCCTCGTCTCCCGGCTGATGGAGACGCACGCGTGGCGCAGTTACGAGACGCTGGTGCGGGTCCACTGGGCCAGGCTGGCCGCGGCCATCACGTTCATCAGCTTCCTCGCGCTCTTCCCGCTGATCGCGGTCGGTGCGGCCATCGGTGCCGCGCTGCTCAGCGACAAGCAGCTGGACAAGATCGAGGACAAGATCGCCGAGCAGGTGCCCGGCATCTCCGACCAGCTCGGCATCGACAGCCTGGTCGCCCACGCGGGGACGGTCGGTCTGGTGGCCGGTGCGCTGCTGCTCTTCACCGGTGTCGGCTGGATCGGCTCGATGCGGGACTGTCTGCGCGCGGTCTGGGAGAGGGACGACCTGGACGAGGGCAATCCGGTCCTGCGCAAGCTCAAGGACGCCGGGGTGCTGTTCGGCCTGGGCGGCGCGGCGCTGGTGACGCTCGCGATCTCCTCGGTCGGCTCGGTGGCGGTCGGCTGGGTCGCCGACCTGCTCAACATCCCCGAGAACGGGGCGGGCGGGGTGCTGCTGCGGATCGCCGCCCTGCTGGTGGCCGTCGCCGCCGACTTCCTGCTGCTGCTCTATCTGCTGACGCTGCTGCCCGGTGTCGAACCGCCGCGCCGCCGGCTGGTGGTGGCCGCGCTGGTCGGCGCGGTCGGGTTCGAACTGCTCAAGCTGCTGCTCGGCAGCTATATGCGGGGCGTCGCGTCCAAGAGCATGTACGGCGCCTTCGGGGTGCCGATCGCCCTGCTGCTGTGGATCAACTTCACGGCGAAGCTGCTGCTGTTCTGCGCCGCCTGGACGGCGACGCCGAGCAAGGAGGAGGACGAACCGGCGGCGGACGCGGAGGGGGGCTCCACGCTCGCCGCCCGGCGCGTCACGGGCGGGGACGGCGACGCATCAGGTCCGGCAGCGGCCAGCGCCGGTTGACCAGGAACACCGCGCCGGCCAGCAGGACCAGCACGCCGCCGACGATGCCCAGCGCGATCCCGACCCCGCCGGAGCCGTCGGTGGTGGCCGCCGCCCGCGCCGCCTTGTCCGCCCCGTGGCCGCCCTGGTCGGCCTTGTCCGCCTCGGCGCCCTTGCCCGCGCCCTCGGTGTCCGCGCCCTCGCCGGTGACCGCGGACTTCGGCGGGACCAGCTCACCGACCGGGGTCACCTTGCCGGTCGCGGCGAACCCCCAGTCCAGGAGCCGGGCCGCCTCCTTGTACACCGCGTGCGTCTCGTCGTCGTCCGGGTGCATGACGGTGACCAGGAGGACCTTGCCGCCCTGCTCGGCGACCCCGGTGAAGGTGTTGCCGGCGTGCGTGGTGTAGCCGTTCTTGACGCCCGCGATGCCCTTGTACGCGGTGACGCCGTCGGCCCCGGTGAGCAGCCGGTTGGTGTTCTGGATGCCGAAGGTCTCGCGCTTCTCGCCCTTCTTCTTCTCACCGGGGAACTGCGCGTCGGCGGTCGAGCAGTACTCCCGGAAGTCCGCGTTCTGGAGCCCGTCGCGGGCGAAGAGCGAGAGGTCGTACGCGCTGGAGACCTGCTCGGGCGCGTCGTACCCGTCGGGCGACACCACGTGCGTGTCGATCGCCTGGAGCTCCTCCGCGCGGTCCTGCATGGCCTGGACGGTCTTCGGCACCCCGCCGTACATCGAGGACAGCACGTGCACCGCGTCGTTCCCCGACCGCAGGAAGACCCCGAGCCACAGGTCGTGCACCGTGTAGCTGAGGTCCTCCTTGATGCCGACCAGGCTGCTGCCCTCGCCCATGCCGGCGAGGTCCTCGTCCTTCACCGTGTACTCCCGCGTCTTCGGCAGGAGCGCCGGATCAGCGAGGAGCGTGTCCGCGAAGAGCATCTTCAGCGTGGACGCCGGGGGGAGCCGCCAGTGCGCGTTGTGCGCGGCGAGCACCTCGCCGGTCTCCGCGTCCGAGACCATCCACGACCGGCCCGTCAGCTTCTTGGGCAGCACCGGAGCGCCGGGCCCGAGGTTGACCTGGGTGCCGGACCGCCCCAGCTGCGCGCCGCCGATCTGCGACATGGTCGCCGGCGGCTTCGGAGCGTCGTCGTCCCCGTCGGCCGCCGAGGCGGGCGTGACGACAAAAGCGGACAGCAGGGCGGCAGAGGTGACCGCCAACGCGGCCTTCTTGAGAGCTGGCACGGTCGAAAACGTACATGCAGTTGATGTGAATATATGTACTGGCCGTGTGACCCGCCGGGCGGACCGCCGGGACGGACCACCCCGCCCGAGCCCCCCGGAGCGCGGCGGCGATACTGAATCCATGAAGCTCAGCCGCCCGGTCTCCTGGTTCCTGCTCGCCTTCGGGGTGTGGTCGTGGTTCATCTGGGTCACCTTCGCCAAGAATTTGTGGAAGGACGGCAGCGGCCTCGCCTTCGACGACGCCGGTGACCCGACCGCGTACTTCTGGGTGCATCTGCTGCTCGCCATCACGTCCTTTCTTCTGGGGACGGCCGTGGGCTGGATCGGGTTCCGGGGCGTCAGGGCCCTGCGCGCCGAGAAGGCTTGAAACCACTGGTCCCGGCCGGGACCTGAATCGGGCGTTACCGGGACGAACGGGGCGGGGGAGCGGGTATGCGGGTCGTGGGAGCCGGGCTGGCGGTACTCGCCGTGACAGCTGTGCTCGCCCTGCTCGTGGCCGTGCACCGCTATGTGTGGCGCCGGCTCGTCGGGGACACGACGCGCCAGGGCAGCCCGTGGCGCAGGGCCGGCACGATCGCCGCGTACGCGCTGCCGCTGCTCAGCGTCGGCGCCCTGGTCGCCGGGCCTGCGGGCGCGCCCTTCCCGGTCCAGCGGGCGCTGGCCTGGCCGGGCTACCTCTGGCTCGCCGCGCTGCTCTATCTGACGCTCGCCCTGCTCGTCGGCGAGGCCGTACGGCCCCTCCTGCGCCGGTGGCTCGCGCGCCGGGCGGCGGCCGGGGCGGCGCCCGAGCCCGCGCCGGAGCCCGTCGCGCCCGCCCTCTCCGCCCCGTCGCGGCGGCTGTTCGTGGCGCGGGCGGTCGGGGGTGGCGCCGCCGTCGCCGGACTCGGGACCGTGGGCTACGGGACGTACGGCGTGCTGCGCGGGCCCCGGGTGAAGCGGGTCACCGTGCCGCTCGCCCGGCTGCCGAGGTCCGCGCACGGTTTCCGCATCGCCGTCGTCAGCGATATTCACCTGGGCCCGATCCTGGGGCGCTCCCATACGCAACGGGTCGTGGACGCGGTCAACCGCACCCGGCCCGATCTCATCGCGGTCGTCGGTGATCTGGTCGACGGATCGGTCGCCGATCTCGGCCCGGCCGCCGAACCGCTTGCCGGGCTCCGCGCCCGGCACGGGGCGTTCTTTGTCACCGGCAATCACGAGTACTACTCCGGCGCGGCCCAATGGGTTGATCATGTAAGGGAATTGGGGCTGCACCCGCTGGAGAACGCCCGGGTGGAGACCGGCGGTTTCGATCTGGCCGGGGTCAATGACATCGCCGGCGAGAGCGAAGGCCAGGGCCCCGATTTCGCCCGCGCCCTCGGCGACCGCGACCCCGCCCGCGCGGTCGTGCTCATGGCCCACCAGCCCGTGGTCATCGACGAGGCCGTCGAGCACGGCGTGGACCTGCAACTGTCCGGGCACACCCACGGCGGCCAGCTGTGGCCGGGCAACTACGTTGCGGAGCTGTCCAATCCGACCGTCGCCGGCCTCGAACGCTACGGCGACACCCAGCTCTACGTCACCCGGGGCGCCGGAGCCTGGGGCCCGCCCGTGCGGGTCGGCGCGCCCTCCGACATCACCGTTGTCGAGCTCGCATCCCGGCAGGCGTAATCACCCTTGTACGCACGCGGAATGGCGAAACGGGTGACCAGCCGGGAACCCTCTGTATTCGAGCTAAGCGCCAAAGGTTTCGACTGACAAACAATTGGCTATGAGCCTCTGATCTCCCCTTCCAGATGTGAAAATCGTGTGATTTGCTTGGCGCGAACGTGCGGTGATCTGCGTATCTGAGCGCGACACCGAGGTGGGGCAGTTAAGGGAGAGCACGTCAATGCGGTCGATCCGGCTACGGATTCTCGCGATTTTCGCGGTATTGGTCATCGCAGGCGTGGTCGCCTGGCAACTGCTTCCCTCGGACGAGGGGAGCTCCGATCCGGTCGTCGTCGGGACGACCGACGCGGTGACCTCGCTCGACCCGGCGGGCGCCTACGACGCCGGTTCCTGGGCGATGTACAGCAACGTCTACCAGTCCCTGATGACGTTCAAGTCCGGGGGCATCGTCCCCGAGCCGGACGCGGCCGAGAACTGCCAGTTCATCGGCGCCAAGCTCCAGACGTACCAGTGCAAGCTCCGTGACGACCTGACGTTCTCCAACGGCGACAAGATCACCGCCGAGGACGTCAAGTACTCGTTCGACCGGATGCTGGAGATGAAGACGGACGTCGGTCCCTCGGTCCTCTTCCCCAGCCTGAAGAACGTGGTCACCGAGGGCCGGGTCATCACCTTCAACCTCTCCTCGCGCGACGCGACCTTCCCGCAGAAGATCGCCACGGGCGCCGGCGCCATCGTGGAGAAGGACGCCTACGCCGAGCACAAGCTGCGCAACGACGGCGGGGTCACCGGCTCGGGGCCGTACGTCCTGAAGTCCTACGAGGCCGGCGTGAAGGCCGAACTCGTGCCGAACTCGCGGTACAAGGGCGCGGTCGCCAAGACCGGCGGCCCGATCACCGTGCGGTACTACAAGGAGTCCGAGGACCTCCTCGCGGCGTGGAAGTCCGGCCAGGTCGACGTCACGCACCGTCAGCTGCCGCCGTCCACACTCGCCTCGCTGAACCCGGGTGACAACGACCAGCGCGTCACCGAGGCGGACAGCGCCGAGATCCGCAACCTCGTCTTCAACGTCCGCAAGGGCGCCCCGCTCGCCGACCGCAAGGTCCGCCAGGCCATCGCCTCGGTCATCGACCGCGGCCCGCTGGTGAGCAAGGTCTACAAGGGCACCGTCGAACCGCTCTACTCGCTGATCCCGCAGGGCACCATCGGGCACAGCACCCCGTTCTTCGACGCCTACCCCTCGCCGGACGCCAAGCGCGCGAAGGCGCTCATGGACGAGGCGGGCGTCCAGACGCCGCTGGCGGTCACCTTCGCCTACCGCGAGGGCGACCAGTACACCGACGAGACCAAGGAGATCCAGCGGCAGCTGAACGCCACCGGGCTCTTCAAGGTCACCATCAAGGCCGTCGAGTGGACCCGGTTCCAGAAGGGCTACGCGCAGGGCGAGTACGACATGTACACCGTCGGCTGGCTCCCGGACTACCCGGACCCCGACACCTTCAGCCAGCCGCTCGTCGGCCGCGACAGCAGCCTCCACAACGGCTACACCAGCAAGAAGATGGACGACCTGATCAGCGCCACGCTGCAGTACAGCGACCGCAGCCGGGCCTCGAACGACTTCAAGGAGCTCCAGAAGCTGGTCGGTGAGGACGTGCCGCTGGTGCCGCTGTGGCAGAAGAAGGACTACGTCATCGCCAAGGCGGACGTCTCCGGCTCGCAGTACCTCTCCGACGGTACGGGCGTGTGGCGGCTGTGGGAGCTCGGCTGGATCTGATCCGATCCGCGACCGACGCGCGGGCGGCTAGGACTTCACCGGTCCTGCCGCCCGCGCCGTCGTTTCCGGCAGGAACTCCGCCAGCACCTCGGCCACTTGGCGCACCAGCGGCCGCACCACCCGGAACCGGGACAGGGCCAGCGCGCGGGCGGCGATCGGGACCGTACGCGTGACCAGGCGGCGGCTGCGGGCGGCGCCGTCCGTCCGGTCGTACACCCAGAACAGCACCAGGCCCATATGCGCGAGCCACATCAACTGCGGCAGCAGCGGGGTCAGTTCGGGGTCCGTCCGGGTGGTGGAGCCGGTCAGGCAGCGCTCGTGGATGGCGATGACCGCCTCGCGCGCGGTGACCGACTCCGGCGAGAACGGGCTGAGCGGGCTCTCCGGATCGGCGGCGTTCTTGAAGAACTGCGTGGCGAAGGGGCGGTACGGCTCCGCCACGTCCAGCCAGGTCAGCAGCACCCCGCGCAGCCGTGCCGCGAGGTCCTTCTCGCCGTCCAGGACCGGCCGCACCGCCTCCGCGTGCTCGGCGGCGAGCCGGTCGTAGAAGCCCTGGACCAGGTGCTCCTTGGACGAGAAGTAGTAGTAGGCGTTCCCCACGGAGACGCCCGCCTCCTGGGCGATGGCCCGCATCGTCGTCCGGTCGTAGCCTCTTTCCTGGAAGAGCCGGAGCGCGGTTTCGAGGATCAGCGCACGGGTCTGCTCGCTCCGGGGGGCCTTGACGGCCTTCACGTCCTTCTCTTCCTTCACCACGGCCCCGAGCGTATCCGGGCCGCGCCCGCTACCCCGCCGCGGGCGTCGTCCCGGCCGGTGCCCCGGTCTCCCGCACCGCGTCGGCGGCCGGCGCCCCGAAGCGCCGTACCCCCGGCACCAGGGCGGTGCCCGCGCAGACCGCACCGGCCAGCAGCCCGGCCACGGCGAGCGGGGCCTCCGTGTTCCAGGCGGAGGCGGCGAGCGGGGCGAGGGTGTAGCCCAGCGGCATCGCGGCCAGCGACAGCAGCCAGTCGTACGAGGTCACCCGCGCCAGGGCCTGCGGCGGCACCGCGGACTGGACGGCGGTCTCCCAGACCGGGTTGAGGAAGCCGAGACCGGCCATGGCGATCCCGTACGCGGTGAGCGAGACGGCCACCGGGGCGTGCGCGGCCAGCAGGCAGAGCGGCAGCACGTACAGCGCGCCGGCGAGATTGGCGGCCAGGACCGCCCGGCGGGGCCGGATGCGCCCGGCCACCAGCGAACCGATCAGCAGGCCCACCGCACCGGTCTGGAGGAGCACGACCCAGCTCCCCTTGCCGCCGGGGCCGTGCAGGAAGAGGGCCGGGCCGAGCGTGGTCAGCACGGCCGCCGCCCCGTTCCAGACGGCGTGCGCGATCAGACTCGTCCAGTACCAGTCGCGGCTGCGGACCTCGGTCCAGCCGCCCTTGAGGTCGCCGAGCAACGAGCGCCGGGGGATGGGGACATGGCGGACCCGGATCACGTACAGCAGCGCGGCGCTCACCGCGAAGCTCGCGCCGTCCAGCACGAAGGCCCAGCCCGGTCCGGCGGTGAAGATCAGGGCGCCGGCGACGGCGGGCCCGCCGATGCGCGCGGTCCCGGAGGCCACCGCCACCAGCGAGTTGGCGCGCAGCAGCCCCGACTCGTCCACGGTGCCCCGGACCAGCGGGGCGGAGGTCGGCATCGCGAAGGCCCCGGCGGCGCCGCCGACCGCCTCGGCGAGCGCGATCTGCCAGAGGGCCGGGGTGCCGGAGAGAAGTTCGGTGCCGACGAAGAGCTGGGTCGCGCACCGCACGAGGTCGGTGGTGAGGGCCACGGTGCGGGCGTTGAAGCGGTCGCCGACGACCCCGCCCAGCGGGAGCAGCAACAGCTTGGGCACCATCGCGCATCCCAGCACCAGGGCGAGGTCGCCGGTCGATCCGGTGGCCAGGTAGACGGCGAGGGTGAGCGCGGCGGGGATCGCGGAGTCGCCCAGCATCGACAGCGAGCGGCCGATGAAGAGCAGCCGGAACGAGCGGGTCCTTAAGGGATGCGCCGTGGGCGGCGCGGGGGTGACCATGAGCGGCAATCTATTTCGGTACCGAAGTATCCGTCAACGAGAATTACGGTTCCGAAGGACCCCGTCCCCGCCGGAGGCACCCGCGTAGGCTGAGCGCCATGGAGCGACGCGACTGGACCGACGGGCACGTGGAGCGGTGGAGACCCGTGCTTCCCGAGCTCGACGCGGACGTCGAGGGCGCGGTGACCCGGATGAAGAAGCTCTCCGTCCATCTGCGCCGGGTGCGTGAGCAGTCCCTCATCGACTTCGACCTGGACCGGCAGGAGTTCGACACCCTGCACAAGCTGGCCGGGCGCGGCGGCACGGCGGCCCCGTCCGAACTGGCCGCCGACCTCGACCTCGCCCCCGCGTCGGTCACCGGCCGGCTGGACGCGGTCGAGCGCCGCGGCTTCGTCCGCCGCACCCCGTCCACCACGGACCGCCGCCGCGTCGACGTGGTGCTGACGGACGAGGGCCGGTCGACCTGGCTCGGCGCGATGGCCTTCCTCGGGCACGAGGAGGAACGGCTCCTCGGCGTCCTGGACGCGGACGAGCGGGCGCTGCTCAACGACATGCTGCGGCGCGTCATGGTGGTCGCGGAGGACCGGGGCGGGGCGGCCTGGGACTGAGCCGTCACACGAGCGGACCGGCCGCGTCCTCCCCGCCCCGCGCCGCGGGGTGTGCCCTCAGACGCTCATCGAGCGGGCGGTGTTGACCTGGGACATCACCATCGCGAAGGTGTCCGGGTGGCTGGCCGGGATCATCGTGGAGTGGTGGCGGCCCCCGCTGGTCACCGTCACCTGGACGAAGCCGGTCGTCTGCTTCTGCTTCATCAGCAGGAAGAGCAGGCCGATCAGGCAGGCCAGGGCGAAGATGATCGCCAGCACGATCGCGACCGGCGGGATCTTCTCCTCGGTGCGCGACATGTCCGTCGCCGTCCACACCGCGCCCCTGAGGGGCATCGTCCCGGACGGCGTCACGATCGAATCGCTCATCACGGTGATGTCCCCGATGGACAGCACGGGCGTTCCGCCGCCGGCCGGCGCCGGATACCCGTAACCCTGGGTCGGCTGCGACGGATACCCGTAGCCCGGCGGCTGCGAGGGCGGGCCGGAGACCGGCTGCGGGTAGCCGTAGACCGGATTGCCGCCCGCCGGATAGCCGTAGCCCTGGCCGTTCGGGACGCCGGGAGGGGTCCCGGGCTGCTGGGAAGGCCCCCATGTGTATGAGTCGTCCGCGTACGGATTCGGATCGCTCAACGTGCCCCCGCTCTCGCTCCCCCGCGCATCCCCGTGCGGCGGTGGGTGAACCGACCACCGGTTCCGCACGACCGTACCGTCCGGGCCGCCACCGGCGCAGCAAGAGGCCCGGACCCCCGAGGGGGACCGGGCCTCTTCACGTGCGCGTGGGGATCAGAAGCGACGCGTGATCAGCGCGCGCTTGACCTCCTGGATCGCCTTGGTGACCTCGATGCCACGCGGGCAGGCGTCCGTGCAGTTGAAGGTGGTGCGGCAACGCCACACACCGTCACGGTCGTTGAGGATCTCCAGGCGCTGCTCGCCGCCCTCGTCGCGCGAGTCGAAGATGAAGCGGTGCGCGTTGACGATCGCCGCCGGGCCGAAGTACTGGCCGTCGTTCCAGAACACCGGGCACGAGGACGTGCACGCGGCGCACAGGATGCACTTGGTGGTGTCGTCGAAGCGCTCGCGGTCCTCGGGGGACTGGAGGCGCTCGCGGGTCGGCTCGTTCCCCTTGGTGATGAGGAAGGGCATGACGTCGCGGTACGCCTGGAAGAACGGGTCCATGTCGACCACGAGGTCCTTGAGGACCGTGAGGCCCTTGATGGCCTCGATCGTGATCGGCTTCTCCGGGCTCAGGTCCTTGATCAGCGTCTTGCAGGCGAGCCTGTTCTTGCCGTTGATCCGCATGGCGTCCGAACCGCAGATGCCGTGCGCGCAGGACCGGCGGAACGTGAGCGTCCCGTCCTGGTCCCACTTGATCTTGTGAAGGGCGTCGAGCACACGCTCCTTCGGGTCGATCTCGATCTGGAAGTCCTGCCACTGGGCCTCGTCGGAGACCTCGGGGTTGAACCGCCGGATGCGGAACGTGGCCGTGATGTACGGCGAGTCGGCGAAGCCGGCCTCGGGCTCGGGAGCCTTGTCGGCCTTGTCCAGGGTGGGTGTAGCCATCAGTACTTACGCTCCATCGGCTGGTAGCGGGTCTGGACGACCGGCTTGTAGTCCAGCCGGATCGACTCGGTGCCGTCCTCGGCGACCTCGCGGTACGCCATGGTGTGGCGCATGAAGTTGACGTCGTCGCGGTTGGGGTAGTCCTCGCGGTAGTGCCCGCCGCGGGACTCCTTGCGCGCCAGCGCCGACGTCGCCATGACCTCGGCGAGGTCGAGCAGGTTGCCCAGCTCGATGGCCTCCAGCAGGTCCGTGTTGAACCGCTTGCCCTTGTCCTGGACGGACACGTCCAGGTAGCGCTTGCGCAGCTCCGCGATCTTGTCGACCGCGGTCTTGATCGTCTGCTCGGTGCGGAACACCATCACGTTGGCGTCCATGCACTCCTGGAGCTCCTGGCGGATCGCCGCGACCCGCTCGGTGCCCGTGGAGTTGCGCAGCCGCTCGACCTGGTCGATGACCTGCTGCGCCGGGTTCTCGGGAAGCTCGACGAAGTCGCTCTTCGCGGAGTACTCGGCGGCGGCGATGCCCGCGCGGCGTCCGAAGACGTTGATGTCGAGCAGCGAGTTGGTGCCGAGGCGGTTGGCGCCGTGCACCGACACGCAGGCGACCTCGCCGGCGGCGTACAGGCCCGGGACGACGGTGGTGTTGTCGGCCAGCACCTCGCCCTCGACGTTGGTCGGGATGCCGCCCATGGCGTAGTGCGCGGTCGGCTGGATCGGGATCGGGTCCGTGTAGGGCTCGATGCCGAGGTACGTACGCGCGAACTCGGTGATGTCCGGGAGCTTGGCGTCCAGCTGCTCCGGCGGGAGGTGCGTCAGGTCGAGGTAGACGTGGTCGCCCTCGGGACCGCAGCCGCGGCCCTCGCGGATCTCCGTGTAGATGGAGCGGGACACGACGTCACGGGACGCGAGGTCCTTCATGACGGGCGCGTACTTCTCCATGAAGCGCTCGCCGTCCTTGTTGCGGAGGATGCCGCCCTCACCGCGGGCGCCCTCCGTCAGCAGGATGCCCATGCGCCAGATGCCGGTCGGGTGGAACTGGAAGAACTCCATGTCCTCCAGCGGCAGACCCCGGCGGTAGCAGGCGGCCTGGCCGTCACCGGTCAGGGTGTGCGCGTTCGACGTCACCTTGAAGAACTTGCCGGTGCCGCCGGAGGCGTAGATGACCGCCTTCGCCTTGAAGACGTGGATCTCGCCGGTGGCCAGCTCGTACGCGACGACGCCGGCGGACTTCTTGACGCCGTCCTCCTCGACCACCAGCTGGTCCAGGACGTAGAACTCGTTGAAGAACTCCACGCCCTCCTTGACGCAGTTCTGGTACAGCGTCTGGAGGATCATGTGGCCGGTGCGGTCGCCCGAGTAGCAGGCACGGCGGACCGGGGCCTCGCCGTGGTTGCGGGAGTGACCGCCGAAGCGGCGCTGGTCGATCCTGCCCTCGGGCGTGCGGCCGAACGGCAGGCCCATCTTCTCCAGGTCGAGAACGGCGTCGATGGCCTCCTTCGCCAGGATCTCGGCGGCGTCCTGGTCGACCAGGTAGTCACCGCCCTTGATCGTGTCGAAGGTGTGCCACTCCCAGTTGTCCTCTTCCACGTTGGCCAGCGCGGCGGCCATGCCGCCCTGCGCGGCGCCCGTGTGGGAGCGGGTGGGGTAGAGCTTGGTCAGCACGGCGGTGCGGCTGCGCTTGGTCGACTCGATGGCCGCGCGCATGCCGGCGCCGCCGGCGCCGACGATGACGGTGTCGTACGTGTGGATCTGCATGGTTTACCTCTGGTCCTTCGGGCCCGGCGCCTAGCGGATGTTCGGGTCGAAGGTGAAGATCACCAGCGTGCCCAGCAGGACGGTGAACACCGTGGCGGTGTACAGCAGCATCTTCAGCCAGAAGCGGGTGTTGTCCCGTTCGGCGTAGTCGTTGATGACCGTACGCAGACCGTTGGCGCCGTGCAGCATGGCGAGCCACAGCATCGCCAGGTCCCAGACCTGCCAGAACGGCGAGGCCCAGCGGCCCGCCACGAAGGCGAAGCCGATCTTGGAGACGCCGCCGTCCAGCACCAGCTGGATCAGCAGGTGGCCGATGACCAGGACGACCAGCACGATGCCCGACAGGCGCATGAAGAGCCAGGCGTACATCTCGAAGTTGGTGCGCGAGCCCTTGGGGGTCTTGCCGGTCCGCTTGCGCGGCGGCTCGATGACGGGGGCCGGATTGTCGACGTCGTACAGAGAGACGCCTTCGACGGCGCCGATCGCGGAAGTCTCGGTGGACATGTGCCTCAGCTCCCGAAGAGTTCGCGTACGGCGTGGCCGAGCACCGGGTACAGGGCACCCAGCATCAGCACGATCCAGATGCCCAGCACGGCCCAGAGCATCTGCTTCTGAACGCGCGGGCCCTTGGCCCAGAAGTCCACGGCGACGATGCGCAGACCGTTCAGCGCGTGGAAGAGAATCGCGGCCACCAGGCCGTATTCGAGCAGCGCGACGATCGGCGTCTTGTACGTGGACACGACGTCGTCGTAGGCCTCGGGGGAGACGCGGACGAGGGCGGTGTCCAGGACATGCACGAACAGGAAGAAGAAAATGAGGACACCGGTGACTCGATGAGCCACCCAGGACCACATGCCTTCCCGGCCGCGGTACAGCGTTCCAGCCGGCACGGAAGAACCCTCCGGGAGCGGGGATTGGGGTCGGCCGGCTTGACTGTCGGTCTGACCCGGCCGGGTACGGTCCACCGGCCCCGGCCATCGTAGCGACGGATTGTCGGTTCGATCGCGCGGGGCCCTCCGGTGTGATCAAAGTGGCAACGAAACAGGCACGGACGGGCTATGGACAGCCCTCCGCGACCCTGCTCGGCCCCTCCGCGCCGGGGAATCCGGGCCGAGCGGCCCGCCCCCAACCCGTTATCGACTCGATACCAACGCGGCCAGGCGGCCCCGGGCGAGTCGTCGCATCTCATCGGCCGTGACCGCCCGCTCCCGGTCCTCCTCGTGCGCGAGGCGGGCCCGGATGCCGGCGAGGACCTGGTCGGGGTGCTCGGCGGGCGGGTAGCCGTCCAGGCAGATCACGAAGACGTGGCCGAACTTGCGTTCGTACTCGGCGTGGGCGGCGGCCAGCGCGAGATGGGCGGAGCGCGGCGCGTCCGGCCGCAGCCCCGGGGACACCTCGGCCGCCAGCGCCTCGGCGTGCTCGGCGGGGGCGAGGTCGTAGGCCGCCTCGTCGGCCGCGGCGAGCAGCGCCTCCGCGTCCGGGTAGGGGCGGTGGGCGGCGAGCCGCCGCGCCCAGGCCGCGCTGCCGAAGCACCCGAGCAGGGCCGCCTCGGCCTCGGGGGCGGGCGCGCCGTTGAACCGGGGCAGGCCCCAGGCGGGCGCGGCGGACCGGGCGGAGGCGCCGCCGCGGTGCTGCACGGGCACGGCGGTGCGCCGGGCGGGCCGGGGCGGCTGCTCGGGGAGGCCGGCGTGGGACTCGCTGGACCTGGACAGCGTGGGCTCCCGAAATGGAGAGACGGAAGAGACTGAGGGGGCTCAACGCTAGCGAGACGGGGATAAGGGCGGGCGAAGGATGCGCGAATTTCACCCGGACGGGAGAGTTTCGCGATGCCTGGCGAGCGGATGTGTGAGGAGAATGCCCGGTTACCTCCCTACATCTGCACCGTTTTCTCGCAGTTCTGCTCCCTTGCGCTCCCTTTCTTCCCTCTCCCCCCGAACCGGAGGTTTCTGACTGATGGCACCCTCACGCGGCGCCCTCCTGGCCGTGACGGCGGCGGCCGCGGCGAGCGTCGTCCTCGTCGGCTGCGACGGCTCCGGAACCGAGCACGGCAACGGCCCCGAGACGACCCGGGCGGCCTCGTCCCCCTCGCCCACCCCGTCACCGACCCGCAGCTACCCGCTCTCCAGTACGCCCCGCACCATCCCCGCCGTACGCGAGCACACGCCCGCCCACGGGCCCGGCTGGAAGCCCGGCAAGGACAGCGGGGTCGTCCTCGCCAAGGGCAGCGGCAAGCTGGCCGACGAGGGGAAGCTGCTGGCCGGGGAGCTGAAGATCCACTACCGGGGCGAGGCGGCCGCCCGCGCCGGTGACGTGGAGCTGGCCCTCACCCCGAAGGCGTCCGGCGGCTCGGAGTCGTACACCCTGCGCACCGCCGACGGGCGGGTCAGGATCAGCGGACCCGGCGAGGCGGGCGTCTTCTACGGCACCCGCACCCTCAAGCAGTCCGTGCGCGCCGACGGCTCGATGCCCGAGGGGGAGGTGCGCGACCGGCCGGACAAGCCGCAGCGCGGCCTCAACCTCGACATCGCCCGCAAGTACTACACCGCGTCCTGGATCGAGGACCGGATGCACGAGATGGCCGACCTGAAGCTCAACCAGCTCGGCCTGCACTTCTCGGACGACCAGGCCTTCCGCATCGAGTCCGACACGCACCCCGAGGTGGTCTCGCCGGACCACCTGACGAAGAAGCAGGTCCGGCACATCGTGGCCCTGGCCGGCCGGCTGCACATCCAGGTCGTCCCGGAGATCGACTCGCCGGGCCACCTCGGCGCGGTGCTGCGCGCCCACCCCGACCTCCAGCTGCACAACGTCTCCGGCGTCGCCTCGACCGGTTCGCTGGACATCTCCAAGCCGGGCGCGGCCAAGCTGATCGACGAGCTGCTCGGCGAGTACGCGGAGCTGTTCGGCGGTGCGTACTGGCACCTGGGCGGCGACGAGTACCGGGCGCTGATGGCGAGCGACCCGGCCGCGTCCTATCCGCAGCTCCAGCGCGCGGCCGTCGCGAAGTACGGCTCCGGGGCCGGCATCTCCGACCTCGCCACCGGCTGGCTCAACGACCGGGCGGAGGTGGTCCGCAAGCACGGCATGAAGCCCAAGGCGTGGAACGACGGCCAGTTCCGCGACAGCAAGGTCCGCGCCGACAAGGACATCGAGGTCGAGTACTGGACGGGCAAGGAGTACGGAGCCCGGTCGCCGGAGGAGTATCTGCGCGAGGGCCGCAAGGTCCTCAACCTCAACGACGAGTTCATGTACTACGTGCTCGGCCAGCCCAACGCCTTCGTCTACCCGACCGGCAAGCGGATCTACGAGCAGTGGACCCCGCTCGTGCTGCGCGGCACCACCCCGGTCCCGGCCCGCTACTCCGACCAGATCCTCGGCGGCCGGTTCGCCGTCTGGGGCGACTTCCCGAACGCCCAGACCGCCGAGCAGGTCGCGGCCGGCATCCGGATGCCGCTGCGGGCGACGGCCCAGAAGCTGTGGGTCCCGGGCAAGCCGAAGCTGAGCTACGCGAAGTTCCAGTCGCTGGCGAAGGAGATCGACGCGGGCTGAGTCTCCGGAACGCCTCTGACCATGGACAATGCGGTCGCCGGGCATTACGTTCCGGTGGCCGCGTCGTCCGGGGAGGGACGCGCGCGCTTCTCGCGTCGACGTCCGAATCCTGGGGGGTTCCGTTTCCATGCTCTGTTCACTCTGCGGTACGAGACCGGTCGGCTCGGCCGATGTGCGGTGCGCCGTGTGCGCCGGCGCGGCGGACGCCGGCCGGGGCCGGGCCTGGGCCGGCAGCCCCGGCTGGGCGCCGGCCTCGCCCCGGCTCGACCAGCTGCGCTCGCCGGTGGGCCTGGCCAAGGCGGTGTGCGTGCTGCTCGGCGCCGTGGCCGTCGCGGATGTGCTGTCGATCGCTGCCGGTGTCCACTCCCGCATGCTGCTCGCCGACGGGCTGGACGGCGGCTTCCTCTCGGTGGACGAGGGGGCGTGGACCCGCGCCGACCAGCTGTACCGGCTCGCTGGGCTCCTTCAGGCGTACACGCTCCTCGCGACGGCGGTCGTCTTTCTCGTGTGGATGCGCCGGGTCCGGCGCAACGCGGAGGTGTTCGACCCGTCCGCCCACTCGATGCGGCCCGGCTGGGCGGTCGGCGCCTGGTTCGTGCCCATCGGCGTCCTGTGGCTGCCGTACCGGGTGGCGAGCGGTGTGTGGGCTGCGAGCGTGCCGGTCGAAGGCGACGGTCGCAGGCCCGCCGCGCCGCGTGGCCTGCTGAACGCGTGGTGGGCGGCGCTGATTGTGGACAAGCTCCTGAGCCAGGGCGCGGGCCGCTTCTACGCCGACGCGGAGACCGGGGACGAGATCGTGCGCGGGCTCGACATGGTCGCGGTCTGCGACGCGCTGGACATCGGCGCGGCGGTCCTGGCGATCCTGTTCGTGCGGAGACTGACGGCGATGCAGTCCCGGCGCGCGCACCTCGGCCCGGTCCCTGCGGTGCCGCGTCCGGTTCAGGCGCACTGAGGGAGGAGGCAGGCGGCGGTAATCGGCCACCCTTCAGTGACGCTTTTCGGCCATTCGGCGCTGAATGCGGTAACAGGAAGCGCTGCGCCCCCCTGTGTCCCGGCATGGGGCACATACGGGAGGGCTGACAGGAGACGCCGATGAGCCTGCTCGACCTGATCGCCGCCGCCGACGAACGCGGGCTCGCCGCCGCGGCGGTCGCCTGCCTCGAACGCTGTCTGCCCCAGCCCGCCCAGGGCCCCGGCCCCGACCCGCTGCGCCCGCTCTGGGCCGCCTGCGCCGAGCCCCGCCTCTGGCCCGCCCGCCTCGCGGAGGCCCGCGCCGCGCTGGACACCCTCGCGGACCCCGGCGCACCCGCCGCCCGGGTCCGGGACGTGCTCGCCGCCGCCCCGGCCGAGCGGGCGGGCGAGGGGCTGCGTGTCTGGGCGGACGCCTGCTCGGTGCTGGCCCTGGAGGTCCACCTCGGCCACGACACGACCGCCCCCGCCGCCCCGGACCCGGTGGCCCGCTGCCGGGCGGGCGACCCCTCGGGCGCGGGCCCGCTGCTCGCCGGCGAGGCGGCCCGGCAGACCGCGATCCTGGAGATGCTGGCGGCCATGGACGAGGACGCCCCCGCCACGGCAGGGCTGCGCCAGATCCGCGACGTCTCCACGGAGGGCCGGCGGATACTCCGCGCGGCGTCGGCCCGGCGGGGGCGGGTGCGGTCCTGAGACCCCGGCCCCTACCGCCGGATGAGGCAGAGCTCGCCGCCTTGGACGAGGATCGCGCACACGCGGACGGGGACACGGTGCACCCCTCCATCGACGCGCGGACCTTCCCGCTCCGCGTCCACCTCCTGCACGGGACCTCGGCGACGGTCGCCCGCGACGGGCTGACCACTCGGTACCTCGACGGGGACGGCTTCCTCCACGAGCTCGCCCGACCCGGGGAGGCAGGACAACGGCCACCACCACACCGTCCTCCGCCACTGAAACGCGCAGAACCGGAAGAGCCCGTTCGGGTGCGGTTCCGGCGACGACCAATCCGGCTTCCCGACGGTGACGAATGCAAGGTGTGAGCGGTTGTCAGGAGGAGCAGGCACCGCGCACAAGGAGGCTCCCCGGCGGCTGCGGGGGGTCTCCGCTCGCGCCTCGCGGAGGAAGGTCCGCGGGGAGGCGGTTGTTGTGGGGCGTCATTCTCGTGGGCGCCCCACAACGGATCGTCCGGCGCCTACGTGTGACTGCCTGTGAGAGTGGCGTAGACGACGACGTTGTCGGCGTAGTGGCTCTCGGCCGCGGAGTAGTCCCCGCCGCAGGTGATGAGGCGCAGACCGGCGTGGTCGAGGTTGCGGTACACCTCGACCGTGGGGAACCGGTCCTTGGGGTAGACGGCGGTGCGATCGACGGTGAAGGTCGCGGTGGTGCCGTCCGCGCGACGGATCTCGATGCGGTCGCCGGGGTCGAGTTCGGCCAGCTTGAAGAAGACCGCCGGTGCGCGGTTCCAGGTGACGTGTCCCGCGATCACCGAGGGGCCGCGGGCCCCGGGCGGCGGGCCTGGGCTGTACCAGCCGGCCTTGTCCGGATCGCGGGGGGTCTCCATCGCCCTGTCCCTGCCGAGTGCCAGGTCCTCCAGCGTGGACGTCACCTTGATCGCGGGGATCGTGATGCTCAGCGGCCGGGAGGCGGACAGCACGGTCGTGCCTTGCTCGCCTCCCGGCGAGCCGGACGCCTTCCCGTCGCGGGCGGCCGTATGCCCGACGGAGGCCCGAGGGGTGCCGGCTGTCTCCTTCGCGGCCGGAGGGGCGGGCTGCTGGCGGTCGATTCCCAGACCCAGCATCAGTGCCCCGGCCAGCAGCAGCACCATGATGCCCGCCGTGAGGACGAACCGCCATCGCCGCAGTGACGTAGGGACCTCGTCATCGCTTGCGCTTCCGTTCATCGGGGTCGCCCTTCCCTGCTCGCTGCCGCCGCGGACACCTGGACCGGTGGCCCGACCGGCGGAAGCCCTTGGGGGCGACCGCGGGTCGAACGGGACTCGTGATCAGCTGCCGTCGTGGCCGGCCGTACGGACGCGGCGGCGTACGGCGAAGAGACCACCGGCCGCGAGGACGGCCACGCCGCCCGCCGCGAGCAGCCGCGGCGACTCGATGCCTTCCGTCGTGGTTCCACCGGTCTCGACGCCGCCCACCGGCATGGAGCCGACGGCCGCGCCCTTGACCATGCCGCAGCTGGCCGGAGCGGTGGCCTCCTGGGGGAGCTTGGGGTCGAGTTCGCTCTTGCCCGCGCCGAAGTCGTACTTCCCGTCGCTGTTCCGGTCGATGCCGTGCTGCACCACGTGCAGGTCCTTGATGTGCTCCGCCACGTCCTTGGAGACGGTGATGGTGCGGGAGTACGTCAGCTTGCCGTCCTTGTCGGCGACGGGCATCCGGTCCACCGCGAGGCCGCTGTCCTTGGAGGTGTCGCCCTTGGTGGTCAGGGAGATGTTGATGTCTCCGTACATGGGCAGGCCCTCGGCGGTGGTGACGATGCCGTCGCCGTCCTTGTCCGCGCTCTTGTCGGGGCAGCGGAAGTCGTGGCCGTCCGTGGATCCGTGGATGTGCTGGGCGTGCGGCTGGCCGGGAACCAGCCCCTCGGCGTCGATCTTCACGGTGAGCCGGTCGCCCTCCACGCTGACCAGGGCGGTACCACTGGCACCGGAGTCGTTCAGCTGCTCCAGGTCGATCTGGTACGTGTCACCGTCGGCGGCCTTCGTGGTGCCGGCGGAGTGTCCCTCGTGGGCCAGGGACGGCGCGGCTGCCACGAGGGTGAGTGCGGCGGGCAGGGCGAACAGCGTGGCGAGACGGGCTGTGCGGCGGGCTATCACGAAGACGCATCCCCTTTCGGAAGTCCCGGCGGAAGCCGGAACGACGTTTGGTTGCTGATGCCGTGTATTCGGAACCCCGCGGCGTCCGGATTGGTCGGAGCATGACGAACGTTGCCCCCCGGGGCAGCCGCGTACGCGGATGCCGTGCACGAACGCGACCGTCAGCACGGTGTCGGGAACTCGGAGCGCGGTGGCCCCGCCCCCCCGGACACGGTCGGCACTCCCTCTGGTGCTTCCGCCGGACCATCCCCTCAGCCGGTCTACCAGGGGCCGGCAGCAGCCCGGAGGGTCAGCAGCAGACCGACCAGGAGTACGAGCCCGGCGGAGGCGGCGGGAACGACGCCCGAAAGGCGGGCGAGCGGGACGCGGAGGCGGGCATACCTGTCCGCCCTCGCCTTGAACGTGTCGCGCAGCCGGACCAGCAGCAGGCCGGCCAGGGTGAGTGTGGCGGCCATGCCGAGGCCGTAGCCGACAACGAGCAGCACGCCGAAGGCCGTCCGTCCCAGGGCCACGGCGCCGAGCAGGACGACCAGGGCGGAGGGGCTGGGTACCAGGCCCCCCGCGATTCCCATGCCGATCAGGCCGGTGCGCGACGTCCTGGCGTGGTGGTGGTGCCCGGCGTGCGCGTGGCCCGGCCCATGGGCGTGGGAATGGGGACGATCGTGTGTGTGGGGGGCGGTCCTGACCGGGGCGAGGACTGTGCCGTCCGCGTGGGTCGCGTCCGAGCCCGGCCGGGGCTCCGCCGTGGGAAGCGGACCCGAGGGGCGAGCTTGGTGCGGGACATGGTCGTGGAGGTGCTGGGGTCCGTGGGCGTGTCCGTGACGGTGTGTATGGCCGTGGGCGTGTCCGTGGCCGGTGCCCTTGGTCAGGGCGGTGCGCATGAGCCACAGGCCGATCCCGGTGACCATCAGTCCGCTGACGAGACCGAGCCAGGTCAGGACCGTCTCTCCCGCGAGCGAGGTCGCGAGCGGCAGCGCGAGCCCGAGCGCGAGGACCCCCGCGGTGTGGGTGACGGTGACGGTGACTCCGACGGTGACGGCATCGCGCGGGGTCCCGCGGCGCCCGGCCAGGTACGCGGCCATGAGGGTTTTGCCGTGGCCGGGAAGGGCCGCGTGCGAGGCGCCGAGCACCAGGGAGAGCAAGAGCGCCATGAGCCCTGCGGGGACGGTGAGTTCGTGTCGGCCCACCAGGGTGTCGAATGTCGTGGACACCTTTCCGGCGACCGTGGAGAGCGGGCCCGCGCCGGGCAGCGACTCTGCGGGGCCGGCGGCGGCGCGTCGTCCGTCGCCGGGTTCCGTGTGAAGCCGGGCCGACCGCTGGTCCAGAGGCGTGGCCAGCGGGTCCTTCGGGTAGTGGCGGAGTTCGTCGGTCGGCGAGATGGCGGGGAGTGGCGAGTGGATGAGGGTGACCCCCCGCCCGCGCGCGGTCATCTCCTGCCAGCCGATGCGGCGTTCGTCGTAGTCCGTGCGCACGTCGATGTCGGCCGCAGCAGCCAGTTCCGCGGGGGCGCTCAGGGCGCAGCTCATCCTGCTGGTCCGCAGGCCGCCCTCGCCGGGGTGATAAGTGAGCGTGCTCGTCACGTTCCTCCAGTGCACCGGTGTGCGCCCGATGGCCAGGCGCAGTTGTCCCGCGAGTTCGGCGCAGCCCTCCGACGCGTAGGACCGGGCTTCCGCCGGATCGGTGACGCCGTTGTGGTCCCCATCGATGTGCGGGCGTTCCTGCGCGGTGGCGATCTCCGCGCGGTCCACGACGATGAGCGCGTCCACGGCGTCCTGGCGAAGGACCAGCCCCGTGTGGTGGTTGACGGTGAAGTTGCCGAGCGGATGCGCGTACGCGGTGGCGGCGGGACCCGTCACGAGAGCGGTTGCGGTTCCGATGAGGATCAGAGCGGCAAGGGCGCGGGAGGGCGTTCGGCGCGAGGGACGGTTTCGGTTCATCGGGCGGCTTCGATTCTGCTGAGCGCGGCGCGCGCCCGGGGGGCGTTCACCGGATGGAAGTGGGGATCGATGCCGAGGGCTCGCCGGAGGTCAGTCCGGGCGGCCTCGGTCCGGCCGAGCGCCTCGTTGATCATCGCCCGGTGGTAGTGGAAGGGTGCGCTGACCGTGCCGAGCGCGAGGGCGAGGTCGGCTTGCTCAATGGCCTCGATGTCGCGGCCGGCGCGATGCAGCGCCCAGGCCATCGCGTCGTGCACCGCGAGGAAGGGCCGCTGCCGCAGAGCGGTGCGCCCCATCGCCACTGCCCTGTCGGGGTCGCCGTGGTCGGCCTCGAACAGGACTCCGTCCACGTCGGCCACTCCTCCGGTGGCCTCGCGCAGCTTCTCCTGCGCTCTGAGCACGCCGTACTGCTCCTCGGCCTTCTCCGGGTGGCTGAGGGATTCCTGGAGATCCGCCAGGCCGAGAAGGTACTGAGGCAGGGGCGCGGCGGCGATGGCCGCGGTGTAGTCGCTGACGGCCTGCCGATTCCGGCCGAGCGCGGCGTGGGCGCGGGCGCGTGCCTCCAGCAGGGCGGGGTCTTCCGGCGACGCGGCCAGCCCGGTGTCCGCGAGGTGCACGGCGGTGCGCGGATCGCCGGTCTCCAGGGCGAGTGTGGCGAGATGGGTCAGGGCGAAGGCCTTGTCGGACGGGGTGCCGGCGGCCTGGTAGGACTTCTCCATCAGGTCGCGTGCCCGCTTCGTGTCGCCCCGGAGTTCCCAGCTGTAGGAGGCCCGTGCGAGCGCGCCGCTGTCGGGCCGCAGATCGGTCATGCGCTGGACCGCCGCGTAGGACTCCTCGTAGCGGCCGAGTTGGGTGAGTGCGTCGGCCAGGACACCTTGGGCGGGTGCGCTGTACGGGTCGGATGTGGTGGCCCGCCTGGCCCAGGTCAGGGCTTCGGCGAAGCGGTGCAGGGAGGCATCCAGGGCGCCCATGCCGGTCTCCGCGGCGAAGTTGCCGGACGGCTGGAGGACCAGGGACTTGCGCAGCGCGGCCCTGGCCCGGGTGTAGGTGGCAGCGTCCGGCGTGCTGCGTGCCTGTTGCACGTAGGCCATGCCGAGGGAGGACCATCCGGTGGGATCGGCGGGCAGTTCGCGTACGCGTGCCCGGAGGGCTTCGACGCCGTTCGTGCTACGGAAGGCGGGGGCATGGGACGGGGCGGCCGGGGCTTGCTGCTGCGGAGCCAGGCCCAGCGCCCCGACCGTGAAGAGCACGCCGCCCAGAGAGAGTGTGATGGCCGTGTTGCGCAGTCGTCTGCTCCCACGGGTCCGGCGCGCGGGGATGGGGTCGGTCGGGGCTGGCACGGGTACTCCCGGTGTGGTGTGACGGGCGGGGACGGTGTCCGGACCGGCCGATCCGGTCCGGACACCGCTGCTGTCCGGCTCTTTGCCCTGGGCGGGCGGCCGGTCAGCTCGTCGCGCGGCGCCGACGCAGGCGCAGTCCGCCGAGTCCGAGCAGGGCGGCACCCGCGGTGCCGAGCGCGACGGCGTGCGACGGCTTCATCGCCGACTTCCCGGTCCCGGAAGGACCGCTGTTGACGCTCTTGGAGTGCGGGAGCGCCAGGTACGGGAAGCGTGCGCCGAAGGGCACCTCATTGGCGTCGACCTTGTCACCCGCGGCGAGGGCGGGCACGATCTTGCCTGTCTGGGCGGCGCCTTCCACCGCCTGGAGGGAGATGTCGATGACGTCGTCCGCCAGTCGGCGTCCGTTCGGGAAGCCGGCAAGGTCTCCGCCGAGCACCCCGAGCCGGTTCGGCTTCACCGCGGGCGGCACGGCCATGTTCAGCCGCAGTTCCTCGGCCGGGACGATCCTCTTGAGCGAGGCGTCCTTGTTCAGCCGGTGTGCGTTCAGATCGGCCTTGATCGGTCCGCATGCCTTGCAGATGCCGGTGAGGTAGATCTCCGCCAGGTCGTGGCGTGGGGCCTTGGGTGCCGGCACGCCGTACACCTTCTGGATCAGCTTGGGAAGGATCGGGTCGAGCACCTTGTCCACGACGGGCTGGACGGTGCGGTCCTGGCTGGGGTTGAGGGTATTGAAGGCGTCCTTGTACTTGAGCGGGACCACGACCTCGTTGACCAGCGGGTTTCCGAGGCGCGAGACCTGCTTCCACCCGGTGTGGTTGCTGGTACGGGAGTCGGTGACCTGGACACCACGGCGTTCGGTGGTGGACCAGATCCCGATGACCGGGTTGCGGGTGGCGTTGCCGCGCAGCGCCAGGTCCTTCTTGGGAATCTGGAGTGCGACCGAGTTGACGTTGTAGCCGGCGAGGGTGTCCTGTCCGCGTTCGCTCAGGTCGCCGCCGTAGAGCAGGTCGAAGACGCGCAGGTCGGCGAAGAACGGGTCCTCGGACTGCCCGGCGAACGCCTTGCCGCCACGCGGGACGTCGCGTACCGCCTGGGCACGCAGGGCGGCGTAGTCCGGCATGGACGCCTTGCCGACACGGGACGGTGTGACCGGGGCCCCGCGCAGGATCGTGGAGGTGCCGCGCGAGGTGGTCACCGTCAGGTCATAGACCTGACGGATGTTCAGGTCCGGGTCGTTGAGGGAGGTGACCTGGCCCGTGTTGTACAGGAACTGGCCGCTCGCATCCCGGGTCAGGGTGCGGAAACGCCAGCTGTAGGTGAGGTCGGCGTTGCCGTCACCGGTGTTGTCGATCTTGATGTTGTACCGCGCGTCGTCCGCGAACTGGTAGAAGTTCGGTCCGCCGTTGGGCTCCTCGAAGGGGATCCAGTTGGCGGCGAGGGTCACGGTGCCCGAGCGATCGGGGCTGGTGAACGCGTACACGTCGGTGTTGTCCGCGCGCGGGTCGCCTGCGATGAGTGGAGCCTCGCGGTGGCTCGACGCGGCACTGATACCGGGTGCGAGCGTGAGGATGCCGAGGCCTGTGGCCAGGGCACCGGCACCGAGAACGAGAAGCGAGTGGTCGAGGGCGCGCCTGCTGCGTGGCCTCGGAGTGGGGGATGACAAGACTGAACCTCTCGGCTGGCGGAATCACCGCAGACCGGCCGCGTGGCCGCAGTGCCGGTCCGGGTGTCCGGAGGCGGGTGGAATGAAGCCCGAGATCCCGGACGACGGAAAGTAAATCCGGTCGCCTTTCGCGGAGGCTGGGCCTCCGTTGATCGTCGGAGCGATAGAGAAGCACACTTGTCCAGAACTCGGAACGCCTGACAGCCTCGCAATTAAGCAAAACGAAGCGGGCAGTGGTCCATGACTCCTGATGGGTGCCGCATTTCGAGCGAATGCCGGGAGGGGAGAATCACCCCGGAAGGAAGCCGTCTCTTTGGGCCGAACGTGTGACGCGCCCCTTATTGCGACCGTTGTGCAATAAGGAGCGCGTCTTCTCGCCCCCTCCGTGGAAGGGTGCGGAAGGGCTCGTTCTCCCAGGGTCCCGGCTTGCAGCCGTTTGATCACCTGAGCCGCCATGGGGATCGCGGGCCCTCCGCGGCCCCCACTCCTGGGCAATCCGTGACCGGAGTGGCTACGAATCACCTTCGACCGCAAAGGGCGAGGAATTCGGAGAGTCCCGGAGGGGAATCAGGAAAACGGTATCGAACGGGTGTCCTTCGTGTGGCGCCCGGCCATCGTCATTCATGGGCATGGCTGATGCCGAATTCAGTCATGCCCTTAATTGACGAGGCCCTTTTCCTCTTGGTCGAGCAGTGATTTCGAGGGCGGCGACGGCACGGACGGCGACGCTGATCCGGGTGGTGCCGCAAGGGGAGTCGCCGGCAACGGAAGTGCCAGGAGCTCGTCCTGAGGCAACGAGGTGACTGAGCGCGGACAGGCCAGGTGAGCGCCGGGAAAGCGCTGGTCACCGAGGTACTGAGGAATTCCCTGACGTGTTGGCCACACCGTTGGTCGCGGACGGGCCGGCTGATCCGCGAAGCGCCTGGTCAAGCGACCACGTGTCGGAACGACGACCGGGGCCGCCACCCCCCACAGGAGAGGCCCCGGTCGTCTTCCGCGGGGTCGCAGGACGACCCCGTACTCATCTCAGCGCCGTGGGTGCGTTTTCTGTCACACCGGGGTGGGGCGATGGAATGTTGCGGGTTGTACAAGTCATGGACGCGGTGCACGCCAAGGACGTAGCGTGCTGAGTCGCGCAGGGTGGCGCGGCAGTGGTGACCAGCTGCGATTCGGACAGCAGGGCAGGGTTGAGGTAGTGCTGGGGGACGACGCGGGGCTTACTGCCGCGGTGCTCGCGGCACAGCGCGGGGACGAGGACGCCTTCCGTACTGTGTACCGCGCTGTGCAGCCGCGGCTGCTTGGCTACATAAGGACACTGGTGGGGGATCCGGACGCCGAGGACGTGGCGTCCGAGTCGTGGCTTCAGATAGCCCGTGACCTCGACCGTTTCAGCGGGGACGCCGACCGCTTCCGGGGCTGGGCCGCGCGCATAGCCCGCAACCGGGCGCTGGACCATCTCCGGATGCGCGGCAGGCGCCCCGCCATCGGCGGCGACGAGACGGAGCTCTCCGACAAGCCGGCCGGCTCCGACACCGCCGACGAGGCGATCGAATCCCTGGCGACCGGGCGCACCCTGTCGCTCATCGCCCAGCTGCCGCAGGACCAGGCCGAGGCGGTGGTCCTCCGGGTGGTGGTCGGCCTCGACGCGAAGAGCGCGGCGCAGACCCTCGGCAAGCGGCCCGGCGCGGTCCGCACCGCCGCCCACCGCGGCCTGAAGCGGCTCGCCGAACTGCTCGGGGCGGACGCGGCCGGGACCGCGGCCCAGCGCCCGGGCGGTGGGGAGGGGCAGCCCGGCCCCGCGCCCGTCCCAGGTCAGGCGGACGGCACCCTGCGGCACCGGGCGCAGCCGGAGGGCCCCGAGGCACCCTCGGCGGCCTTCCGGGAGAATGCGGGGGACGACGCGCCGGGACGGACCGGGGAGCTCGGCGCCGTACCCGTACAACGCCCCCCACGCACCGGCCTGGTGGCTCCCGCCGGTGTGACGCATTCGCGTCTGTGGACGCAGAAGGACATGTGATGGCCGACGAGCAGTACGCATGGCTTGACAAGGAAGCGGCGGAGAAATTGCTCCGCGGCGAACCGGTCGACCCTGCCGAAGGCCGTCCCCGCCAGGACGCCGAACGCCTGGCCGCAGCCCTCGACGCCGTCGCCCGCACCGCCCGCCCCGCCGCCGGCGAACTCCCCGGCGAGGCCGCCGCGCTCGCCGCCTTCCGTGCCGCCCCCCGCCGCCCCCGTACCGCCGGAGCCGGCGCCGGAGCCGGGGCCTCGGCCGCGCACGGCGACGACGCCGATACGGCGGTGCTCGCCCCGGTCCACATAGGCAGGGCGGCCGGCCCCGAGCACGGCGGGCGCCCGTTCCGCTGGAGCAGGCCCCTGCGCTTCGGGCTCGTCGCCTCCCTGGCCTGCTGTGCCCTGGGAGGGGTGGCCGTGGCAGCCGGGTCCGGGATGCTGCCCGGCCCCTTCAGCCGGCACACCCCCGCACCGGCGACCTCGGTCTCGGCCGCCGAGTCCCCCGAGGAGCTGGGCAGCGACGTCCTCCCCGACGAGGAGACCTCCGCGCCCCCGCAGCCCGGCACCCCGACCCCGGACGCCCCGCCCCCCGGCGGCCGCACCGGCGCCGACTCCGACTCCGACTCCGGCGACCAGGACACCGCACGCCCCGGCGGCGGCGCCTCCCACGACGACCGGAGCGGCAAGGACGACGGGACCGGCACCGACCGCACGGGCGGCAGCCGCACCGGCGGCGGGACGGACCCCGGGGACGGCGGCTCCGACGACGACGGCGGGAACGAGGACCCCGGCAAGGGGGACGGCCACTCCGGCGACGACACCTCCGGCTCCTGGTACGCCAAGACCCTCCAGGCGTGCCGCGACTACCGGGACGGCACGCTCGACGCCGACCGCCGCACCCGCCTCGAAGCCCTGGCCAAGGGCGCCCGCAACCTCGACCGGTTCTGCGACCGGCTCCTCGACGCCGAGGACGGCAAGCACGGCGGCGGAGCGGGCGACGCCGAGCAGGGTGGCGACGCCTCCGCGCCGCTCCCCGCCATCCGGTTCACCGAGTCGCCCGGCCCCTCGACGGCGGCCGTCGCCCCGGACCCGGGGGCGACGGATTCCGCCTCCGAGGACCCCCGGCCGGCCGCCTCCGGGTGGGCTCGCTGACCTTTGCTACCGGCCGGTGTGACATTTTCCGGCCCGCCGACGCTGTACGGAATGAGCCGACTGGTCATCGGCAGCGCCCGGAGCCGGGGTTCCCCCCGTACCTGCGGCTCGGCGCACATGGCGCGGGCGGGACACGTTCCCCCGGTCCCGTCCGCGCCCCTCATCTCTCGTGTCCCACTAGTGGACGACTTCGTCTCACTTGTAGACGACGACCTTGTCCCCGGTGCGGACGGCGGCGAAGAGGGCCGCAATCTTCCCCTCGTCCCGGACGTTCACACACCCGTGCGAGGCGCCGTTGTAGCCGCGGGCCGCGAAGTCCGAGGAGTAGTGCACCGCCTGGCCGCCGCTGAAGAACATCGCGTACGGCATGGCCGTGTGGTAGATCGAGGACACGTGGTGGCGCGACTTCCAGTACACGGAGAACGTGCCCTCGCGGGTCGGCGTGTACTGCGAGCCGAACCGCACGTCCATGGACGAGACGACCTTGCCGTCGATCATCCAGGACAGCGAGCGGCTGTTCTTGCTGATGCAGATGACCCGCCCCGTCAGACACCGCTTGTCCGGCTTGGCGACCGGGCGGGTGGTCGGCGGGTTCAGCTCGGCCGCCGTCGGCTCGTGCGTCATGCCGAGCAGCTTCTGCCAGGTGACGGTGTCCGTCTTCCCGGTCCGCTCCAGGCCGCGCTTGCCCTGGAAGGACTGCACGGCGGCCACGGTGACAGTCCCGTAGTAGCCCGTGGGGTTGCGGTCGAAATGCCCGATCTGCCGCAGCCGCGCCTGGAGTTCGCGCACCTGCTTGCCCTCGGCCCCGCTCGCCATGAGCACCTTGCCCTGCGGATCGGCCGTGGGCGTGGTGCTGCTCGCACTGGGCTTCGGCGATGCCTTGACCGGCTCCTTCGGCTTCGCGCTCGGCGACGGGCTCGCGGAGCCGCCCGGCTTCGCGTCGTCGGTGGGGGAGCTGCTGCCCGCCGGTGCGGACGGCGCGGCCGAGGCGCCGGACGCGGGCTGCTCCTTGCAGCCGGCCGTCACCCCGGCCATCGCCACCACGGCCACGACGGCGGCCCCTCGGAGCGCGTAACCGCGCCCGGTCCTGCGCGTGCGTATCATCCCAGCCCCCTGCATCCTCGGTCCCGGCGTCGTCGGCCCCTGGACCCGCGTATCCCATGGGACGGGTTCCCGCTCCACCCGGTTGCCGAATCCTGCATCCCGCTTACCGTCGCGCATCTGTGACGCAGAACGCACCCTTCCGCACGCCTGCACCCGGAATTCCCGCTTCCGCACGGTCGTGGCCGCGTGCGAGACTCCGTTCCATGCTGGGTGTCACCGACCTTCCGACCTATCTCGCCGGCCTCGTGCTGATCGTTCTGCTGCCGGGCCCGAATTCGCTGTACGTGCTGTCCGTCGCCGCGCGGCGCGGCGTGCGGACCGGCTATGTGGCGGCGGCCGGGGTGTGGACCGGGGACACCGTGCTGATGACGCTGTCCGCGCTGGGCGCCTCGTCGCTGCTGCAGACGACGCCCGTGCTGTTCGCGATCGTCAAGTACGCGGGCGCCGGCTATCTGACCTGGATGGCGATCGGGATGCTGCGCGCCGCCGTGTCGATGTGGCGCGAGCGGCACCGGCGGGTCGCCGAGATCACCGACGAGGAGCGCGCCGAGGCGCAGGCCCCGGGCGCCATGGAGAGGCCGTACCGGCGGGCGCTGGTCGTCAGCCTGTTCAACCCGAAGGCGATCCTCTTCCTGATCTCGTTCTTCGTGCAGTTCGTGGACCCCGGATACGCCTACCCCGCCCTGTCGTTCCTGGTCCTGGGCACCCTGCTCCAGCTCGCCAGCTTCCTGTACCTGTCGGCGCTGATCTTCGGCGGCACCCGGCTCTCCGCCGCCTTCCGCAGGCGCCGGCGGCTCTCGGCCGGGGCCACCTCGGCGGCCGGGGTGCTGTTCCTCGGCTTCGCCGCGAAGCTGTCGCTCAGCAGCGTCTGACGGGTCCTTCAGGGGCTACGGGTCACTCCGCCCGCAGATACGCCGACGTCGCCACGCGCCCCAGCAGCCGCAGCCGCGAGGTCCCGTCCGCCAGATGCTTGTCCAGGGCCTCCTGGACGCCCGGCCACGCCGCGTCGCCGTAGTCGTCGAGCACCACGATCCCGCCGGGGGCCACGATCCCCTCGACCCATTCCAGGTCGGCGGCCACCCCCGCCATGGAGTGGTCGCCGTCCACCACGATCACCCCGTACTCCCGGTCGCCCGCCTCCGCCCGCACCTCCGTGGCGCTGGAGAAGCCGCGCACGATCCGGGGGTGGTGCGTCGTGCCGCCCCCGGTCAGCGCCAGGTTGGCCCGCACCACGTCCTCGCGGACCGGCGTGCCCGTGGGGTCGGCGGGCTGCGAGGTGCCCGGCTGGAGCTGGGAACCGGCCAACGGGTCCACGATCGTCAGCTCCGGCTCCACCCCCGCCCGGTGCGTCATCCGGGTCAGCGCGGCGGCGAACAGCCCGTACAGCGTGCCGATCTCCAGGATGCGCCCGTTGGGCGGAGCCAGCAGCGGTACGGTCGCCAGCTTGCCGCACACATTGGACGTCGAGCCCGCGAGCCGCCCGACGCCCAGTGCCTCCAGGGCGACCACCGTGCGGTAGGCGGACACCACACTGCGCCGCGCCGCCGCGTTGTTCCCGGCCAGCGCCCCCACCTCGCGGACCAGCCGGTCGACCTCGTGGGCCGGCGGCATGCGGTGGGCGCCGCGCCCGGTCCCGTCGAGCAGCAGCTCCACGGCATACCGGCCGCGCCGCTCCTCCTCGTACTCCCTTCGCAGGGTGGCGAGTTCGCCGCGCAGCGGCCCGGCGGCGCGCTCCACGCGCTGCTGGATGCGGCGGTCGACCAGGGCGGCGGCGGGGCGCAGGGCGCGCCGTGTCAGGCGGTTGTTCAGAAGGGAGACCATGGCTGGGAACGTACGCGCGAGCGCCGGGCCGCCCCACTACGCGGAGATGAAGTCTCGGTGTCGTCGCGGGTGTACGGGTTTACGGTGCCGCCCCGCGCCGCCGCCGCATCCGCCCCGTCACCCCCACGGCCACCAGCCCCAGCAGCGCCACGCCCCCGGCGGTGCTCCCCGCCTTCAGCCCCGGCGGCCGGTAGGTGCAGTCGAGCACCGGCCGGTCGCCGCTCACCGGGGCCGCGACCAGCCCGAGGTACGAGCCGGCCGGGCGTCCCCCGCAGCTCCACCCGGCGATCCGGGGCGCGGCGAGCACCGCCAGGCCCCGCGTCCCGGCCGGGAGTTCGGCGCGCACCCCGCTCCCGGTCACCGTCACCCGCGTCGCCCCCGTCCGCTTCAGCCCGGCCACGGCGGCGGCCAGCCGGTCCCGGTCCAGGCAGCCGACGGCCTCGTGCGGGACGGTCCCCGGCCGGGCCACGCGCAAGGCCGCGTCGAGCGCCCCGCCCCCGTCGCCCAGCTTCCGCAGCTCGGCCCGGCGGCCCGGCAACTCGCCCCGGAAGTCGGCCTCTTCGGCCGCCCCGAGCCGTGCGCGGCCGAACAGGTCCGGCGCCCACAGATACACCTCGCTGCCCGCCGGACAGGCCGCGCGGAGGGTGTAGGTGCCGGGGCGCACCGCGTAGTCGTACGCGCCCGCGTCCGGCGCACTGCTTCCGTCCGCCGCGCGCAGAGTGGTCGTCGGCACGGTGTAGACGGACGCGCCGAGCAGCTTCTCCTGGTTGCGGAAGGGTGAACGCCCGTAAGGGGGAGACCCGTTGGCGGGCCGTACGGTCACCAGCGGCGGCACGTCCTCGTGGGTCACCGTGACCGGGCGGTCGTCCGGGCGGTTCCAGCCCTGGTGCGGGTCGCGCGGCATGTGCACCCGGGCGCCCACGGAGAACACCGCGTCCGTCACCGGGCTGTCCAGGTCGTGCAGGGCCCGGCCGTTGGACGTCCAGCCGGCGCCCAGGGCGAGGAAGGTGCGGGTCAGGACGTCCGGGGTGTGGCTGCTGTAGTACGCCCCGCCCTGGCCGCCGGTCAGCAGCGGATCGTTCGCCGTGCTCTGCTCCAGGCCCGGATCGGTCCGGTAGCGCGGCCAGCCGTCCGCCTCGGCGACCGCGGCCGCCTGGAGGCGCTGGCGCTCGCCCCAGGGGGCGTAGTCGTCCAGCCGGCCCAGCCGCTGCCGGTCGGCGTACGCGGTCGTCGCGGCGGCCTGCCCGGCCTGCGCCCCGACCAGCAACAGCGCCGCCAGCACGGCGTACCGGCCCTGCCGGGCCAGCACCAGGGCGCCCGCCACGGCCGCCAGGCCCACCGCGAACAGCGGGTACGTCCAGGCGGTGACCAGGGCGCTGGACGCGGCCCCGGCGGCGATCAGCGCGACCACCCCGGCGCCGCCGAGCAGCGCCCGCCGGTCCGGCCAGCCGGAGGCGACCGAGAGCCAGGCGGCGATCACCAGGAGCCCGGACAGCACGAACGTCTGGCGGTACGGGCTGCCGTTGGGCGTCGCGAAGGCGTGCCACAGCAGATGCGTCGGCCCCCACTGCAAGGACAGCGCGACCCCCGCCACGAGCCCCGCCCACACGAGGCGTTCGGTGCGCGGGACGGCCCGGTGGAAGGCCAGGGCGCCCGCGAGCAGGAGGGCGCCGGTGCCGAGGAAGAGCGCCGGGCTGAAGAAGCCGTACGTGGCCGGCAGCAACCGGGCCGCGACGTCCGGCCAGGCCGCCGGGGCGAACTCACGCGTCCAGCCCGGGTAGGCGTGCCGCGTCCCGAGGAACACCGGCACCAGGACCGGCGCGGCCAGCCCGATCCCGAGCGCGACCGTCCGGACCGCGCGGCCCAGCCCCCGTATCCGCTCGCGGCGCGTCCCGTCCTCCACCAGCAGCCGCACCAACAGCACCAGCGCCGCACCGAGCGTCGCCATGTACGCGGTGTAGAAGTTCGACACCCAGGCCAGCGTCACCAGCAGCGTGCCCAGGACCGGCCGCCGGCCGGTACGGGCCCACTCGGCGGCCAGGCACAGCAGCGGGAACGCGATCAGCCCGTCCAGCCACATCGGGTTGTACACGGCCTCGATCACCGACCACCCGCACAGCGCGTACGAGGCCCCGAGCACGACCGCCGCCCACTCCCGGTTCCGGCCGCGACGGAGCGCCGTCAGCAGCCAGGTCATCGCGGCCGCCGCCACCCCCGTCTTCACCAGCGTGACCGCGTACACCGCCAGGTCGATGCGGTCCCGGGGGAAGACCCCGACGAGCAGGGCGAGCGGGCTGCTCAGATACGTACCGAAGTCGGGCAGGAAGCCCGTGCCGAAGCCGGACTGCCAGTTGAGGAGGAGCCCGCCGTCGGCGCGGCCGTGGAGCAGGTCCCAGAGGCGGGCGTGGAAGGGGACGAACTGGTTTCCCAGGTCGTTGACGCTGCGGGTGTGCGGGCCGAAGGGGTAGCCGCGGGCCACCGCGTCCCCGGCGCAGACGGTGAGGGCGGCGAGCACGGCGGCCAGGGCGGCGGCCCGGCCGCGCGGCGACCGGACTATCGGGAGTTTCCTCATGCTCAGCCGGCCGCAGCCCTCTTCAGGGTGCGGGCCCGGCGCGCGATGCGGCGGACCGTCGCGTTGCGCGGGATGAACGTGAGCTGCGCCGGAATCGCCCCGGGCAGCCCGAGCGCGGTCAGCCGCCGCCGCTTGAAGTACCGCCGCACGCTGTCCCGGTGGCCGCTGAGATAGCGCTCGGCGGCGGGGCGCAGGGGGGCCTGGAGCTGCGGCTGCATCGCGTAGCCGACCGCGCCGACCAGCCCGGCGGTCCCGCGCGCGATCTCCTCGGGCGAGGGCATCGACCACCCGGTCACCGCTTGCGGGTCGTCCAGGTCGGGGAGCAGCGCGTCCACGATGGTCACGGGGATGCGGTTGCTGTTCTGGTACGGGCTGAGCTGGTGCAGCAGCGGGCCCGTGCCCAGGCGGGCGACCGGCAGTCCGTAGAACGAGGCGGCGGTCAGCAGCGCGGTGGAGAAGCAGCCGACGACGAGGGCGGGGCGCATCGACGCGAACAGCGTCTCCGCCAGGACCGGGGTGTCCGCCACGGTGAGCACGGCACCGAGCCGTACCGCCTCCTCCTCCAGGGCGCGCGTCCAGTGGGCGGGGGCGCTGGGGTGCGGTTTGAAGACGATGCGGGTGTGGCCGAGGGCGACCGCGCCGCGCACCATCCCCGCGTGCAGGTCCTCTTCTTGTCGAGGCGTCAGAATGCCCAACGTGGACATGTACTGACCCAGGACGAGCGCGGGGCCCGGAGCCTCGGGGGCGGCGACCGGGTCGGCGAGCTCGCCCAGCACCTTGAGGAAGGCGTCCGTCGGGACGACCTCCGGCTCCACCCCGAACTCCGTGAGCAGCAAGGGCTTGAGCCCCGGCACCAGGTCCAGGTGGAGCAGCCGGCGGATGCGGGTGCCGACCAGCTGGTCGAGCCGGCTGCGGGTCGGTCCGTAGCTCATCAGGCCGTCCGCGTACACATGGAGCGGGCTGTCCCCGAAGACCGTGGCCAGCGCCTGCGCGGGGTTGGCCTGGATGGACTCGCAGGCCAGCTCGACCGGTTCGTCGCCCAGGTCCCAGGCGGCGCGCACGGCCCGCTCCCACAGCGGGGCGTCCTGCTCCCGGGGCGCCCAGCCGGCCGGGTGGAAGGGGCTGATGAAGTCGTTCCAGGACCGCACCGCGTCGAACTCGGCGGCCAGCGCCTCGAACCCGGGCCGGTGGTGGAGCGGGGTGCCGAGCTCGGGCGAGGGCGAGGTGTCGCTGACGACGAGGATGCGCCGGTGCTCGGAGCGCGGCCCGAACATGCCGGAGCGCAGGGCCGCGACGAGCGTGGCGGCGGCGTACTGCGTACACGCCGAGAAGACCTGGACGGTGGACGTGCTGCCGGGCATCAGGCCGCGACCTCCCGCGACACGGAACGGCGGCGCACCCGGCGCAGCCGGTCCGCACGGCGCTCACCCAGCGAATTCAGCGTTTCCGCGAGAATGTCCTGAGGCATGCGCCGCAGCGAAGCCGCACTCATCGAGCGCAATTTCCTGGCCACTGCTGGTTCGAACCTTTCGATGGATTCCAAATGGTGCGCCATGACCGCGCAGTACGTACGCACGGCCTTCGGCATCAGCCGGTCCGCGTCCGGATCCAGGGCCGTTTCCTCCAGCACCTGGTCGAACGCGCGAATGAAGTCCAGCTGGCGCACATCGCCGATCTGGGTGAGCGAGGAGGCGACCCCGCGCCGGTAGAAGATGCCGGGCAGCCCGACCGCCGCGAAGGACTCCGCCTCCCGGTGCAGCCGCCAGATCCACGGCCGGTCCTCCGCCGTGCGCAGCCCGTCCCGGAACCGCAGCAGCCCCGAATCCGCCAGCCGGCGGTGATAGGCACCGGCCCAGGCGTACGCGTAGTCCACCGGCGTCGAGCGGTCGGCCGGCAGGATCACCTCGCGCGGGCTGACCACGGTGTTCCGCAGCCCGAACGGGACGCGGTGGACCGTGCGCACCCGGTCGGTGAACTGCACATGGTCCGTACGGACGAAATCGCAGCCCAGGGCCGTGATCGCGGCCAGCAGCCGCTCGTAGTGCCCGGGCGCCGCCCAGTCGTCCCCGTCCAGGAACGTGAGGTATTCGCCGCGCGCCGCGTCGATCCCCGTGTTGCGGGCGGTGGCCAGGCCCCCGTTCCGCTCGTGCGGGACCAGGACGGCACCCGGGAGCTCGCGCTCGGCGCGCTGGAGGATCTCCAGGGTCCCGTCGGACGAACAGTCGTCGACGAGGATGAATTCGACCCCCTCGCGGGCATTGGCCCGCAGACTTCTCAGGGTGTCGGGGGCGTAGGCCCGAACGTTGTAGAACGGCACGATGACGGAGAGCTTGACCACGCGGACCACGCTAGGGGGCGGTCCGGCATTTACCCTGGACCCGACGGGTACACCAGGTGAACGAAGAATGTCGGGACCATGAACCGGCCCGAATCCCCGCCCCGGAACACCCATTCCATCAGCTGATTCTCCGGGAGTCGGCGGGCTGTTAACCCGCTGTTGCCGTCACGTTGGGCCGCGAATCCGAATGCCTTCCTAAATTCGAAGACGTGCCACGACGTACCGAAAAGACGACGGCCCTCAGGGCAGCCGTGATCGCCGACTCCGACACCCGGTGGAAATGGGGCGCGCTCACCGCGCACCGCCTCACCGCCCCCGTGTCCGGGGCGCCCGCGCAGCGGGTGGAGATCAGCGGACTGCTGCTGCGCGGCCGGGCGACCCCGACCCCCCGCCAGCTCGCCGAGGTAGGCGACGTGGGGATCCCCGCCGACCGGGTGCGCGAGGTGACCGCCGTCGAATTCCTGCACGCCGTAGGGGACGAGGGGTACGACGTCGTCGTCCTCGCCCTCGTCGGCGGCGCGGTCCAGGCCATGCTGCACGGCATCGCGGCGCTCCGGCTGCCCACGCGGCCCGTCCTCGTCACCGGCTACGTCGGCGTCGTCTACGAGAAGCTCACCGACGGGCTCCTGCTGCGCCACGGCGCCGACGTCGTCCTCGCCAACTCCCGTCACGACGCGCAGCGTTTCCGTACGGTGTACGAGGGAGTGGGCGCCGACGCCTCGGCCGTCACCGAGGCCGCCCTCCCGTTCCTCGGCGGCGAGCCGTACCGGCCCGAACCGGGCCGCGACACCCTGGTGTTCGCCGCCCAGCCCTCCGTACCGGAGAACCGCGCCGACCGGACGTACCTGCTGCGGCGCCTGGTCGAGCATGCCCGGCTGCACCCCGGCCGCGAGGTGCTGCTGAAGCTGCGCTCCAAGCCCGGCGAGCACACCACGCACATCGAGGAGCACCCCTACCAGCGGCTCGCCGAGCGCCTGCCCGGCGGGCTCCCGCCCAACTTCCGCCTGGTGTACGGGCACATGGGCGAGGTCCTGGACCGCACCGACCTCCTCGTCACCGTCTCCTCCACGGCCGCCCTGGAGTCCCTGCACCGCCGCATCCCCACCGCCGTCCTCACCGACCTCGGGGTGCGCGAAGCCCTCGGCAACCACCACTTCACCGGGTCCGGACTGCTCACCTCCTTCGACCACCTGGACGGCGGCGGGCACCCGGAACCCGACCCGGAATGGCTGGCCGGCCAGGGCGTCGCCGCAGACGGCAGCTACCCCACCGCGTACGACACCGCACGGGCCCGGGTCACCGCACTGCTGGCCCGGGGCCGGCTGCCCGACCCGGCGCCCTACTACACGCCCGCCACCGCCCCCGGCTACCTCCCCGGCATCCTCGCCCGCCACCACCTGGCCCCCGACGGCCACCCGCTGCCCGGCGCCGCCGCGCCCCGCGAGGCCGGCCGGGTCAGGACGGCGGTGCGCGAGGCGGTCCGGGACGCGGCCCGGGGCGCGTACCGGCACGGCGTCCAGCGCGTCGCCCCGGTCGTCCGGCGGATGGGGGAGCTGTGAACACCACTGTCACGTCACCTACTGGAGCACCGATGAACCGACCCACCGTGCTCGCCGTCATCCCCGCGCGCGGCGGCTCCAAGGGCGTACCCGCCAAGAACCTCGCCCGGGTCGGCGGCGTCCCGCTCGTCGCCCGCGCCGTCCGCGCCTGCCTGGCCTCCGGCGAGGTCACCGACGTCGTGGTGACGACCGACGCGCCCGCCGTCGCCGAGGCCGCCCGCGCGGCGGCCGAAGCCCTCGGCGAGAGCGGCCGGCTGCACTGCGTACAGCGCCCCGAGGAGATCGCCGGCGACACCGCGACCAGCGAGGCCGCCGTGCTGCACGCCCTCGACGCCTACGAGGCGCTGCGCGGACGCACCGCCGACGTCGTCCTGCTCGTCCAGTGCACCAGCCCCTTCGTCACCCGCGAGGACATCGACGGGGTCGCCGCCGCCGTCGCCCACGAGGGCGCCGACACCGCCCTCACCGTCGCCCCCTTCCACGGCTTCCTGTGGCGCGACGGCACCGCGGTCGAGGACCACAACTACGGCGTCAACCACGACAAGCGGGTCCGCCCGCGCCGCCAGGACCGCCCCGAGGACCTCCTCGAAACGGGCGCCGCCTACGCCATGGACGCCGCCGGCTTCCGCACCCACCGGCACCGTTTCTTCGGCCACACCGCGCTGGTCCGCACCGACCCGGCGCGCGTCCTGGAGATCGACGACCCGCACGACCTGGCCCGCGCCCGCGCGCTCGCTCCCCTTCTCGACCCGGCCCCGCTGCCGACCCTGGACGACATCGACGCCGTGGTCCTCGACTTCGACGGCACCCAGACCGACGACCGGGTCCTCGTGGACTCCGACGGCCGCGAGACCGTCGCCGTGCACCGGGGCGACGGGCTCGGCATCGCCGCCCTCCGCAAAGCGGGCGTACCGCTGCTGATCCTGTCCACCGAACAGAACCCCGTCGTCGCCGCCCGCGCCCACAAGCTGCGCGTGCCCGTCCTGCACGGCGTCGACCGCAAGGACCTCGCGCTCAAGCAGTGGTGCGACGAGCAGTCCCTCGCACCCGAACGCGTCATGTACGTCGGCAACGACGTCAACGACCTCCCCTGCTTCGCGCTCGCCGGCTGGCCCGTGGCCGTCGCGAGCGCCCACGACTCGGTGCGCGCAGCGGCGCGCGCCGTGACGACCACCCCCGGCGGCTCCGGCGCCATCCGCGAGATCGCGGCCTGGCTCCTGGGCCCCACCCTCACCACAGCCCCCACCCAGTAAGGAACACCCTCATGAGCACCTCCCGCCTGCGCACCCTCGGCAACCGCACCGCCGGACCCGGCAACCCCGTCTACATCACCGGCGAGATCGGCATCAACCACAACGGCGACCTCGACAACGCCCTCGCGCTGATCGACGTGGCCGCCGAAGCCGGCTGCGACGCCGTCAAGTTCCAGAAGCGCACCCCGGAGATCTGCACCCCGCGCGACCAGTGGGACATCGAGCGCGACACCCCCTGGGGCCGCATGACGTACATCGACTACCGCCACCGCGTCGAGTTCGGCGAGGACGAGTACCGGGCGATCTCCGAGCACTGCGCCGAGCGCGGCATCGACTGGTTCGCCTCCCCGTGGGACACCGAGGCCGTCGCCTTCCTGGAGAAGTTCGACGTCCCCGCCCACAAGGTGGCCTCCGCCTCGCTCACCGACGACGAACTGCTGCGCACCCTGCGCGCCACCGGCCGCACGGTGATCCTCTCCACCGGCATGTCGACCCCGCGCCAGATCCGGCACGCCGTCGAGGTGCTGGGCTCCGACAACATCCTTCTCTGCCACGCCACCTCCACGTACCCGGCGAAGGCCGAGGAGCTGAACCTGCGGGTCATCAACACCCTCCAGCAGGAGTACCCCAACGTCCCGATCGGCTACAGCGGCCACGAGACGGGCCTCCAGACCACCCTCGCCGCCGTCGCCCTCGGCGCCGCGTTCGTGGAGCGCCACATCACCCTGGACCGCGCCATGTGGGGCTCCGACCAGGCGGCGTCCGTCGAGCCGCAGGGCCTGTCCCGCCTCGTCCGCGACATCCGCACCATCGAGGCGAGCCTCGGCGACGGCGTCAAGAAGGTGTACGAGTCCGAGCTCGGTCCGATGAAGAAGCTCCGCCGGGTCCCGGGCGTCGTGGCGGAGAGCGACGCGGCGGCCCCGGCCGCCGAGCCGGTCGCGGTCTGACGGGCCGGCCGGTGAACCTCGCCTTCGTCGAGAGCCCGGTCCAGCTCCTGAACGTCCTGGAGTGGGCCGTCACCGAGGGAGGCGGCGGGCGCGTCCTCACGGACGTCACCGTCGTCGTCCTCCCCCCGGTCGACCCGATGTCGCGCGGTCAGCTGCGCCGGATGGCGGAGCTGGCCCGCGACGAGGGCATGACCGTGCGCTGGCAGGAGGCGCGCGGCGACTCGGGCACCCCCCTGAAGTCGCTGCGCGCCCTCACCCGGCTCGTCCGCAACGCCGACCACATAGTGATCGGCGACCCCTTCTCGCGTTACGTGCAGCTGCTGCTGTCGCTCGTACGCCCCCGCCGCCTCACCGTGGTCGACGACGGCACCGCCACCATGGAGTTCGTCGCCCAGCTCACCCGGGGCGAGCGCCTCGTGCGCTGGCACCGGCGCGGCGGCTTCGACCCGCGCGGCCTGGCCCTCGCCCCGGTGACGTCCACCGCGCGGCGCCGCTTCACCCCGTCGGCGGCGCGCGAGGTCGAGCTGTTCACCGCCATGCCGGTGATCCCGCCGCCGGGCGTCACCCTCATCCCGAACACCTTCTCCTGGACCCGGTCCCGCTTCGGTCCGCCCTCGCTCACCAAGGGCGCGGACCTGGTCGGCACCTCGCTGGTCGAGACGGGCGTGGTGGACCGGGCCCGCTATCTGGAGGCGGTCGCCGCCCTCGCCCGTACGCACGGCGCCACCCGCTACTTCGCGCACCGCCGCGAGTCCACCGAGAAGCTGCACGCCCTGGAGGCGGCCACCGGCCTGGAGATCGTCCGCCCCGACCTCCCCCTGGAGCTCATCGCCCGCCGAGGCCCGATCGGCCGCACGGTCCTGAGCTTCCCGTCCACCGTGGTGCACACCCTGCCCCTCGCCCTGGCCGGCACCGAGGTCAAGGTCGCGGTCTGCGACATCGCCCCGGAATGGCTCCACGAAACGGCCTCCCCCCGCGCCCAGGGCTTCCTGAGCGGCGTCACGGAGACCGCCCGCGACGTCCACCGCCTGGCGCCCTGGCGGGTCACGGCGGTGACGGGGGAGGCGTGAGGGGCGGTCGCCCGCGGCAGGCTGAGCCGGGGCCGTCACGGGTGCCGGCCCCGAGTCCGACCCCAGCTGGTGTGTGCGGGCTGATCAGGGTCGACCGAGGGTCATCCCCGATGGCCGGAGAGTGCGCCGAGGCGATGATCGAAGCATGCCGATCACGGAAATGACGCGACTTCAGAAGAGCTTCAGTACACAGGCGTTCATGCTGGGCCCGGCCCTGATGGCCGGTTACGGGCTGGTGCGGGCTGCCGGGCGGGCCATGGGGGACTACGGGCCCGGTGCGTGGTGGACGGTGGCGCACGTGCTGTTCCTGGCCGGGGCGCTCACGTTCGTTCCGGTCTTCCTCGGCCTGCGCATGCCGGACGGTGTACGCGGTGGCAGACGCACGGGCGTACGGGTGGCCATCGGGGCCGGGCTGCTGGGGACGGCCGCCGTGGCGGTCCAGGCGGTGATCGACCTGGTGGTCGGGTTCCTCGCGGCGGACGAGCGGGCGATGGGCGACATGTTCGAGAAGGTGCAGGACGTGCCCGGTGTGATGCCGGTCGTCTACACGGTGCTGCCGATGCTGTTCTGGCTGGGGCTGCTGGCGGTCGTCGCGCTGCTCGCTTTCTTCCGCCGGGGCGAGGTCCCGGCGTGGTCCCCGCTGTGGGTGCTGGCCGGGGTCGTGATGATGGCCATGAGCCTGGACCTGCTGGCGCCCGGGGCCCTGTGCATCGGACTGGGGCTCTTCCCGATGCGCCGGGGGCTGACGGGCTGACGATCGCCCGGTGGGTGTGGCGCGGGGGCCGGCGAGTTTACCCATCCCGCGCGCGTCCCACACGCCGGGACGCGGCCAAACATTCGCCTGTGTGGCTGAAGTTTTCTTGTTTCATGGTCAGTTGAGGAGGGAACAGGCTTACCCTTCAAAAGGTGAGCCAGTTGATCTGTCCCGAGTCCGAAGCCGGTCCCTCCCAGGACGAGAGCCTGCCCGGCGCTCTGCCCGACGCCCTGCGCGCCGAGCTGATCGCCTTCCGCAGGGATCTCCACATGCACCCTGAGCTGGGCAATCAGGAGTTCCGCACCACCGCGGCGATCAAGGCCCGGCTGGAGCAGGCCGGGCTCGCGCCCAAGGTGCTCGCCTCCGGGACCGGGCTCATGTGTGACGTCGGGGCGCGCGGGGAGGACACCCGGCCGATGCTCGCGCTCCGGGCCGACATCGACGCGCTGCCCATCCCGGACACCAAGAGCGGCGTGCCGTACCGCTCCACCGTGCCCGACCGGGCGCACGCCTGCGGGCACGACATCCACACCACCACCGTCCTCGGCGCCGGCCTCGTGCTCGCCGAGCTGGACCGGCGGGGGCTGCTGCCCAACCCGGTGCGGCTGATCTTCCAGCCGGCCGAGGAGGTCCTGCCCGGCGGGGCGCCCGACGCGATCGAGTCCGGGGCCCTGGAGGGCGTCGGCCGGATCATCGGCGTCCACTGCGACCCGAAGGTGGACGTCGGCCGGATCGGGCTCCGGGTCGGCGCGATCACCTCCGCCTGCGACCGCCTCGAACTCTCCCTGGACGGACCCGGCGGCCACACCGCCCGCCCCCACCTGACCACGGACCTGGTCACCGCCGCCGCCAAGGTCGCCACCGAGGTGCCCGCCCTGCTGGCCCGCCGGGTCGACGCACGGGCCGGGCTGGCCCTGACCTGGGGGCGCCTGGAGACGGGCCACGCCTGCAATGTCATCCCGCAGCACGCGGAGCTCTCCGGCACGGTCCGCTGCCTGGACCTCAAGGCGTGGCGCGAGGCGCCGGACCTGGTGCACGCCGCGATCGACGAGGTGGCCGGAATGCACCGCGCCAAGACGGTGATCAACTACGTCCGGGGCGTCCCGCCCGTCGTCAACGAGGCCGCCACGACCGACCTGCTGGCCGGTGCGATGGCCGCGCGCCGGGGACCGTATGCCATCGAGGACACCGAGCAGAGCCTCGGCGGGGAGGACTTCTCCTGGTACCTGGAGCACGTCCCGGGGGCCATGGCGCGCCTGGGCGTCCGTACCCCCGGCGACACGCGCGGGCTCGACCTCCACCGGGGCAATTTCGACGCGGACGAGGAAGCGATCACGGTCGGCGTGGAACTCTTCACCGCCTCCGCGTTGCTCCACGTCAACCACCTGTAACCGGACACGTCGCCCCGGGTTCGGCGCGCGTTCGCGACGATCCGATAACGGCTTCCGTACAGGGCTTTATCTGACATCTACGCGCGTTACGATCGCGGCGAAACCAGCGCCGGAAGAGGCGCTTCGGTCAGGTTTGAAGGAGCCTTCCCTTGCGCCGGGTATCCAAGTTCAGCGCCGCGATCGCCGTCACCGCGGCCCTCGCTCTCACCGCCACCGCGTGCGGCGAGTCGTCCGACGAGAGCAGCGGCTCGGACGACGGCAAGATGAAGATCGGCATGGCCTACGACGTCGGCGGCCGTGGCGACAACTCGTTCAACGACTCCGCCGCGCGCGGCCTGGACAAGGCCAAGGCCGAGTTCGGCGCCGAGACGAAGGAGCTCACCGCCAAGACCGGTGAGAGCTCGGCCGACCGCGACCAGCGCCTCCAGTCGCTCGCCGAGGGCGGCTACAACCCGGTCATCGCGATCGGCTTCGCGTACAAGGAGGCGGTCGACAAGATCGCGCCCAAGTACCCGAAGGTCAACTTCGGCCTGGTCGACTCCGTCTCCGACGCGAAGAACGTCGCCAACATCGTCTTCACCGAGGAGCAGGGCTCGTACCTCGCCGGTGTCGCGGCGGCGCTGAAGTCCAAGGACGACAAGATCGGCTTCATCGGCGGCGTGGACCTCCCGCTGATCAAGAAGTTCGCGGCGGGCTTCCGCCAAGGCGTCCTGGACACCAAGCCGAAGGCCACGGTGCAGATCCAGTACCTGTCCACCGGCTCGGACCTCTCCGGCTTCGGCAGCCCCGACAAGGGCAAGGCCGCCGCCAAGGGCATGCTCGACAAGGGCATCGACGTCATCTTCGCCGCCGCGGGCGGTTCGGGCGCCGGCTCGATCGAGGCCGTCGCCGGCAAGAAGGGCGCCTGGTCCATCGGCGTCGACTCCGACCAGGCCAAGGACCCGGCCCTGTCGAAGTACGCCGACACGATCCTGACCTCGGTCGTCAAGAACGTCGACTCCGGCGTCTTCGACCTGGTCAAGTCCGTCAAGGATGGCAAGCCGATCACCGGCACCCAGACGTACTCGCTGGCCAAGGGCGGCGTCAGCCTGACCCCCACGGGTGACCACCTCAAGGACATCCAGACCCAGCTCGACGAGGCGAAGAAGAAGATCGTCGACGGCACCATCACGGTCAAGACCACGACCTGATCCACCGTCGATCGGGGCCCGGCGAGCGGCTTCGGCCGCCCGTTCCGGGCCCCGATTCACGTACCCCCGGCGGGGTGGAGGCCACCTGTGATCAGGTGGCCAACGATTCGGCGACGCTACGCGCGTAGCGTGGGACCGGGGCCGGCCGGGCGCGATACGTTTTCCACCCCCCTGCTTCCCGTCCTCACCGCCCCCGCCCTCCGCTCCTGCCAAGGAGAGTGCGCCATCAACGCGTCCAGCAGTCCCAACGCCGTGGAGCTCCGCGGTATCACCAAGCGGTTCCCCGGGGTCGTGGCCAACCACGACATCGACATCACCGTGCGCCGCGGCACCGTCCACGCCCTCGTCGGCGAGAACGGCGCCGGCAAGTCCACTCTGATGAAGATCCTTTACGGCATGCAGAAGCCGGACGAGGGCACCATCGCGGTGGACGGCGAACAGGCCGTGTTCTCCAACCCGGGCGACGCCATCGACCGCGGCATCGGCATGGTGCACCAGCACTTCATGCTCGCCGACTACCTCACCGTCCTGGAGAACGTCGTCCTGGGCTCCGAGAAGCTCTACGGCATCGGCGACCGGGCCCGCGCCAAGATCCGGGAGCTCTCCGACGCGTACGGTCTCGGCGTCCGCCCGGACGCCATGGTCGAGGACCTCGGCGTCGCCGACCGGCAGCGCGTGGAGATCCTCAAGGTCCTCTACCGGGGCGCCCGCACCCTGATCCTGGACGAGCCGACCGCGGTCCTCGTGCCCCAGGAGGTCGACGCGCTCTTCGACAACCTGCGGGAGCTCAAGGCCGAGGGCCTGACCGTCATCTTCATCTCGCACAAGCTGGGCGAGGTCCTCTCGGTCGCCGACGAGATCACGGTCATCCGGCGCGGCACCACCGTGGGCACCGCCGACCCCCGGAACACCACGACCAAGCAGCTCGCCGAGCTGATGGTCGGCAGCGAGCTCCCCTCCCCGGAGACCCGCGAGTCCACGGTCACCGACACGCCCATGCTCACCGTGGACGGCCTGCGGCTCACCGCGACCGACCCGGACGGTGCCGTGCGCGCCGTGCTCGACGGCATCACCTTCACCATCCACAAGGGCGAGGTCCTGGGCATCGCCGGCGTGGAGGGCAACGGCCAGTCCGAACTGGTCGACGCGATCATGGGCATGCGCACCCCGGACCAGGGCGTCCTCACGCTGGACGGCGCGGACATCTCCCGCACCCCGACCCGCAGGCGCCGCGAGGGCGGCATGGCCGTCATCCCCGAGGACCGCCACCGCCACGGCCTCCTCCTGGAGGCCCCGCTCTGGGAGAACCGCATCCTGGGCCACGTCACCGAGCGGCCCAACAGCCGGGGCGCCTTCCTCGACATCAAGGCCGCCCGCACCGACACCGAGCGCATCGTGCGCGAGTACGACGTCCGCACCCCCGGGATCGACGTCACCGCGGCCTCCCTCTCCGGCGGCAACCAGCAGAAGCTCATCGTCGGCCGCGAGATGAGCCACGCGCCCAAGCTCCTGATCGCCGCGCACCCCACCCGGGGCGTGGACGTCGGCGCCCAGGCCCAGATCTGGGACCAGATCCGCGAGGCCCGGAGCGAGGGCCTGGCGGTCCTGCTGATCTCCGCCGACCTGGACGAGCTGATCGGGCTCTCCGACACCCTGCGCGTCATGTACCGCGGCCGCCTGGTCGCGGACGCCGACCCCGCGGACATCACCCCCGAGGAGCTGGGCTCGGCGATGACCGGCGCGGCCAGCGGCCACCTGGAAGCGCCGGAGGAGGGCGAGGCTCCCGCCGCGCCCGCCACGGACGACGACACCGACCCCCGCGAAGGGGGAGAGGACCGATGAAGAAGATCGACAAGGAGCGGCTGCTCCTGGGGATCGCGGCCCCCGTACTCGCGATCGTGGTCGCCTTCCTGGTGACGGCACTCGTGCTCGCCGCCACCGGCAAGGAGCCGTTCAACGCCTTCGGCATCATGTTCGACTACGGCCTGAAGTCGGACAGCCAGGTCTACATCCTCAACAAGGCCACGACGTACTACCTCGCGGGTCTCGCGGTGGCCGTCGGCTTCCGGATGAACCTCTTCAACATCGGCGTCGACGGGCAGTACCGCCTCGCCGCCTTCTTCGCCGCCGCGCTCGGCGGCGCGCTGACCCTGCCCGGCGCCCTCCAGATCCCGCTGATCATCCTCACCGCGATGATCGTCGGCGCCATGTGGGCCGGCATCGCCGGTCTGCTCAAGGTCACCCGGGGCGTCAGCGAGGTCGTCTCGACCATCATGCTGAACTCCATCGCCACCGCGGTCATCGGCTACCTGCTCCAGCAGAACCGCCTCGGCCACCTCGACGAGGCCGGCACCAAGATCTCCACCAAGCCGCTCCCGGAGTCCTCGCACTTCTTCGAGTTCCCGACGACCCCGACGCCCGTCTGGGGCTTCATCGTCGTCGCCGTCGCCGCCGGCATCGCGTACTGGTTCACGCTCTCCCGTACGCGCTTCGGCTTCGACCTGCGTACGGTCGGCGCCTCCGGCTCCGCGGCCGAGGCCAGCGGTGTCAACGTCAAGAAGATGGTCGTCACCTCGATGCTCATCTCGGGCGCCGTGGCCGGCCTGATCGGCATGCCCACGCTGCTCAACGACAGCTACGAGTTCAGCGGCGACTTCCCGGTCGGCATCGGCTTCACCGGTATCGCCATCGCCCTCCTCGGCCGCAACCACCCCGTCGGCATCGCGCTCGGCGCGCTGCTCTGGGGCTTCCTGGAGCGCGGCACCGGAAAGCTGGAGTTCGAGGGGTACGACAAGGAGATCGTCGGCGTGATCCAGGGCGTCATCGTCCTCTGCGTCGTCATCGCGTACGAAGTCGTCCGCCGCTACGGACTCAAGCGCCAGCAGAGCAAGGTCGGCGCGGAACTCGCCGCACAGGCCGCCCGTAACTCCGACCAGCAGGAGGTGTCGGCGTGACCGTCACGGCGACTTCCACCCCGCCCCCGGCGGCCCCCAAGGTCTCCGGCGGCAAGAGCGGGCGTTCCCGCCTCTCCTTCCCCGTCATCCTGCTGATCGTCGCGGGCGTCCTGCTCGCGCTGTCCGCCGTGCGCGCGATCACCGGCGCCCAGGACGTCACCTCGGCGGGCCAGATCAGCGCCGCGCTCGCCATGGCCGTGCCGATCGGCCTCGCCGGTCTCGGCGGCCTCTGGTCCGAACGCGCCGGCGTGGTCAACATCGGCCTCGAAGGCATGATGATCCTCGGCACCTTCTTCGGCGCCTGGGCCGGCTGGCAGACGAGCCCCTGGCTGGGCGTCCTCGCCGGCGTCGTCGGCGGCATGCTCGGCGGCCTGCTGCACGCGGTCGCGACCGTCACCTTCGGCGTCGACCACATCATCTCCGGCATCGCGATCAACATCCTGGCGCTCGGCTTCACCACCTACTTCGCCAAGCTGTGGTTCAACACCGGCGAGGCGGCGGCCAAGGGCGGCTCCCCGAAGCAGTCCCCGCCGGCCGACGAGATCACCTCGGTGACGATCCCCGGCCTCTCCGACGGACTGCACTCCATCGAGAAGCACCACTGGTTCTTCGTCTCCGACCTGGCCGGCATCCTCGGCGGCCTCGTCACCAACCTCTCGCTGCTGACGATCCTGGCCATCGTCCTCTTCATCGGGACCTTCTTCGTCCTGTGGAAGACCGCGTTCGGCCTGCGGCTGCGCTCCTGCGGCGAGAACCCGGTCGCCGCCGAATCGCTGGGCGTCAACGTCTACACGTACAAGTACATCGCCGTGATCGTCTCCGGCGGCCTCGCGGGGCTCGGCGGCGCCTTCCTCTCCCTGGTCACCTCGCACATCTACAACGAGGGCCAGACCGGCGGACGCGGTTACATCGGTCTCGCCGCGATGATCTTCGGCAACTGGCGCCCCGGCGGACTCGCCATGGGCGCGGGCCTGTTCGGCTTCGCCGACGCGCTCCAGCTGCGCAACGGCGGCGAGTCCGTCCACGCGCTGCTCCTGCTGCTGTTCGTGGTGCTCGTCGGCCTCGCCGGGTGGAAGCTCTACCGCAAGAGCTACGTGCAGGGCGTCGTCAGCGCGGTCATCGCGGCCGCCGTCCTGGTCTGGTACCTCGGTACGGACAGCGTGCCCACGGAGTTCGTCAGCGCCACCCCGTACATCGTCACGCTGCTCGTCCTCTCGCTCTCCGCGCAGCGGCTGCGGATGCCGAAGGCGGACGGCATGCGCTACCGCAAGGGCCAGGGCAAGTGACGCCCCCGCCCTTCACCGAGGCCGACTGGGAAGCCCTGCGGGCCGCGGCCCGGGACGCCATGTCCCGGGCGTACGCCCCGTACTCCGGCTACCCGGTCGGCGTCGCGGCCCGGGTGGACGACGGCCGTACGATCACCGGCTGCAACGTCGAGAACGCCTCGTACGGCATCGGGCTGTGCGCCGAGTGCGGTCTGGTCTCCCAGCTGCACGCCACGGGCGGCGGCCGGCTGACCCACTTCACCTGCGTGGACGGGGCGGGCGAGAGCCTGGTCCCCTGCGGCCGGTGCCGGCAGCTGCTGTACGAGTTCGGCGGACCGGAGCTGATCCTGGAGACCCCGGACGGCTTCCGCACCCTGGACGAGATGCTGCCCCAGGCGTTCGGCCCGTCGCACCTCGGCTGACGCCTCCCGCCGGGTGGTCCCGTACAACGGGCCCACCCGGCGCCTCTTTTGCCCTCTATGCGCGTAGAGTCAACAGGGCTCACGCGCACCGTACGTACCGGCCGGAAGGACGCCAGACCATGGACGCCATCTCCGTCATCCGCACCAAGCGGGACCGAGGCGAGCTGACCCCCGAGCAGATCGACTGGGTCATCGACGCGTACACCCGCGGCGAGGTCGCCGACGAGCAGATGTCCGCGCTGGCCATGGCGATCCTGCTGAACGGCATGAACCGTACGGAGATCGCCCGCTGGACCGCAGCGATGATCGCCTCCGGCGAGCGGATGAACTTCGACAGCCTCTCCCGCCCCACCACGGACAAGCACTCCACCGGTGGCGTCGGCGACAAGATCACCCTGCCGCTCGCCCCGCTCGTCGCCGCCTGCGGCGCGGCCGTCCCCCAGCTCAGCGGCCGGGGCCTCGGCCACACCGGCGGCACCCTGGACAAGCTGGAGTCCATCCCCGGCTGGCGCGCCCACCTCTCCAACGCCGAGATGCTCGACGTCCTCGACACCACCGGCGCGGTCATCTGCGCGGCGGGCGACGGGCTGGCCCCCGCCGACAAGAAGCTGTACGCGCTGCGCGACGTCACCGGCACCGTCGAGGCGATCCCGCTCATTGCCAGCTCGATCATGTCCAAGAAGATCGCCGAGGGCACCGGCGCCCTGGTCCTGGACGTCAAGGTCGGCTCCGGCGCCTTCATGAAGACCCTGGACGACGCCCGCGAGCTGGCCTCCACGATGGTCGCCCTCGGCACCGACAGCGGCGTCCGCACGGTCGCCCTGCTCACCGACATGTCCACCCCGCTCGGCCTCACCGCGGGCAACGCCCTGGAGGTCCGCGAGTCCGTCGAGGTCCTGGCCGGCGGCGGCCCGAGGGACGTCATCGACCTCACCCTCGCCCTCGCCCGCGAGATGCTGGACGCGGCGGGCCTCAAGGACGCCGACCCGGAGAAGGCCCTCGCGGACGGCTCCGCGATGGACGTCTGGCGCCGCATGATCGCCGCCCAGGGCGGCGACCCGGACGCCGCACTCCCGGTCGCCCGCGAGCAGCACGTCATCAAGGCGTCCTCCTCCGGCGTCCTGACCCGCCTGGACGCCTACGACATCGGCGTCGCCGCGTGGCGCCTCGGCGCGGGCCGCGCCCGCAAGGAGGACCCGGTCCAGGCCGGCGCGGGCATCGAGCTCCACGCCAAGCCCGGCGACGAGATCACCGCGGGCCAGCCGCTGCTGACGCTGCACACGGACACCCCGGAGAAGTTCGACTACGCCCTGAAGGCGCTCCCGGACGCGTACGACATCGAGCCCGCGGGCACGGCGTTCGCGGCGACTCCGGTGGTGCGGGAACGTATCGCCTGACCTGCGGCTTCCCCGTACGGGTGAACGGGACCGGTGGACTGCCACCGGTCCCGTTCGGCATGCTGGACTCGGCGACGCACCGATAAGAGGAGACCGCCATGAGCGCACTCACCGTCGATCCCGCGCCGGGCCCGGGACAGGGCCAGGAGTGGGACGACCTCGTCCGGATCCGGGAGGAGACGGACGCGCCCGAGGGCTGCAAGGTGGAGATCATCGAGGGGATCGTCACTGTGTCGCCGCCACCGTCCAAGGACCACAACACCACTGCCGAACTGCTGCAGCGCAGGCTCTACTCCGTGATCCCGGAGGAATGGGGGATCTACCAGACCCTCGGGGTCTCGGTCCCCGCCCGGGCCGGGCTCTACATCCCCGACCTGGTGGTCGTCCCGCGCGCCGTGGCCACCGGACCGGGCAACAACGTCCCCGCCGAGGAAGCGCTGCTGGTCGTGGAGATCACCTCGCAGCACAACGCCAACCACGACCGCATCGGCAAGGTGCGCGGATACGCGAAGGCGGCCGTCCCACTCTTCCTCCTGCTGGACCCCTGGCACTCCGGCCGCCCCACCGCGACGCTCTACGGGGAGCCCGAGGACGGCACGTACCGCCAGCTGGCCACGGTCGAGTACGGCGACAAGCTGACCCTGCCCGAGCCGTTCGGCCTTCACCTGGACACGGGAATCTTCCCCGTCAGCTGAGACGGGCCGGCCCGGTGCGGTGAATTCCGGCGCGGTCCCGGGTCTGCCAAGGTATGGAAGCCCCGCGCCCGGCCGCGCTCATCGTCGCCGGCCACCTCACCCGCGACGCCGTCCCCCGCCTGTGCGCCGAGCTGGAAGCCCTCCTGGCCGGGTCCCCCGACCCCGCTGCGGTGCACTGCGACCTGAGCGGCGTCGTCCACCCGGACCTGACCACGGTCGAGGCGATCGCCCGCCTCTGCCTGACAGCCCGCAGAAAGGGCGCCCCGAACCTGCGCCTGCACGGCACCCCACCGGAACTACGGGCACTGCTGGATATGGTGGGACTGGGGGAGACCCTTACTTGAGGCCGGCCTCAGTGATGGTCTTCACATTACGCACAGTTGCGAGTCTCGCGTCCGATGGTGGGGCGGCCCTGGAGTGCAACCAGCCATGCCCTGGGCGAGCTGAGGTCGCCAGACGCCCTTGCACGGGTGGCGATCGCTGCGAAAGATCTGCCGGTTGCAGGTGGCGGTGCAAGGGATTCGGCCTACAACTGTTCTTGCTTTGCCAAGAGTTACGGAGCCCTTTCCAACCTGACCGCGCGGCCTGGCGGTTGGCGGGCTGTACGAACCGACGAAGCTCCTGGTAGACGGGTTCACGACCAAGATCACCCG